>DXFU01000056.1 GCA_019114305.1 Candidatus Hungatella pullicola | reverse complement strand
CTTAATTCTGTCTAAAAATGAATTCACCTGTATTTCCCCGGCACGGGCAAACATTTCCTTCTCTTCCTGTCTCTCAGCGTTTTCCCATGCCAGCCAGATCTCGCCTGTCCAAAAGCCGGTAGTCCATCCTACATTTTCCCCAGGCGGATAAAAATTCCCCTTACTGGAAGCCTGAGGAAACTTGTCTGTAAACTCCGGCAGGTTTCTTCTCACCTGAGCAACGGCCAATTCCATCGCTTTCTTTACTTCCTCATCCGTAACCTGAGGATAGGAGGCAAGATCCTCCATTTTAATCCATTTGTCCATGAAACTTCTCCTTCCATCTTCTCCGGAGATAATATGCAGCCATTTTCGGCTGCCGATCCCTTGTAAAAATTCCTTTTTTGTTTCCTTCTACTCTCTTTATATTTTCTGCTGTAGCAAAATCAGCGAATACCCAGACATGTTCCCCGGTTATATAAGACAAAGAATCGAATACCTGGCTGTAGGCTTCCATAAACTGGACCTGGTATTCTTCAGAGAATAATCTTCCATTGATATCATGAATTCCAGCTATGGTGTCAGCTCCGTATTCGCCAAGCATTATAGGCTTGTTGGGACATCTCTTATGGAATCTCTCCAGTTCGTCCTTAAGTTTTGCCTTAGCTCCCTCCAGGTTCCCCTCTGTATCATACCATCCTCTGTAGCGGTTAAGAACCAGAAAATCGCACAGCTCTGCCACTTTACACGCCTTTGGACTGGAACCCTCATAGGTTACTATGGTCACCGGCCGATGCTGAAGATCCTGCGTTTTAAACTGCTCTACCAAAGGCTCAAAGTACTCTTTTGCCCCTTCCTCCTCGCTGGCCGGCTCGTTTGCCGCGGACCAGGCAATCACACAGGGATGATTCTTATCCCTCTGAATCATATCCCGGATTACATCCTGGTGATGTTCTGCTGTCTCCATGGTTTTCCATGTTCCATTGGGAACACCGCCCAACAGTCCGGTTGCTGTAAAACCGGTGTGAAGTCCAACAGCAGGGGTCTCATCAATAACCAGAATCCCTTCCCGGTCACACATCTGCATCATTTCCTCGCTGTTGGGATAATGGCTGGTCCTGAAGGAATTGGCACCAATCCACTTAAGAAGGCCAAGATCTTTTACTATGTAGGACAGATCTGTAGCTCTGCCGTGTACCGGACATTCTTCATGCTTTCCAAAGCCTTTTAAGTATATAGGATCCCCATTAAGAGTAAGGCGGCAGTTTTTCACTCCAATTTCTCTAAAACCAAAAGTTTCTGTATATTCATCAAAAATTCCCTGTTCATCCCTCACCTTTACGTTCAGACTATAAAGATAAGGATTTTCCGGAGACCACAGGTTTATTTTGCCGGCATTTATGACTCCTTTCTTTCCTTCTCCACAGCAGACAGTCTTTCCAGCCTTGTCCAAAACTTCCACAGACACCTGACTGCAATCCGCCGCCTGGCCACTAACAGCAACCTCCCAGAACACCTGGCCATCCATTTTTCCCATTACGGTTATATCTTTTATATAAGTATCTGGTGTAGTATAAAGCCAGACCGGGCGGAGAATACCAGTATAATTATAAAAATCAAAATTAGGCAGATTGCGAAGACGGGAAGGCAGCCCTGGAAACTCTTCCTTCACCAGTCTTCCGCAGGGAAGAGTGGTGTTATCTACAATATTGCTCACCACAACCGTAAGAACATTTTCTCCTGCAACAGCTTCATTGGTAATGTCGAAAGAAAAAGGAAGAAAACCTCCTTTGTGGCTGCCAAGCTTTTTCCCATTTAAGTAAACCTGTGCCACATGAGCCACACTTCCGAAACGAAGCACCAATCTGTGGGCTTTCATCGTCTCCGTTACAGCAAATGTCCGCTGATAAACCATATCTCCCACATGATCCGCAAATTCTCTTCCCTGATAAATATCATTGTAGGAAGAAGGGACCGGCATAGCCATCCAGCCTTCCAAAGCAGAAGATTCCAAAGGATTGAAGCTGTCCTCTTCCTTCAGAAGCTTAAAATCCCAGATTCCATTTAATTGAAAAACCATACGGCTTTTTGTCATTTTGGGGTATAACATACAGTCCCTCCCTTCTCAGATAAAAGCATCTCATGAAACGTTTGCTTTAAGCTGCCTCTTACAAAGACTGGAATCGTACTCAATTTGGTCTTAACGGTCTGCCAGCCGTTTTCTATCTTCTCACCTGTCCAAAAATCAAACCACTGTTCCTCTGGCGGTAAATAAACAGAAAGCTCTGAAATATCTTCCTCAAATACAGGCGCAACTAAAAGAGTATTTCCCAACATGTACTGCTCTTTCAACTCCCAGCATACTGGATCTTTTGGGAATTCATAAAACATCGTTCTCATGACAGGAGCACCCAGTCTATGGGCTTCAGCCATACATGCTCTTATATACGGACGAATGCTTTCCCGGATTCCAATATATTTTTTCAAAATCCGAAAAACGTTTTCTCCAAAGCTCCAAATCTCATTGTCGCCTCCAGTACGCATCGCCTCCGTTCCATCTGGACCATATACTTTTCCATCTGGCCCTCTGTCTCCATGAAGACGCATAACCGGGCAAAAAGTTCCCCATTGAAACCATCGAATCAGCAGCTGACGGAATCTTTCATCTTCCGGGTTACCTCCAACAAACCCTCCAATATCTGTTGTCCACCACGGAATTCCCGCCATTCCCATATTCAAGCCAGCACACAGCTGTTTTCTCATATCTTCATAGGTACTGTGGATATCTCCAGACCAAATCAACGCTCCGTATTTTTGGCTTCCAGCCCAACCACATCTAACCAGATTTACAATTTCCTCCTGGCCTTCCTCTTTCATCCCCTCATAAAAAGTTCTGGCATACATCTTAGGATAGAGATTACCTACTTCCAGATTGGTCCCCATATAAAGCCGATAATGATCATAATCCAAGGACTGATAATTAGGCTCTGCATCATCTAGCCAAAAGGCCCTGATTCCAAATTGATAATAATTTTTTCTGCAAATTTCCCAAACTCTTTTCCTCGCCTCCGGATTGGTAGCATCATAATAAGAACTGTCTCCTCCAAAGGTTTTTAAAATATTAATCCCTCGTTCCGGATGAATCAACATTCCTTTTTCCTGCAGCTCTGGCCAGTTTTCACTATCCAAAGCTACTTCAGGCCAAACAGACACCATCAATTCTATCCCCATGTCTTTCAGCTGCCGCACCATAGCTGCCGGATCTGGGAAAAAATCTAAGTCAAAGCGGAAATCCCCCAATTTGGGCCAGTGAAAATAATCACAAACAATTACATCAATCGGAATCCCCCTGTCTTTATACTCTCTTGCTATACTCAAAATCTGTTCCTGATTCCAATACCTTAATTTACTTTGCCAAAATCCCAGAGCATATTCTGGCATAACGGGAGGTTTCCCCACTGCATCTCCATATGACTCTATAATTTCAGCTGGAGTATCTCCTGCTGTTACCCAATAATCCATCTGTCTAGTACAGGAAGCTTCCCAACGAGTTACGTTATTTCCAAAGACCGCCTGGCCAATAGACGGATTATGCCACAAAAAACCATATCCTCTGCTGGAAACCACAAATGGAATGCTCACCTGGGAATTTCTGTGTGCCAGCTCCAGGATGCATCCCTTCCAATCTAAAATATTCTGCTGATACTGCCCCATTCCAAAAAACTTTTCTTCCTCCCAGGCTTCAAAGGACACCTTCAGCTCCATATGTCCTCCGGTAATAGGCACAAAATCCCGGGCTTTTAATTTTAAGGCGCCTCCATCTCCCAGTTCCCTAAGCAAAAGCTTTCCATCGGTTCGATAAAAGGACAGCCGGCAGCCTGTTTTGTCTGGAGCCTGTTCCATAATCACTTTAATTTTTCCGTTAATCAGTTCCCCCCTGTTTTCTTCCAACAGGAATTTAGGGGAAGAGCCGCCAAAAGGCGGCTCTTTATCTAATGCATAATCTGTATTAATAATTTCTCCCATCATCACAGAGCGAACCCTTACACTGTTCTGCCCCCATGGTGTAATGGTCAGCTTCTCCCCGTCGAAACGGAAAACCAGGGAATTTTCTTCTCTGTATATCATTTCCATTCACCTACTATCATTATCCTTTAATTCCGCTGCTTGCAATACCCTGAACAAACTGTTTCTGTCCTAACAGAAAGATAATCAATACAGGAATCAGCGAAAGTACAGATGCAGCAAATACTAAGCCGTACTCCGTGGAATACTGTCCAATAAACATTCTAACGCCAAGCTGCAGTGTTTTCTTTGTCTCAGTATTAAAATAGATCATTGGTCCCATATAATCGTTCCAGATCGTTACGAAAGTAAAGATTACCAATGTGGAAATTGATGCCTTGCTGAGGGGAAGAGCAATTTTTGCAAAAATTCCATACTCAGAAAGTCCGTCAATTCTCGCAGCTTCCAAAAGCTCGTTTGGAAGCGATATAAAGAACTGTCTCATAAGGAATACGCCAAAAGCGGAAAACGCCTGCATCAGCACATATCCTGTATGAGTGTCTACCAGGTGCATCTCGTTCATCATGCTGTACTGAGGAAGCATATATACCTGCCACGGAATGGCCATGGTTGCTACATAGCAGAGGAACAAAATATCTCTTCCTTTGAATTTACACTTGGCAAACCCATAAGCAGCAAAGCTGGAGGTAAGCACCTGAATAATAGTAATGATAACTGTCAGTTTTACTGTATTGAGAGTAAAAGTTGCCAAAGGAATTTTAGTCCAGATTTTTGAATAATTATCCCATTTTGGATTCTTTGGAATCCACTGAATCGGTACAGAAAACACCTCACTATCCAATTTCAGAGAAGCAGAAAGCATCCATACCAGCGGTACCAAAGTAATAATTGTAAGAATAACAAGAAGAATATACATGATCGTTCTTTTTACAGGACTTCTTTTCTCTACCACAATGCCACCGCCTTTCTTAATAATTTACAAATTTCTTTTCCGCGCGGAACTGAATGACTGTCAAAGCCCCTACAATGAGGAACAGAATCATGGCTGCTGCTGAGGATCGTCCGTAGTTCCAGGAAACAAACGCCTGATTGTAGATGTACTGAGAAATCATTGTTGATGCTGTTCCAGGACCTCCGCCTGTCATCAGATATACCAAATCAAATACCTTGAAGGAATTAATCGTCAGCATCATAACTACAAAAAAGGTGCTTGGTGTCAGCAGCGGCCATGTAATCTTGGCAAACAGCCTCCAGCCGCTGGCTCCATCCATCTTAGCCGCCTCATACAGACTTTCATCAATCCCCTGAAGAGCTGCCAGATAGATAATCATAAAGTATCCCATGTTTCTCCAGACGTTTACAATAATCAAAGCGGGAATAACCCAGTCTGTAGATGCTGTCCATCCTGGCGGATTGGCAATGCCGATAAATCTTAAAAACTCATTAATCGGACCATAATCCTTCTGGAACATTGCGTTGAACACAACAGAAACTGCTACCGTAGAAGCTACGTATGGAAAAAACAATGCGCAGCGGAAAAATCCTCTGAGTTTCATTTTCTGATTCAGCAAAACAGCCAAAGCCAGAGAAGCGATCATGGAAAACAGCACGGTAAAAACTGAGAAGTATATGGTTTTCCAAATAGATGAGGTAAATACCTTATCGCTGAAAATATCTTTGAAGTTATCCAATCCCGCAAACTCCATTGGATTAAAGCCATCCCAGTGTGAAAAGCTGAGAAACAGAGAAAACATAACAGGCACAAAAATAAAGATGAAAAATCCAATAAAGTTGGGGAGAATAAATGAATATCCAATCAGGTTATTTCTTACATTAAGGGACAGACCCTTGGCTTTTTTCTTAGAATTATCCTTCATATTTTCTCCCTTCATTTTCTATTTTCCGTATTTTAGGCAAAAACAGGCGGCGGAACACTGCCGCCGCCCAAAACTCTCGTATTTACTTACTCAAGTCCCTGGATCTGTTTGGAACGCTCAGACATTTCTGCTAATACATCGTCGATAGAAGAATCTTTAATCATGATTAAGGAGTGCTCTTCCTCAAGCATCTTATTAACTTCTGCAGAATATGTATTAATTGGTCTGTCAGGAACAATAGAAACTGTCTTTAATGCCTCTGCAGTCCCCTCTGGCATACCTTCGATTGCTGCAATTGTTTCCAGAGTTGTTTCATCCTGGTAGGAAGGAATTTCACCAGCTTCTGCCATAAATTTAGCGCCTTCTGGTCCGCATGCAAATTTAACAAATTCCCAAGCTTCATCTTTATGCTCTGACTTCGCATTGATACCCATTGGAGTTGTGGAACCAACCGTAGAGCCAGCCTCTAATCCTTCGGGATGAGGAATGGTAGCGATGCCCCAGTTTACATCTGTCTCTCCAGCCGCTTTCTTAGCAATCATCTGAGACATGAACCAGGTTCCCATTGGCAGCGTAGCTACTGTTCCCTGCTGGAACGGGGAAGCGTAAGCAATGTTGCCAGTCTTCAGTGTAGCGTAGTCCATAATCGTTCCGGCATCCTGCATTCTCAGAGCCATCTCATAGTATGGTTTCATAAATGTATAATCTGGTCCAAGGATTGTATTCTCCCCATCTTGTACTGCCCAGTTCTGTACGCAAGCCTGCCATGTATGTAAGAAACCGCCGTAAATCTTGCTGCTTCCTTCACCGCTTGTAAGTTTTGTACACATCTCCTCCCACTCTGTCCATGTCATATCATTGGAAGGATATTCAACTCCTGCCGCATCAAAAATGTCTTTGTTGTAGTAGAGTACATAGTGGCTTGTCTTAAACGGGATAGCCACCTGCTTGCCATCTAAATTATAGTCATTAAAGCTTTTATACTTGGAGGTATCAAATCCATCTCTTTCAATATATGGAGTCAGATCTTCCAATTGTCCTTTCTCTGCGATAGATGCGATTGTGTCGCCATCCTTAATAAATACAACATCACAGTCCGCGCCGCCATTCAGCATAATGGAAAGTTTGTTGGTATACTCAGAAGCAGCCACATCTATTATATTTACCTTAATATTTGGATTAGCCTCTTCAAAAGCAGCTACCATTTCTGAAGTATATGGTGTTGTAGCCAAATCCCATACAGGGAAATTAATTGTTACCTGCTCGCCGCTAGCCTCAGTTTCTTCTTTCTCTGCTTCTGTGGTATCTCCAGCCGCTGTCGTTGTGTCTCCTGAAGCTGCCGTTGTTGACTCACTGGAACTGCTGGAAGAACAGCCTGCAAGAAGTGTTGTTGCTGTCATAGCTGCTACCAGTCCAAGAGCTGCCGCTTTCGCAAATTTCTTTTTCATAATTACCCTCCTTATAATTCTCTTATCTGTGTTACAAACAGATCATTTATGATGGCTTTATTATAACGAAACCAATTACAAAAAAGAATCAAAGATCTTCCTCTGTCACAGTAATTTTTTCATGTTCTCAATATCCCATTGTTACTTTTTTACACTTTCATTACTTTTTTCATCTCTTTTGATAATCCGTGGGGGACATACCCATATATTTTCGAAATACCTTTGAAAAATAGTACGCGTTTTCATACCCCAGTTTATAGGCAATCTCCGTCACCATCAGCTGCCGCTGATCCAAAAGCTGGCAGGCGTATTCTATTTTGGTTCGGTTGGTAAAATCCACAAAGCTTTGCTGATACTCTCTTTTAAAAATAGTTGAAAGATATCCCACAGACACTCCTACATAATCTGCGGTCTCCTGAAGGCTTACATGTTCCTCCATATGCAAAAGCACATACTTTCTTGCCTTTTCTGCAATGAGATTTCCCGAATTCTCTCCAGTTCCTATGGCATCTGCCACTGTATTTCTCAGCATCTCAATCCAGGCAATCACCTGGCTTTTCGTTCCAATGCTGTCTATAACTCCATAGCTGCTGATCCGATTTTCTGCCTTCTTCCTGACTGGATCCATCTCCAAAAAAGCCTGGGAGGCAGAACGATTCAGCTCGTTCAAAAGCCAGATCGCCTGACTTTTCTGATGAACGGTGCTTTGAATTCTGGCCTCAGCCTTATCAAGGAGAGCCTGAATCCCCTTTACATTTCTCTGCATGATTTCCACCGTCAGCTGGGAACCGATTCCATTCAGCCCCAAAGGCTCGTAATTGCTGGAATCTATCGGAAGAGGCTTGTCCTGAGGAATTTCCAGATAATGTCTTTCCAGCAGTCTCTGGTACTCGCCGGCACATATGCTTAAGCTCTCTTTTCCGTCATAAATCTCGGTAGCAAATACTTGACAGCTTGCCTGAGTAATGTTTTTCACAGTGCTGATCAGCTTTTTGCTGAACACCTCCAATTTCTCCTTCCAATCCCCCCGCACATGGTGAACAAAAATCACCAGAACATCCAGCTGGCCTGTGTCAACTAATATATACTGATCCCTGTATACATTATCTGCTGTTTTCTCCGCCAGCTCTCTCATCCAGTTTATCCGCTCTGCCTTGGAATCCGCTGTCAGCTCATCTGCGTCAGGCATAGTAGAATAGTCAAAAGGAATGTAAAAATACCCATATGCCTCCAGAAGTCCGCTGTCAGCAAGAATTTTGGCCGATGTCTCATCTCCATAAGGTTTTTTTAGAAAAATAACCTCCTGAAGAGCCTTATTTATCATCTCCTCCTGCTCTTTTTTCTCAAAATAATCCAAGGAACTGACAGCCATGAGACGATTTCTCTGATCTCTCTCCTTCTTTGCCAGGTTAAGAGAACTTTCCAGTACAGAGGCTTCCAACTTGCTTTTCAGAAGATAATCCACCGCCCGGCAGCGAAGAGCCTGCCTTGCAAGATCGAATTCTTCCAGATTGGTCAGCATAATAAAAACAATATGAGGGAATTCTTCATTTACCTGTTTTAGCAGGCTGATTCCATCCATAACAGGCATATTAATATCTGCCAGAATAATGTCAGGAGGCATTTTTCGTATTTCTCTCAGGGCCTCCTGCCCATTCCTTGCCGTCGAGCTTATAACACAGTCATTTTTTTCCCAGTCCACAAGAAACTTTATACCGGAAAGAATGATTGTTTCATCGTCTACAATCATCACCTTATACATATTGTTCCTCCTCTTGTTCCATTTCCTTTGGAATGTGTATGGTTACCCTTGTAAACTCTCCCTTGACACTTTCAAATATAAGCCCGTATTCAGGCCCATAGGTCATCTGAATTCTCTCATCCACATTAGAGATGCCAATGCCGCTGAGAGAATTCTTGTTCCCGGATCCTGTCCCCGCCCTTAAGGCATTTAAAGTCTCTTCATCCATTCCTGCTCCATTATCCTCTACAGAAATATACAAGTCCCCCTTGTCTTCCCCAACAGTAAGACGAATTTCTCCATAGGTTCCTGTAGGTTCAATCCCGTGAATAATGGCATTCTCGATGACCGGCTGCATGGTCATTTTTACAATTTTACATTGTAAATATTCATCAGGAATGTCGCATATATAATCAAAAATTTCCATATACCTGACCTGCTGCAAACTTACATAGTCCTGAACCAGAGACAGTTCTTCCTTCAAAGTTATTTTATTTCCAATTCCCTTGGCCATATTTCTTAAAAGATTTTCCAATGCTCCCACTGTCTTAGCAATACTGTTGGACTTCTGGATTACGGCCATCCAACGAATGGAATCCAACGTGTTATAGAGGAAATGAGGATTGATCTGAGCCTGAAGGGCTTTCATCTCCAGCTTCTGCTTCTGCTCATACATATCCTTCTGCTTTTCCATCAAGCGGTTAATATGTCTTACCAGGCGGTTAAATACCTTTCCTATCTGCGCAATCTCATCGTTTCCTTTCTCAATTTCCTCATCAATATACAGATGTTCCTCATCTGTCAGCTTTACCATATGAGCAGACAATCTCCGCAAAGGTTTGGTAATTCTGGAGCTGATCAGCCTGGATATAACAATTCCCACACAGATTACCGTAACCGCCACCACCAAAACCAGCTGAAGAATGTAATAATCATCCTGACCATAAATATTCTTTTTCGTAAGAGTACTTACCTTCAGATGAAAGGGCTGGAATTCCGTAGTGTTAATAAGATAATCTTTTTTATAATTTCCATTTTCATGTTCCGTTCTCGCTTCTTGTGAACTGTACCAGCAAATATTCCTGTCCGCATCTACAGTCTCAATAATAATATGGGCGGAATCCCGATAGGGATCCAGCTGGCTGTAAATCATTTCCGGATCTAACTCTATGTAAATAAAGCTGTTCTGCTTTGTATCCAAAGGATAGAGATATGCCAAAATATCCCTGTCCTTATTATTAAGTGCCGGCCCAATTCCGGCTACCGCCTTTCCGTCTCCAGGATATTCCAGAAAAATTTCTGATTCAAATACATTCTCAGCTTTCAGCCTCTCCGTTGTGGCCGTAACAGAAATAAGGACGCCGGACCGATTGAATATTACCAGATTTTCCACAAAACGGTTTATAGGACTGGAGCTAAGATAGGCATCCAGGCTTTTTTGCGCATCCAGAGCCTGTTTTTTCGCTGCGGTTGAATCCAGAGAGTCTTGAGCAAGAGCCCAGCGGATAGTAGCGCTGCTTTCTGCAACAAGAGCCAGCATATTAACATTATTATAGTAATCCTCCAGATAGGAAGTAATAACCGCTCCATACTCCCGATCAATATCCTCTGTTTTAGACAGCAGCCTGTGTCCCAGAATACCGGCAATTACCAGATTACTCATTACGCTGAATCCCACAATGCAGATAGAAATGGTAAGCAATATTTTAATTTGAAAACTGTGTTGTATCCATTTTTTCATTTTCTACACAGGAATCTTTCCTGTCCCCCCTTGTACCAGTTTCTCAAAACCGAAGTGTTTTTCTGCCCATTCTCCGGTAAATCTTCATTCATTATACCGTTACAAAAAGAGAATTACAATCATTTGAAATAAGAGGATGTTCCATTTAACACAGCAATACCCTCAGGCAGAATTTTTCCTATCCTGCTCGAGGGTATTGCATCTTAACAACTATTCATTTAATATTAAGTCCGTTGGCTGCCTGTCTGTTTTAAAATGCCAGGTTCCGTCTGCAAGCCGCTGCTATTCCTGCCAAGCTCCGTCTGCTCCTACATAATATCCTTCCACCCAGGCATCTGCCGCCATAAGTCCCTGGCTTCCATCGGAAATGGGATTGAGATAATACCAGATTCCGTTAATCTGCTGCCAGCCAGTAAGCATAGCTCCGCTGGCTTCCAGATAGAACCAGCCGTTGTAGCCATTGTCGTATACCCATCCTGTCTTCATCATGCCCTGTCCGCTTCCCTGAGCAGGATCCATGTAGTACCATTTTCCTCCTATACTCTGCCAGCCTGTTGTCATATAGCCTTCGCTGTTAAAGTAATACCAAGCTCCGTTGATGTAGCCCCATTCGTTAGACGCATAACTGCCATCGCTGTTTCGGAATCTCCACTGAGACCCCTCACCGCTCCACGTACCATGCATGAAATAAGGATTTCTGGAGGAAATAGAGGAACTGCTTTTGCCGCCTGAACTGGAACCGGAATGAGATCCGCCCTGATTATCGTCTTCATCTGGATCCTCATCTGTTCCAGGAATTGCCGTATCATCATAAATGGCCTCTACATTGTAGACATCTCCGTCCTCATTTTTCATCAGAGCAAAGGCTCCATAATCTATATAGTGTTCCCCTGTATGTTCAAGAGCGCTGTCAGGCAGATATTCCTCCTGTCTGTAATTTTGCCATCCTTCCTGCTCATATCCCCACATTCTGACGTTGTAGCCTTCAGAAAACTCCTCTACATCTTCCCATACAAAGTCGCTGTTTCTCGGCAGATAAGCATCTTCTCCATACCTGTACAGATACTGTCTTCCATCTGTGGTAAATTCACCGTCTACAGCCACCAGATTCAGGTAGAAGTTCAGCTGTGTTCCAACACTCAGATACACGCTGTCTAAATATTGTTTTCCATCTGCCGTAAGAAGAAAATAGAGGTTGTAATTGCCATAATCCAGTTCTTCCTTGCTGGTCAGGATTTTTGTCTCCGGATCGTATTGGAATTTTTCAATCTCTTTATCGTAATAATGATCTGCGTCCTCAATCTCTTCCTTTGTAGCCAAACGAAGCTCTACTTCATCTGTAACATCCTGTCTGTAGCCTCTGTAGTCCGGTTTTCCCATTACATACACTTCGCCTGTGTAAATTCCAGGTTCATCCAGATCGTAAGGCTCGGAATTGATGATGTAATCCGGCTCCTGATAATCGTTATTCTTCTCTTCCTCTTCCATGACAAACTCACCGATTACGGTAACGTCATCTTCCACCACAAAACTTCCCCAAATAGAAGTGGAATCGTTTTTATTTTCTTCTTTTGTCACCTCATCTTCCGTTTCAAACGTTACGGATACAGGCTGTCCATAAGCGCCTTTTACTACCCCCCGGTATCCTATGGCATGATAATAAACTTGGATTCCTGTTGGAAGTTCAACGGTCTCTCCAATGGGCAAATAAGTCTGATTTCCTTCCTTATCCTCTGTGTAAGCGGCTATACAGCCATTTTTTACATTTTCAATGGTAACATTATAACGATCTCTTGGCTTATCAGGATCCTGGGCATCGCTTCCGCTTGCTAACGCGTCTGATCCGGAAGCCACCGTCGTTCTTCCAGACCCAAAAGCAATTCTGTCACCATTCTTGTCCCCCTGAACCGCCGCCATAGCCGGAAATACCGTTGACAGCGTCATTGCCGCTGCCATAAAAACAGCCAGCCTTTGCTTCACATACTTTACTTTCATACGCCTCTCCTTTCACTCTCTGTCTTCCCCTACCCCTCAAATACAGCCCTTTTCCCCTGAGCTTTTCCATGAATTTCCCTTTGCCCGGAACCGGGCCTTTCTATGAAACAGGATCCGGGAAAAATGGAGTTATAAATTTATGTTTTTTATTATATCATAAGAAAATATTTCTAAAAAGGAGATATTTTGGCATATATTTTCTGTTATATTAGCTATACTTATCAAAAAAGCAGAAAAACATCTGTTTTTCTGCTTTTCTTAAAATTTTATTTCTCATTTATTAATATTTTTAAGAAATCATTTCATTATTTCTATTATTGCAAATCCAATTCTTCGATAATCCCCTTTAGCTCTTTGGATGAATAGACCAATTTCCCCATCTCCATCAAATCCAGAGGAATATCCAGCACCTTTTCCGCTCCTTTGCTTCCCACCACAGTAGGAATACTTAAGCAGATATCCTTGAGACCGTAAAGCCCATCCAAATATACGGATACAGGCAGAATGGAATGCTCATCCCGTATAATACATTCCACAATCCTCTCCACTGCCATAGCAACACCGTAATACGTAGCGCCCTTTTTTTCAATAATATCATAAGCACTGTCTCTGACATTCTGATAAATTCTGTCCATAGACTCCATATGGTTAAAATATCCTCTCAGCTCGCAGAAGTGATTTAAAGGTATTCCTGACACATTGGCAGCGCTCCAAACAGCCAGCTCGCTGTCACCGTGTTCCCCAATGATAAAGGCATGAACGCTGCGGCTGTCCACATCCAAATGGCGGCTGAGAAGGTATTTTAATCTTGCTGTATCCAGAACCGTACCGGATCCTATGACCCTGTCTTTTGGAAATCCGGAAAGTTTTAAAGCTACATAAGTCATAATATCCACAGGGTTGGACACAATCAGAAGAATTGCCTCCTGATTTTTCTCTTTAATTCTTGGAATAATCTCCTTGTAAATCTCCACATTTTTGTGAACCAGATCCAGCCTGGTCTCTCCCGGCTTCTGGTTGGCTCCGGCAGTAATAATAATTATGGCGCAGTCTTCTATATCCTCATAAGAACCAGCCCGTATGTCCATTTCCTTAGTGAAAGGAATTCCATGGCTTAAATCCATAGCTTCTCCCTCTGCCTTCTCCTGATTTACATCGATCAGAACCAGATCAGAAAAAATTCCTTTCTGCATCAGGGAAAATGCTATGGATGTTCCCACAAAACCGCATCCAATAATAGCTGCCTTCTGAATATTTATCATATTATCATTTCCTCCATTCTATCTTATTCTGAATGAATCCTTTCAGAGACCAATTCATACTTTTTTACTATGTATTCCAATTATACCAAAGAATGGAATTGATTTCAATGCTAATAACGAGAATTATTCCTATTATTGTGCTCTTTCCTATATTGTATCATTTATTATGGACAGAAAAACTGATTTTTATCCAGATCGTTTTCTTCACAGTTCTCTCCAGCCAGGAACATCTGCTCCCACTGCTCTATGAAAAGGGAGTCCACCGCATCAACTACAAGAGGTTTCTTTCCATGGTGTAAATTACCCCGGTTGAAAATTCAACTTCCATATCTTCACACTGATATATCGTGGCATCCCCCTGCTACGTTGTGATTCCCAGTCTCTCTTCCATAATTTTTCTCAGAGCATCCACTGTTTCGCCTGGATGCTGTCCTGCCTCGTCAATGGTAATATCCGCGTATTTTTCATAATAGGGCACTCTCTCCTTGTACAGATCCAGAAGAGTCATTCCGTCTTTTAGAACCACACCTCTGTCCACCAAATTTCCCAAGCGCTCTTTTACAGCCTCATAGCTCAGCTTCAAGTACACAATTGTACTGATCTCCTTTAAATGCTCCATGGCTTCCTTTCCATAGATGACACTTCCTCCGGGCGCAATGACGCTTTTGTGTACATCAAGAGAAGCATTAACACGGTTCTCTACTTCCATAAATCCGTCCATACCTTCCTGAGCGATAATTTCCTTCAAAAGCCTGCCTTCCTGCTCCTGAATCACAATATCCACATCTACAAAAGAAAATCCCAGACGCTTCGCCAAAAGTACGCCTACCGTACTTTTTCCTGAAGCCGGCATTCCGATCAGTGTAATGTTGTCTGCTTTTTTCACAGTTAACTCCTCCTTTTCTTCACCTGGGTTCTTTTTTCCTTATTTTCTCTCTGTTTATTTTCCGGCCTCTTTCCCTTATTTCTTCCTTTTTCCTCTGTTTTCTTTCTCACAGAATATCCAAAGGTTCCCAGGGATTTTCCCAGTCTAAAGTATTCCCCATGGGAATAAGCGACAAGATCAGACTGATTTAAATGAAATTTGTTTTTTTCATCCAAATACCTATCGTCTACGGTTACTCCCAGAATTTCCGCCACAAACATATGATGGCTTCCTAAAGGTATGATCTCCTTCACCCTGCACTCCAGACATACGGGGCTTTCCTCAATACCAGGAGCCTGAATATATTTGGAGGGAAGAGGAGTCAGCTTCATATCGTCGAATTTATCTCTGTCCCGACCTGATTTTACGCCGCAGTAATCGGTAGCATAAGCCAAATCCCCAGTGACCAGATTAACTACAAATTCTCCTGTATCCTTAATAATTCCATAGGAATGGCGCTCCGGCCGCACGGATATGGAAAGCATAGCCGGGGAGGAACACACCGTTCCTGCCCATGCCACTGTTATAATATTAGGCTTTTCCCCTGGTCTCTGGCAGCTTACCATAACCGCCGGAAGAGGATAAAGCATATTTCCCGGATTCCAGTACTGTTTTCCCATGTTTGCCTCCATTTCTTTTTCTGTTTTTTATATCTTTTCAATTATAGCATATCCCACTGGAAACAGGAAACTATCATTTCCCCTGAAAAAAGGCGGTGTCCACTCCCTTTCGGAATGAATACCGCCTTTTTTCTGCTCTGCCGCCCTAAGGCCTTACGGCCTTTTCCTTATGACAGACCAGTTTGGATTTACTGATCTTCCCCGATCTCTTCGCTTCTGTGTACGCCTGTAATAGAATATTCCACCCACTCTGCAATATTAGTGGCATGGTCGCCGATCCTTTCATAATATTTAGCAATCATCAAAAGATCCAGAACCTGTTCCTGAGTGGCATTCTCATTGGCCAATCCAACGGACAAAGCCTTTCTCACCTGGGCAAACAGCTCATCCACCTTGTCATCATCTGCAATTACTTTTCTTGCCAGCTGAAGATCTGACTTAACAAAAGAATCAATGCTTTCTCGAACCATTTTAATGGTGGCCTTGGCCATCTCTCCTAAGTGAACAGAAGGAATAGGCGCTCCAAGCTCGCCTGTTTTTACTATCTCAGCAATGTCCGCTGCCTGGTCTCCAATGCGCTCCATATCTGTAATCATTTTTAAAGCTGCGGAAATTTTTCTTAAATCACTGGCAACGGGCTGCTGCTGAAGAAGAAGCTTGAGACACTTGCCCTCAATATCTCTTTCTGTCAAGTCAATATTCTTATCTTTTTTAATCACCACTGAAGCCAGTTTCTTATCCTCATTCATTAAAGCCGTAAAAGCTTCGTCAATGACTTCCTCACACAGCATCCCCATCTTTATAAGAAGGGAATGCATCTCATCAAGCTGCTCCTGGAATGTCACTCTCATATCAGCCAAACCTCCCTGTAATATAGTCTTCTGTCCGTTTATCCTTAGGCATAGAAAACAGTTCACTGGTAGGGGCGTATTCCACCACCTCGCCAACCAGGAAAAACGCGGTATAGTCCGCAATACGAGTAGCCTGCTGCATATTGTGGGTTACAATGGCAACTGTATATTTCTTCTTTAACTCATCCATCAAATCTTCAATCTTTAAAGTGGAAATAGGATCCAAAGCAGATGTAGGTTCATCCATCAGGAGAACTTCCGGCTCTACCGCTAAGGCTCTGGCGATACAAAGTCTCTGCTGCTGCCCGCCGGACAGCCCTAAAGCAGACTTTTTCAAGCGATCATGAACCTCATCCCAGAGTGCCGCTCCCCTAAGACTCCTCTCCACAATATCATCTAACTGAGCCTTATTTTTAATTCCATGAATTCTTGGCCCGTAAGCGATGTTGTCATAAATACTCATTGGAAATGGGTTTGGCTGCTGAAATACCATTCCGATCTTCTTTCTAAGCAAAGTAGTATCAACCTGAGGACTGTAAATATCCTCTTCATCCAGATACACCTTTCCCTCAATTTTAACTCCGTCTACCAGATCATTCATACGGTTTAAGGTTTTCAGATAGGTAGACTTTCCGCATCCGGAAGGGCCGATAAACGCGGTAATCTTCTTTTCATATATATCTAAGTTAATATCCTTTAAAGCATGGTTCTGTCCATAATACAGATCCAGGTGTTCGGTTTTTATTTTCGTATTTAACATGACTTCCTCCACGTTTTCCTCTTCTACTTCTCCACATCAAAGCGGTGAGACAGATACTTTGCAAGACCATTGATTCCCAGAACAAGTACTAAAAGTACAACTGCAATTCCAAAAGCCTCATCGTACTGAGCCTTCTGCATACATAAATACAGCTGAATGGTAAGAGTTCCGCCTGACTCAAAAATTTTTCCAAAGAAATCTCTTGGAAGAATAAATCCGCTTCCTGATGTAAACAGAAGTGCGGCAGATTCCCCTACCATACGTCCAATAGCCAAAATAACACCTGTGATAATTCCAGGCATAGCGCTTGGAAGAAGAATGGTACGTATCATATACCATTTGGTAGCGCCGATTCCCAGCGCTCCGCTTCTGTAACTGTCCGGCACAGTTTTTAATGCCTCCTGTGTGGTTCTTGTAATCAGAGGAAGAACCATCAGAGACAGAGTTAAAGCACCGGTTAAAATAGAATATCCCAGTCCCAAAGTATTGCCGAAAAATACCATACCAAAAAGTCCGAATATAATAGAAGGAATTCCGGAAAGAGTTTCTGTTGTAAACTCAATGATTTTTACAATCTTACCTGGCTTGGCATACTCATTTAAGTAAATAGCAGCTCCGATTCCAATAGGGGTGGCAATCAAAAGGGTAATGACTACAATATACAGAGTATTTACAATATTTCCAAGAATGCCAAAAGTTCCGCTTATGCTGCTCTGAACTGTGGACAAAAACTGCCAGCTTATTACGGGAAGGCCTCTTACAAATACATATCCCATAATACCGATCAGAAGCAGAATCGAAACAGAAGCAGCGGCATAAATCAAAACAGTAAGAATTACATCAGAAGTACGCACATGTTTTCCATATATACTTTGCTTTTCCATAGCTCCTCCCTGATTTATTTCCATAACAGCTTCACTTGTCATATCTTACTTTTTCTCCTTTCCCCCGCGTTCTGACTCCACATTGCTTCTCTTGAGAATTCTTGTCAGCGTTATATTGATAATCATAATAAACGCAAACAGAATCAGACCAATGGTAAACAGAACCTGACGATGCAAGCCGGAAGAATAAGACATTTCCGCTACAATCGCTGTAGTCAGGAAGCGTACAGAGTTAAATGGAAGAGGTATATTGACCGCAGATCCGGATACAAGGGTAATGGCCATTGCCTCACCGATGGCTCTTCCAATTCCCAGCACAATAGCTGTGGCAATACCTGATTTGGCTGCCGGAAGAATTACCTTAAAAATTGTCTGAATGTGAGTTGCTCCCAAAGCCAACGATGCGCTTTTTAAATGAGCTGGAACAGCTCTCAGGGAGGATTCACTGATATTGATTACAGTGGGAAGAATCATCACTGCCAATACCAGAACAGCCGATATAAAGTTAGCTCCCCCTGTAAACTGATGGGTAGTGCTTCCCTCAAAAATCTTCAGCTCCAGCTTATACATAAGAGGATTGAGAATCAGCACGCCCAGAAGTCCATAAATAACAGAGGGTATTCCCGCTAACAGCTCTACTGCAGGACGAACAATATTAGCCAGTTTCTTGGGAGCTACCTCAGCCAGGAAAATAGCGGTGAGCACGCCAATGGGAACACCGATTAAAATAGCCAGGGCGGTTCCAAAAATGGAAGTAAGAATTACATAGAGAATTCCATAGCTTGGCTCTGCAGCCGTGGGGGCCCATACCGTTCCAAAAAGAATGTCCAGCAGACCTACCTGGAACAAAGCAGGGGTTCCGCTGATCACCATATATAATGTAATCGATACGACAGCCAGTACAGCGAAAAAGCCGCTGGCGGTGAATATCACCTCAGCAGCTCTTTCAACTCCGGACTTGCTGCCATGATGAGAGAAGATAGAGACTTTTTCGTTCATGGCTTTTCTCCTTCCGGTATTACTTTGTAGAAATTAAACCTACAGATTCTACTAACTGAGTTCCTTCATCAGAGTAAATGAAATCAAAAAGTGCCTGAACAACTTCGTTCTGCTCGCTGATTTCACCCTTGGTAGCCATTACAAATGGACGGCTTAAGAAGTAAGATCCAGACTTAATATTCTCTGCTGTGGGCTCAACGCCTTCCAGATTCAGCGCTTTTACGGAATCATCTAAAACATCCAGAGATACATATCCGATGGCTCCTGGTGTGGAAGCAACTCTGGCCATAACAGCGCCTGTAGAATCCAGCTCGTTGCTGTATTTGCACATATCTTCCAGACCTAAAATCTCTTCAAAAGCTCCTCTTGTACCAGAACCGGCCTCACGTCCAACTACTACGATTGGAGCATTGTTTCCGCCAACCTCACTCCAGTTGGTAATGGTTCCGGAATAAATATCTGTCAGCTGCTGCTTTGTCAGATCTGTTACTGTATTAGCAGGATCAACTACAATTGCAATTCCATCAATTGCAACGATATTTTCAACAACTCCCTTTGCCTTTTCCTCATCTGTCAGATTACGGGAAGCATTACCGATATCTGCTGTTCCTGATGCAGCTGCCTCCACGCCTGCACCGGATCCTACAAACTCAGCCTGAACGGTTACATCCGGATATTTCTGCATAAATACCTCAGCAAGAGCATTTGCAAATTTCTCCATAGATGTGGATCCTACCATACTTACGGATCCGCTTAAATCAGCAGGGGCCTCTGCAGCTTCTTCACTTGTTTCTGCCTCTGTGGCTTCCTCAGATGTTGCTGCTGTTGTAGCCTCTGTCGCAGCGGCAGTAGTTGCTGCTGTAGTTTCCGTATTGCTGCTGGAACAGCCAGCTAATGCACCCATTGCTAAAATAGCGGAACATACAACTGCCATTGTCTTCTTCTTCATAATTACTCTCCTCCAAATTCTTTACGGTTCTCTCATCACCGTTTGTGATCTCTTGTCTTTACGCATTGAAGTATACGAGATTTTGAGAGATTCTGAAAGCAAGGTTTAGTATAGTTCTTGTAAAATATAAGTAAAATGGTACAAAAAGCAGGCATCCCTGTGATTTTCTTCACAGAAACGCCTGCTCTCATCATAAACTGCCTTTTAATCCTGCCTTATCCCACTGCTTTTACATCTTTTGTGGCAATTACCGGAACCTCTGTGCCGGCGCAGCCCTTAATAATTACATCTCCGATTCTCACAGGAGCCTTTACGGTGATCCCCCGGATTTCCTCCATGCACTGGAAGATCTTTCCCTTGGGAATATCGCTTGCTGTCTTTACAGATACCAACGGAAGCTCCCCTCCCTCTACTCTTACGGTGGAGGTAACAATCCTTGTAGGATTAACCACTTCCTTTCTTCCATAGTCAGCGCCTTTCTGGCAGGTATTGCCTTTTACTTCTATGGTATCTCCGTCTCTTGTAACTGTCAGGGGACATCCAAGAGGGCAGCCAATACAAATCAGTTCTCTTACCTCCATATCAATCCACCTCCGTACATATTATTATGTTTTTTAAGTCAGGACAGTCTGCCAGGGACTCTTTCTTTATTACAATCTGTTCCATTTCACCGGGAGCCAGAACCCTCTTTTTTCTGTGAACCACTCTCTTATGGTCATAATAAACACTGATGAAACGATCCCGGTACACATCTGCCACACGGAAACGGACCGTCACCTTATCTTTCATATTCTTCACATCCAAAAACTGAGGAACGGTATAGCGCACTCCGTTTTCTGCCTTAAGAACCACCGGATCCGCCTTCTCTCCTTCATGCTCTGCTGTCATATATTCTACAGCATTTTCCCCCGCCAGAGCTGCCTCCTCAGATACGTAATCTACCAGATCATGAACATGAAGTACGTTGCCGCAGGCAAATACTCCCTCAACGCTGGTTTCCAACTGACTGCTTACCTGAGGTCCTGAAGTCACAGGACTCATAGAGATACCCATTTCCTTTGTCAGCTCATTCTCCGGAATCAGGCCCACAGACAAAAGGAGGGTATCACAGCTGTAATATTCCTCTGTTCCAGGAATTGGCTTTCTATCCGCACCTACCTTGGCCAGAACAATTCCTGTCACTCTTTCCTTTCCCTGAATTTCCACCACAGTGTGGCTCAGCTTCAGCGGAATACCATAATCATCCAGACACTGAACGATATTTCTCTTTAATCCTCCGGAATAGGGCATAAGCTCCGCTACTACTTTTACCTTGGCCCCCTCCAAAGTCATTCTTCTTGCCATAATCAGTCCAATATCTCCGGAGCCTAGAATAACCACTTCTTTTCCAACCGAATATCCTTCCATATTCATCAGCCGCTGAGCCGTACCTGCAGAATAAATGCCCGCCGGCCTGTAACCTGGTATATTAAGCGCTCCTCTGGGACGTTCCCTGCATCCCATAGCCAGGATAACAGCTTTGGCCTGGATCCGTACCAGACCTTCCTCCCGACTGACTGCTGTAATTACTTTTTCAGCACTGATATGGAGAACCATGGTATTAAGCTGGTAAGGGATACCCATCTCTTCCACCTGCTTAATGTACCTGGCCGCATATTCCGGTCCTGTCAGTTCTTCCCCAAAGGTATGAAGTCCAAATCCATTGTGAATACATTGATTCAAAATTCCGCCTAAACGTCCATCCCGCTCTAAAATGAGTATATCCTGAGCCCCTGCCTTTTTGGCCGCAGCAGCTGCCGCCAATCCGGCAGGACCGCCGCCTATGATTACAATGTCATGCTTTATCATTCCATTTCCTCCCTATTTCCTGCCTGCCAGCATCCTGGAATCAGGCCCGTTTTTACACACAGCCTCCATTGGGATCTGTCTTTTCTCAGCCAGGATCTCCATGGTACGAGGTGTACAGAATCCAGCCTGACACCGCCCCATTCCAGCTCTTACCCTGCGTTTGATTCCATCCATGGACACGGCGCCCAGGGTTCTTGTAACTGCATCTATAATTTCTCCTTCGCTGATTCCTTCGCATCGGCAGATAATGGTTCCATACTCTGGTTTTTCCTGTATCAGCTTGGCTCTCTCTTCCCAGCTTAGCTTCTCCGGTCTTAAAATGCCTTTCCTCTTTCCGTTCCAATCCGATTTTTTCTCCGCCTTAAGCTTTCCGGCAATTAAGCGGGCCAGATAGCTGCCAATGGCAGGAGCGCTGGTTAACCCCGGAGATTCAATTCCTGCCGCATCAAAAAATCCCGGTGCATCTGAAACTTCTCCTATAACAAAATCATCTCTGTCCTCATGGGCTCTCAGCCCCGCAAAGGAAGTAATAACAGTGCGGAAAGGAAGATTCTTTACGCTTAAGGCAGCTCTGTCCTGAAGATAAGCCAAGCCCTGAGCCGTAGTATCCACCCCCTCTTTGTCCTCAATATCCACTGCCGTAGGACCAGTAAGAAGATTGCCGTGAACCGTAGGCGTTACCAGAACTCCTTTTCCGTAAGGTCCCGGAAGCTGAAAAATGGTATGGCTTACATGACCTCCTGCCTCTTTGTCTAAAAGACAGTACTCTCCTTTTCTTGGGGTGATATGAAGCTTTTCCTCACTGACCATATTGTGAATGTGATCCGCATAAACTCCGGCGGCATTTACCACACAGGCCGCTGTAATTTTTCCCTGACTGGTATTAATTTCATATTCTTCCCCTTCCCTTTTCACGGTCTCCACAGAAGTCAGGAATGAAAATTCCACTCCGTTATCGCAGGCGTTTTCCGCTAGGGCAATGGTCAGACCAAAGGGGCACACAATACCTCCGCTGGGCGCGTAAAGAGCTGCTTCTGCCTGATCAGAAACATTAGGCTCCATCTGTCTCGCCTCATCTCCTGTAAGAATCCGCAGTCCTTCCACACCGTTTGCCAATCCCTTGTTGTATAAGTTTTCCAGTTGCGGAAGCTGATTCCGGTCAAAACACAGAACCAAAGAACCGTTTCTCTTAAATTCAAAATCCAGCTCTTCTGCCAGTTCTCCCATCATTCGGTTCCCCTCTACATTAAACCTGGCCTTAAGGGAACCTGGCTCTGCGTCAAATCCTCCGTGAACAATGGCGCTGTTGGCCTTGGAAGTTCCGGAACACACGTCCTCCTCCCTCTCCAAAACACAGACCTTCAGACTGTATCTGGACAACTCTCTGGCAACGGCGCAGCCTGTAACTCCCGCCCCAATCACTGCCACATCATAATAATCTGATTTCATTCCCGCGTTTCCTCCATTTCCTCTATTCCATCTGAACTCCAAACTTGATCTTTCCTGTAAGGCAGATTTTCTCCGCCCGTTAAAAAGAGCAGGGAAAACAGCAGCATTTCCATGCCGCTTTCTCCCTGCTCTCCATTCTCAACGGGCCTTTTTTATTGTAAAGAAGCGTTATAGTTCTCAATGGCAGAATTTACCTGTTGAGCAAGATCTGCAACACCTTCTTCCGGTGTCATGCTGCCATCATAAATCTGAGGAATAATCTCGTTAAAAATAAGTCTTGACTCTGTCTGAACTCCTGACAGCACTCCTGCTGTGTAATTATTTACCGGTGAATCTTCCAGCTGGTTGATAGCAGTCATGAAGTTGGGATTCTCTTCAATATAAGCTGCCATATCTTCCTGCTCATACGCAGCCGGGTTGATGGCAAAGTATCCTGTTGACATAGACCACTTAGCCTGAGCTTCAGGAGTTGTTGTATATTCAATAAATTTCCATGCTGCATCCTGCTTTGCCTGGTCTCCTGTATTCATCAGCCACAGAGAAGCGCCGCCGATAATAACGCCGCCGTCTTCTGTCTCCTCAATTCTTGGGAGATAACCGGTTCCGATCTCAAACGGTGAAGAATCTGTAGCGTTCTTTAAGATAGCGGTAGACTCAATAATCATAGCCGTCTGACCGGAGAAAAATGCTGTCTGTGTATCTGCTGTTGTTGTTCCGTAGTTAGCGCAGTATCCGGAATCCATCATATCCTTCCACATCTGCATAACCTTAAGACCGGCTCCGTTCTGATCAAAGTCAACTGCTGTAATAGATCCGGTACGCCCGTTTTCATTGTTTCCATAATACTGGCCAAGGCCGGCAATCTGCTGCTCAAAGAACCAGCCGTAAATAGCCTGAGAATAACCTACAGGAGCCGCTTTGCTGTCAACGATCTGTTTTGCATACTCCAGAACCTGATCATAGGTGGTAGGCGGAGTTTCAGGGTCCAATCCTGCTGCTTGAAATACATCTTTGTTATAGTAAAGCATTGGAGTGGACACGTTAAATGGCATAGCGTACTGTTTGCCGTCTACAGAATAGTAGCTGGTAATTACATCCATAACAGTGCTCTTATCATATCCTGTGCTCTCAAACATATCCTCAACAGGAATAATAAAGCCGCTGTCAGCCATGAACTTGGTTCCTACGTCATACATCTGACATACATCTGGAAATCCTCCGGACTGCATGGCCGCTTTCAGTTTGGTAATGGTATCGTCATAAGTTCCCTGATACTCAGCATGAACCTCAATCTCATCCTGAGAAGCGTTGAAATCATCTACCAGCTGCTGAACCGCTTCACCGTTGGTTCCCCCCATAGCGTGCCAGAAAGTAATGCTGATCTTATCTCCGGATCCTTGGGAGCTTTCTCCTCCTTCACTCTGCTGCGCGGCAGTAGTATCCCCTGCGCTGTCTCCAGAATCACTGCTGCTGCATGCGGAGACTGCCATTGCAAAAGCGCCAGCCATCAATGATGCCAAAATTAAATTTCTTTTTTTCATAAATTTCCTCCTTTGGGATATGTAATAAAATAGATTTCAAATAACATCAGCCTTTTACAGCACCTGCCGTTAAACCATTGACCAGCTGTTTCTGCCCTAATACGAAAGCCAAAATAGATGGGATTAATATGATCATGGAACCTGCCATAACAGGCCGGAAGTCTGTAGACTCAGCCCCCTGAAGCATTCCCAGACCAATCTGAACTGTACGCATATTTACTGTATCCGTAACCAAAAGGGGCCACAGGTACTGATTCCAGCTTTGAAGGAATACATAAATTCCCAAAGCTCCAATAGACGGCTTTACAAGAGGAAGCCCTATGGTACAGAAAAACCGGAAATTACTGCAGCCGTCAATATCCGCGGCTTCTTTAATCTCAGTGGGAAGCTGAAGAAAAGCCTGACGCATATTAAATACAGCAAAAGCTGCTGCCACGTTGGGCAGAATCAAAGCTGCATAGGAATCTTTCAGTCCCCAGTCGGCGATGGTCAAATAATTTGCTATAATAATGGCTTGACTTGGAATCATCATAGTAGCCAGCATTAACATAAACAGGACGTTTCTTCCCGGAAACTTCAGCATGGAAAACGCATAGGCCGCAAGAGCTCCCGTCACAACCTGGGCGGCTGTAATGGCAAAAGATACAATCAAAGAGTTCTTAATGAATGTAAAAAAGGGAGCCAGCTTAAGAGCCTGAGCGTAATTCTCAATAGTAAAATGACTTGGCCAGAAGTTTCCTCCATAGATCTCCTTCATATCCATCATACTTACGTTAAAACAGTAGACGACAGGCATGAGGATAATCATAGCCATAATAATATTCACAATATAAATAATCACTTTAAATATTTTTGATTTCATCATCAGTATGTTACCCTCTTTTCTAATCTAAACTGAATTGCCGTGAGAACAATCAAAATAAGGAATAATACAATAGATTCCGCACAGGCCACTCCAAATCGGCTGTTAATAAAAGCTTCCTGATAAATCTCATACACGATTACGTTGGTGCTGTTGGACGGCCCTCCCTGAGTCATCATCTTGAACTGGGCATAGGCCTGCAGAGAGTTGATTACATTAATAATCAGCAGGAAAAACAGAGTTGGAGAAATACAGGGGATTGTAACATCCTTATGCTTGTGGAAGAACCCGGCGCCTTCCAGGGAAGCGGACTCATACAAATCATCAGGCACGCCCTGCAGTGCAGCTGTAATGTAAATATAGTTCATACCAATATTCATCCACACACTGACAATGGTAACAGAAATCAATGCCCACTTGGAATCAGTAAGCCAGCCGATATTCGTTCCCAACACTCTGTTTAAAATTCCAAGGGAGCTGTGAAATATAAACATAAACACCACAGAAGCTGCGGCTGCGGAAACTGCCATAGGCAGAGCGTAAATGGTTCTGAAGATGGCTTTACCTTTCATTTTCTCATTGCTTACTACAGCAAGGATAAATCCAAGAGCAATGGAAAAAACAACCATCATAATGGCATATTCAAAAGATACCAGCAAACTGTTATAAAAATCCTTATCTGTAAAGATATTTATAAAATTCTGAAGTCCTACAAACTGGGCAGCTTCTCCCAATGGAGTGGTTCTGGACAAACTCAGATAGAGCGTTTTTCCAAAAGGCCAGAATACGAACAAACAGAAAAATATAAAAGCCGGAAGAATATATAAATATGGTTCAACTGTTTGAAATAATGTTTTTTTCTTTTTCACAAAGACTACCTCCTGTCCTTTCCCTTAACCTTTGGCAGCCTTAACGCCGCGATCCGGGAAATTAGTAATGGCAGCCTGTACCCCCCAAGCCTCTACTTTCCGAAGATCTTCCTCCTCGTTCACAGTCCACACATTCACTCCAATTCCATTTTCCATACAGCTGGTGACGTGCTCCTGGGTAAGATACTTCAAATTAGGGTGATAAAAATCTACCATCTGCTCTCTGACGTACACGCCGGGATTTCCAATACAGGTTTCAATAAGAAATCCTGTCTGAATCTCCGGAGCCATTAATTTACAGTTTACGATAGAAGCGTTATTAAAGGAAGAAAGAATGATCCTGTCCTCCAGACCAAAAGAACGAACCATATCGATTACTTTTTTCTCCAGGCCTCCGTAGTAATAAATACTGTTTTTCAGTTCAATGTTTGTAACAAAGGTATGGGATACCTGCTTCATCCAGGCCAGATATTCTTCCAGAGACGGAATCTTCTGAAAATCAAAGGCATCTTTAAACTTGTCCGGATAGCTGCAGTTAAACCGGCACAGTTCCCTGTAAGTATAGTCTTTAATCAATCCTTTGCCGTCACTGGTTCTGTCTACCGCTTCGTCATGCATAATAACCGGAATGCCGTCTTTGCTCAGCTGTACATCAAGTTCAACTCCGTCACAGCCTGTCTCAAACGCTTTCTGGAAAGCCAGCATAGTATTTTCCGGATACTCCCCGCTGTATCCTCTGTGTCCAAGTACTTTCATAATTTTTCTCTCCCTTCTGCTTTACCTCAAATCACATATAATTTTATATACCGTTCTTTCTGTTGCGTAAAAAAAGGGCAAAGCTATCCTTTTATTAATAACCTTGCCCACTCTTTACTCTCCAGCAATTATCCTGAATTAATCATAACATTATTAGATAAACCTTTCAATAATTGATAATAAAAAGACATTCTTTTTATTGTTTTTGACTGTAGTTTTTATCGTTCAATTATATCTTTTCTAAAATATTACTGTTTTTTCAGAATTATTTTTCAGTTTTTTATGCATATTTTTATGTGTCTAAGGCCTCTGCGTGGAAAATCATCTCTACCGATTCTGATTTCTCAATCGGTCTTCTCTCTCAGAAGAACCTCATTCATTAAACCATAAAAGACTGTAAAAAACTACCAGCTTCCCGTAAAGTGTATGTAAAATTTAATTAAAATCCCTAAATTCCTGACTCTGCTGTCCTTTGTGCTTCTTTTTCCGCAAAAAAGCCGTCAACTCCCACAGCCAAGCCTTCTGCCATATTCTCTAACGCGCTTTGGCCGTAATCAGATTTTTTATCTCCCAGCTCTATATCCACACTGGGAACAGTGGAGTAAGAAGTCTGAGTTAAATCCATTTCCATTTCTCCGTCCCCAAAAATCTTTACATCTCTGGTCCGAAGGCCTTGGATCAAATGTTTTCCCAAAAGCTCATGGTCCTGCCAGTGAGACGCCACCGGCTCCATATTTCTGTATGAGGAATCAGACGGAACACTCATAAAAAAGGCGCCCTTATCAGACTGAGTAGAATCCCAGTGGATTGAAATATGGCAGTCCGCATAAGCATTTGCCATCACAGTTCTGGCAATGTTATCCAGCTGCTCATCTTCAGAATCCCTTACCATGAGAACGCTGTACCCCTTATTCAGAAGCTTTTCCCGGAGAATCTGAGCCATGGCAAGAGTCACTTTATGCTCCGGTGTTCCGTCTGAAAAAGTCATTCCGCTGTTAATGGCCGTGGCCTTCACAGCCCCGGCTTTGGTGCTTCCGCCAGTAACCTTAGGAGTTTTATCCGGATGACAATAGGTTTTGTACTGCTCGCCTCCTTTGCAGCCATGCCCCGCATTAAGACAAACCACAATTCCATTGGCATATTCCCCATGATTCTCGTAAAGTACAGCCGTTCCCGTGTGAATGGCAGAAAACTGACTGTAAGGAAATTCCTCTGAAAAGGCCAATTCCTTTCTCACAATGCCTGTTTCAGCCTTCTCTTCGGCCTTTGTGCTTTCTTCAGCTGCCTGAATTTCCAAATCCGTCCAAGTCTCTGCCTGGACAACTCCCGCCCTCTGACAGCTTAACCCTATAACTGCGGCCACAGCTAATACAGCCATTCTGTATTTTCTCATCTTTTCCTTTCTCCTTTCCTTTAGGAAGGCCTCCGGCTTTCTCAGCTCTGTACAGCCAAAGAGATTGCCGGAATCAGCTGTTTCTTTCTGGATACCACTCCTGGCAGATAAACACAATGATTCCCTGTTTGCGGATAATCCTCACCATTTCGGAATGCAGCGGCAATCAGCTGTTCCGCTCCCTGGCCTTCGCAAAGCAGAGTCGTAGACTGAGTAAGGATATTGGTAAGCATAAAAAACATCATATTCACTCCATGCTCCTCTCTGGCCTTTGCCATATATGGAATAAGTCTGGTCTGCAGCTCTTCCAGCTCCTCAGCGTTCAAAGAACTGATCTGGCCTACGCCAAAGGTTACCTTACCCGCCCCAAAGCGCTTGAAATCCTGATAAAAAATCTCCCCATCTGTTTTCCCTTTCAGATTACTTGCTGCTGCGAACATGGAAGCCGCATATTTCTCAACATCAATGCCAGCTGTCTTAGCCAGCTTCATGGCGGCCTCCTTATCCGCCTCTGTACAGGTAGGAGAACGGAACAGCAGAGTATCGGAAATAATGGCGCTGCATAAAAGTCCGGCAATTACTGGTTGGATTTCCACGTGATTCTCCTGATACATCTGAAATACGATGGTAGCTGTACATCCTACAGGCTGATTGCGGAAAAATACCGGCGATACGGTTTCTACTGTTCCCAGCCTGTGATGATCCAGAATTTCCAGAATTTCCGCATTCTCTACGCCTTCCACTGCCTGCCCCTTCTCATTGTGATCCACAAGGATAAGACGTTTTCCTCTGGCTCCCAGGAGATTTCTTCTGGAAATCATGCCTTTGTACTTCCCATCTCTTCCTAATATAGGAAAATCCCTGTGACGCTTGCTTGTCATTACTTCCCGAATCTCATCAATGTAATCGTCCTCTTCAAAAGTAATTAACCCTTCCGTCTTCATAAAATAACTGATAGGCATGCTCTGATTAATCAGTCGGGCAGCTGTGTAAGTATCATACGGAGTGGTCATTACATGACAGCCTCTTTCCTGAGCCAGTTTTTTTATTGTCATAGACACTGCCGCTCCCTCACACACCACAATGCAGTCAGCCTCCATCTCTATGGCGCACAGCTGGGATTCATACCGGTTTCCCAGAATAACCAAATCACCCTTTTCAATGTAATACTCCATCATATCAGGATTGGCGGCAGCTATAAGAACCTTTCCATGACCGAAATAATCCCGGTCGTCTCCTACAATCATGGCTCCTTCAAGGGTCTCCATAATATTCTTATACTGAGTATTGGCTTTTGAAAGAATGCTGCTGTCATAGACATTCATGTAGGACTTGGCAATATCTCCCACTGTTATCAGTCCCTCCAGCATACCATCCTGGGTAACTGCCGGTATGGTAACTACATTTGCCTCCTGCATCAGATTCCAGGCGTTTTTCAGGGACAGGTTCCTGTCTACTCCTGTAGTTTTTCTGTACTCCACATCCTTTACCTGAGTCTTTACGTTGTGAATCAGCATGGGAGCCTCCACGCCAAAATAGTTCAGCACAAACTGAGTCTCCTCATTGACCTTTCCCGCTCTTCCCGGAATATACTCTTCTCCAGTTATCTTTGCCTTAAGATTGGCGTAGCTGATGGCGGAACAAATAGAATCCGTATCGGGATTTTTATGACCAATGACAATAGTTTTTCTGTTCTTGTTCTGCTCCATATTCCCTCCTTGTTCTTTTCATAATCTGTTTACAGCAAGTTCATACTTTATTCATATCTGTTTTTTATACTCTTTGTATAGAAAAGATATCTTTTCTATCGCTCTTGTTGTTAAATTACACATAAATTTTTCATAATTTCCCCGGTTGACTTGTCAGCCGGGGTCTCCTCATTTCAGAAGATCTTTTTGGTTTTTTCGTCTTTATTTCAGAAATTTATGTTTCCCTATTATACCATATGGGTCCCTCCTGTGAACAGAGTCTAATTGAAAAAAGCACAGGCACCATTTTGGTACCTGTGCTAAAAAGCCTGCAGCCTGTTATGTCCTGCTTTCCTTTCTGATCTTAAAAACAGAAGCCTGCCTTTTCTCTCATATTCCCAGTTCAACCAGCATCCGTACGAATTCTTCCTTGACTCCGTCATAAGCCTCCCCGTTAGGCTCTGCCCCAAATCCGTAGCTTACCTTTTCTCCCCGGGTAGTAGGGTCCTTTACCCAACACCTGCAGGATGAGTGAACCTGAACAACCCCTGTCTCCTCCATAATATGTCTGGCATTGGAAGCATTCACTCCGCTTCCTGCCAGAATCTCTATTCTGTCCTGGAAACGCCTTACCAGTTCTTTGAGAACAGGTATGCCGTCCTGGGCTTTTTCCTCCAGCCCGCTGGTAAGAATCCGGTCCACTCCCAGCCCTATAAGGGTTTCAGCGGCAAGATAAGGATCCTTCACGCAGTCAAACGCCCTATGATACACGGCCTCTTTTCCATAGCTGTGAATAAGCCGGGTCATCCGTCCCGTATTCTCTTCATCTATCTTTCCCTCACAGGTTAGAAATCCAAAGGCCAGCCCGTCGCATCCATGTTCCAAAAGCTCCTCTGCCTCAGCAAACATCTGCCGAATCTGCATTGAAGTATAACAGAATCCTGCTCCTCTGGGACGCACCATGCAGATTACTTTAAGATCTGTCTCTGCCTTTACCAGATCCAGGCAGGCGGCAGTAGGCGTCAGCCCGCCTAAATGAAGAGCAGAATTTAATTCCACCCGCTTCGCTCCTCCCCGATAAGCATGAACCGCATCCTCAAAACTTCCGCAGCAAATTTCCAACATTACATTCTATCCCCTTTCCGGTCCCTTAGCGGCAATCCAGCAACACTGAAAACAGCTATTCTTCTGATAAAAATATACCCCAATGGTTCAGCCGCAGTCTGCTGCAGCCTCCATTGAGGTATGTTTTCAGGCATAGCATTTATTTTAGACAGTCAAACAACGGTTCCAGTTTCGTCTGCAGTCCTGCAGCAAGAATTAATCCAGAATCAATCTTGCGGCTCCATAAATTCCAGCATCATTGCCCAAAGTTGCAAGAACAATTCCGCCCTTGTCCTTAGAAATAGAGCTGAATTCATCATAGTACTTATAAATAAGGTCAATTAAAAACTGTCCTGCCTTGGACACGCCGCCTCCGATTACAAAGACCTCCGGATCTACAGTCATGGAAATCTGCGCCAAAGCCAGTCCCAGATAATGTCCCACTACTTCCATTACCTGGCAAGCCAGCCGATCTCCGGCCTTAGCTCCATCCAGTACATCTTTGGCTGTCACCTGGTCTCCTGCTTCCCGAAGAACAGATGGCATTTGGCTGGCCGCCATAGCCCTTCTGGCTTCCCTGGCGATTCCCGTAGCGCTGGCCACCTGCTCCAGACATCCACATCCCCCGCAGTTGCAATGCTCCTTCTCCTCATCTCTCACATGAATATGCCCAATCTCACCAGCCAGACCATGTTTTCCAGCAATGATCTTCTGTCCTACGATAACGCCTCCCCCTACGCCGGTTCCCAATGTTATCATAACCAGATCCTCATAGCCTTTTCCGCCCCCCTGCCACATTTCTCCCAGGGCAGCCACATTAGCGTCATTGGCTGCTTTCACGGGAAGCCCGCCTAAAGCCCTGCTCATCTCTTTTTCCGGGAACAGATCTCTCCATCCCAGGTTAACGCAGACCTCTACGTAGCCATTTGACCGAACGGGACCTGGAACTCCCATTCCCGCTCCTGCAACCTCATCCATGGAGATTCCTTTTTCCTTCAGTGTGCTTAAAATGGACTGAGCTACATCCGGAATAATGTATTTTCCATTTTCTTCTTTTCTGGTAGGCACCTCCCATTTACAGAGAAGCTCTCCATTTATCTGAAATAAGCCGATTTTAACAGTGGTTCCTCCCACATCAATTCCAATACATACCTTTCCCACAGCTGGACTTCCCCTTTCCCTTTTGTATCTTTTCTACAGAGATCTTACGGTCTCTGCCACATGCTCTGCTGTAAATCCGAAATGGTCAAACAGCTGTTTTGCCGGTCCGCTGGCTCCAAAGCCTGTCATACACACGCAGGCTCCATCCAGACCTACATATTTGCCCCATCCGAAATCACTGAGAGCTTCAACGGCAACTCTCTTGCGAACTGCCTTTGGAAGCACAGATTCTTTGTACTCGTCTGACTGCTCCTCAAACAGATCCATACAAGGCATAGATACCACTCTCACCTTTCTGTCCGTGAGAAGAGCCTTTGCCTTAACAGCCAGTTCCACCTCAGAACCGCTGGCAATAAGAATCACATCCGGAGTTCCCTGGCAGTCATCAATAATATATCCGCCTTTCAGTGCCTCCCGGCTGCTGCCTGGCATAGGAGTCAGATTCTGTCTGGTAAGAACTAATGCGGTAGGAGTCTTCTCAGAAGTCAGTGCCGCATACCAGGCTGCCTCTGTCTCTGTCTCATCACATGGGCGGAATACATGGAAGTTTGGAAGAGCGCGAAGCATGGCCAGCTGCTCAATTGGTTCATGAGTAGGACCATCCTCTCCCACTCCAATACTGTCATGGGTAAATACATAAGTAAGAGGCACTCCCATAATAGCAGACAGACGAGCCATAGGCTTTGTATAGTCGCTGAACACGAAGAAAGTAGCCACATACGCTCTTAAGCCTCCGTGAAGCATCATTCCATTGCCCATTGCCGTCATAGCCAGCTCTCTTACGCCAAAATGAAGATTTCTTCCCAGTCTGTTTTCCTTGGAAAAATCTCCCATATCTGCCATGTTGGTCTTGTTGGAAGGTGCCAGATCCGCGGAACCGCCAATCAGGTTAGGCATGTAGGTTTTAATTCTGTTTAATACCTGACCGGACAGATTTCTGGTGGCCTCAGCCTTCTCTCCCTTGCTCCAGAAATCAGGACAGGCCTCCACAGCCTTTTCTCCCGCCTTAGGATCGTGATACGTATTCCAAAGAGCCTCCATCTCCGGATACTCCTGACAGTATGCCGCAAACATTACCTGCCATGCCGCCTCTGTCTCAGCCTTAGCATCAGCAATCTTTCTGTAGTGATCATAAACCTCCTCCGGTACATAAAACGGCTCCATGGATGGCCATCCCAGATTCTCCTTCATAGCAAGAACATTTTCCTCTCCCAAAGGCTCCCCGTGAGCGCTGGCCTTGCCCTGCTTTGCCGGGCAACCGTATCCAATCTGAGTTTTAATTGTAATGAAGGAAGGACGCTCTGTATCTGCCTTAGCTTCCTCAATAGCCTTTCCAATGGCTTCCAGATCATTGCCATCCTCTACGGTTATGGTCTGGAAACCAAAGGCCTCCATGCGCTTCTGAACATTCTCTGTAAAAGCAATATCTGTATTTCCTTCAATGGAAATCTGATTGGAGTCATAGAGAACAATCAGTTTGCTAAGGCCAAGTGTTCCGGCCAGAGAAAACGCCTCTGAGGAAATCCCTTCCATCATACAGCCGTCTCCCCCTAATACATAAGTATAATGGTCTACAACAGGATAATTCTCTTTATTAAACACTGCTGCCAAATGAGCCTCTGCCATAGCCATGCCAACAGCCATTCCCATGCCTGCGCCAAGAGGGCCTGTGGTTGCTTCCACTCCTACGGTATGGCCGTATTCCGGATGTCCCGGAGTTTTTGAATTCAGCTGACGGAAATTCATCAGATCTTCTTTGCTCAGACAACCATAACCAAAAAGATGGAGAAGAGAATACAGAAGCATGGAGCCGTGTCCTCCCGAAAGGATAAACCGGTCTCTGTTGGGCCACTGAGGATCTGCCGGATTGTGATTCATGTGATTGGCCCAAAGCTCATAAGCCGCTGCGGCACACCCCAAAGGAAGGCCTGGATGGCCGGATTTTGCCTTCTGAATTCCATCGGCGGAAAGAATACGGATGGCATTTACTGACATGGTATCAATGTTGCTCATGAATATTTCCTCCTATTGTAATCTAATTTCTTGCATATTTTCAGGTCCGGTAACGATCAGAGTGTTAGGAAATCTGCCGCTGCGGATCTTAGCAACCGAAAAATCAAACGTTCCGGAAAATTTCAGCCTTCCGGACATTGTATATATTCTGCACGAGTCTTCATTATACAGAATTACCTTATCCCCGTCAATATCAGCATGGGTATACTGATAATTAAACGGGACAGAGAAAACCAGCTCTCCAGTCTGGCTGTATACCTCCAGCCTCTCCGGATTTTCCCCGTCAGAATTGTTTACGATCACTCCCGCGTAATCCTCGGAATAGAATACGCTCCTGATCTCATCCTCCAGTATCACCTGTTTTATCAGTTCCGGAGACAGCTGATTTCTGGTGGAGAAAAAAGAAATGCTGTTGTCCGCAAAGGCACAGGAATGGGTCTCGTCCAGAAAATGGACACGAGCCACCAAAGCGGCCTCGTAAATATCGTCAAATCCTCCCACAAATCTGTTATTAACACTCTGCCCAATTTCCGAAAAATTGTGGAACGCCACTCTTCCGCTGATTCCGCTGTTAGTCAAACGGGCATAGGCCCCCATCAGCTGTGTTCCGCCGGGGGAAAGACTGATGTCAATAGGATATCCGATTTCTCCATCCAGAAGTGCTTTGATGGTCACATCCAAAGCACTGCCATCCCGATTAAAAAAATAAATGTAACTTGCCGCGGAATCTTCCAATATGGCAGCCACAATTCCTCCGGAAGACACTGTCACCTTTACAATGGGAAGGAGGGTGGTGGCCACTCCAGTATTACCGTTTTCATTGAAGATGTAAATGGAATTTCCCCTTTGATCTGCAATAGCCGCATAGGCTCCATTTACCGCTACTGTGGGAGAGGTCATCTCATAACTCTGAACCCAAACCTCATCGCCGCTGGAATTTATATAGGAAGCCCCGTCTCTGCTGTACCGCAGTACATTGCTTCCAAAAGCTTCACAGCCTACAAAGCTTCCCATCTTCAATTCCTTGCTCCATACCACGGCATAATCCGTATACTGACGGTAATTAAAATACTGATATAGCCCCAATCCAAGGACTGCCAGAATCACTGCAGCAAGAAAGAAAATTCGCAGTCTTTTTTTCCTAACCTTGGCGTGGGCCTGTCTTACAATGGCCTCGCTGTCCTCTTCCGGAGGAGCAGGCGGCGGAACGATCTGTTTTCTCAGCTGCCTCTTTTTACTTTCTCTATTCATAGAGCTCATATCACTCATCTTATGCTTCTCCTAAAAATGCCCATATATAAGTTAAGTATACATCATTTCCAGTAGAAGCGCATTATCTTTTTCTAAGGGAGAAGCAATTTCTGCCCAGCCATAATTCTGTCCTGATTTTCCAGACCGTTGAGACTGCAGATTTTCTCCAGTTGGTTTACATTTCCGTACTCCTTCAGACAAATGTCATAAAGTGTTTCTCCAGGCTGAACAATATAGGTTTTTGCAGATAAGGACGCCTCTTCCATTGTTCTGCCTTCCTCCATATTTTCCTTGTTTCCAGTTAATACAGACTCTTCTTCCTGCCTGTTTTCATTTGTCTGCTCTGATACGGTCTGTTCCTTCTGCATCTGATTCTGTCCAGAATCTTTTGTTTCTTTTATTTCTGACGGCTGGCCTGTTTCTGCGGCACTCTCTGACTCAGCCTGTCCGGCAGACGCAGCTTCATCTGTCTGGTGGTCTTTTGCAGATGTCTCCAGGGGGGCACTGTCCGCCTCCTGAGAAGCTGAGACGGCCGCCTGAGTCTGCTCCCGGGAAATATCAATTCCTGCTGCCGCCTCTTCTATGATAATTTGGCCGCTTTGTGTCCTTCCTTCTCCTTCCTTCTGATTTTCAACTCCAATCAGCTCACCGGCCTGCTGGGGAATTGCGGAAGCTATCACCCCCTCCATCTGGTTCATCTTCTCATAGTTATTAAAAAACACAATTCCCCCTGCCAGAATAACCACTGACATTGCCATACAGGCTCCTTTTAACAGTCCGGCATTTTGGCGCCTGTCATGGGCCTCTTCTTTGTGATCATCCATCCGCTTTCGAAATTCCTGGATTACCTTGTCATTGGCTTCTGCCTCTGATCTTTTTCCCTCCTTTCTCAAAACCATATAATCCTGCATCATCTGGTTTCTCTCGTAGTAGATACAGTATCCCTTCAGTCTGGAGAAACCATCTTCAGAAGTTATATAGACAGATTCCTCCCCTTCCATTCCTCCGCTCAGATACATCAGCTGATGAGGTCCCTGAAAATACTGGACATGCTGCTTCCAGTAATTAATGGGGCTTAGCTCGCTTCCCGGAAGACCGCATAAAAACCAGCCCTGAATACTCCGTTTGGGAAACATCTGCTCCATGTCCTGTCTTGCCTTCTTCCACGCCACATCCGTAAACTGGACTTTTCTTCCTTCCTGTGTAATTCCCTCCATTTCCATAGCTCCATCTACAAAAATGTAAGGGGTTCCGTCATTTATCTCCACAGTTCCTAAAAGGAGACCTGCCCTCAGGTCCTGTCCATCTGTTGGATAAAGACGTTTCAAATAGGTGTTCACATAATCTTCCACATATAATTTTGCAATCTGTTCCTTCTCTCCAATCTGCCTGATATTTTTCGGCAGCTTAGGGAAGGGATCATACAGCTCTCCCATTGGCTCACCTCTCAATTCATTTTTTATCCAATGAATCATAGCACATTGAGAGCGCAAATCCTGTCAAAGGAGGGAAGCTGTCTCCCAGAAGTTTTCGACAATTCCTATACTTTTACTTATACAGTCAGCCATCCGCATAACAATGGACAGTCTTGTGCTCTGCAGCATCAAAGGATCATACCCTTTACAGCTTCCCACAATTCCTGTAATAAAAATGTCTCCCACTGCTCTCAGCTCTTTACTCACCCCAAGTCCTGGTTTTAAGGAACCCTGCCCCAAAGTTACATACCCAATATGTTCCATATTGCCCACAGAAGCATCTATGGCTACAATTACATGATTGGAATATCGGAATTTCAAAATAGTCTGGTAAGTTTCCAGATTCATAGCGTGAACTGGCTTTTCCAAAGTTCCCAAAACCTCCAGATTCTTCAGTTCCCGGCTTTTCAGCTTATAACCAATAAGAGGGCCAAGACTGTCTCCTGTAGACCGGTCTGTTCCAATACATAAAAGCACAACCCCATCTTTTTTCCGGTTTTTCTGTTCCCGGCAGATCAACTGATACAGCCTGGCCGCAAAGTCGTTTTCCGCAAAATCATTTTTTGTATCATAATAATAAATTTCCCGGCTTCCCCGGAAAGCAATCTGTTCCCATATGCTCATAATAGCCTGCCTTATCTTTTTTATATCATGGAAAAAAATTCCACATCAATTCTATGTTCTATTATAAGCAGGGGAAGAGAATTTTATTCACTGAGGCAATGGATTGTCACAGTTCCATACAACATAAATTAAGGCGGCGCAGCCCGCCGCCTGTTGACTAGTATCAGCCTTTCATTTCCCTATATAAATTTCTGGCCTCGTTAATGGTAGATGCCTTTCCCATACGGATCATATCCGCCAGTTCGTCTAATTTTTCAGGAATCATAAATTCCTTTCCCAGGTAGGATTCATAATGATCCGCAATAAACAGAGTCTGTTCCTTCACTCTTATCTCCGCCTCTCCCACGTCATCCAGGACTTTGTCATGAGCCATTTTCAGCCTGTCCAGCTCTTCCCTGCGTCCTTCCGCAATTTCATCTGATATAATGGTCTTTGTCACTTTATCGAAGGTATTAAGTGCCTCCTTTTTCTTGTTCATAATATCACTCAGCTCCTGCTGAATCCGTGCGATCTCATCATCATATTTTTTCAGATCATAAACCGCCTCATTCCTGTCTCGGCGAATGGAGTTTACAATCACCCTGATTTTCTTATTATTGGATTTCATAAGATCACGAATAGCCCGCCCCTGCTTTAAAGCTTTCTGGTGGCGTACCTTCGTTTTATTGTTAATAAAAATATACAAGCCTCCAAATACCACAATGGCAGCAAAGTAAATTGCCATGAGACAATACGGCGACTGTACAGGAAGCAGTGTATAAATCCCAAATGGAACAGCCAGAAAACAAAAAAGAATAACCAGCAAGAGAACGCTAAACTCCGAAAATCCCCTTGGAAGATAAAGAGAAAAATATAATGTGGACTTACAGAACTTAGGAATTCTCTCCTGCTGAAATAAGGTCTTCATCTGCATCTGAAGCTCTCTGTTTTCCTCATTCAGCTCCTGGGTCTCCTCATGAATGCGCTCTTTCATTCCCTGATTTTTTGCCCGCTCCCGCTTGCTTCTGGCCCGTTTCAACCTGTCCTGAGCCTTTCCGATCTCTTTATCATACGTATCGTTAATCTCTTCGGCCCGTTTTCTTACCGTCAGGGTAATCTCGTCAGATACTGCCTTTTGTTCCGAATCCAACTCCTTAGCCAGACGTTTTTCTTCCTGCCTGAATTGCTCCAGGGATTCTTTGCTTGCAGTTAATTCCTGAACGGCTCTGCACGCCTCCGCCAGGAATCCTACCTGATCGGTTATCGGTTGTGCCATGTCTTAAGTCCTCCTTCAGTTCTTCCCGCTGTTTTTCCTCAAAAATTCTGGATTTATTCTATCATATTATTTCCTATTTTACAATTCTCCCGTATATTGTCAGATCCATTTCCGCAGCAGAATTTTCCGTCAGGCAAATATAAGACTTTCATAGTGGTTTTTTATTTTCGCCGATTTTCTTCATTGGATTTTAACTGTGGTATGATATGATAAAAGAACAAAGAAAGAAGGCGAAATCAATGACTCCCCAAGAACTGAACCAATACCTCATGGATTATGAAGAAGGAGAATATCCCCCAAAAACATCCGGTCAGACACAATCTTCTAAAGATCCCTTCCAGTTTCAGGCCGACCAGCTGTTAAAGCCCGGAGAAATCATTGGAGTTGTGCGCAACCGCCGTTTTGCTCCTACTCCTCCTCATTCCCATAATTATATTGAAATGAATTACGTCTGGTCTGGTTCCTGTACTCAGTGGGTAGAGGGGCAAACCATACAGACCTCTCAGGGTGATATATGCATCATGGATACCTTTGCCGTTCACTCTATCGGCTACTGCGGACCAAATGATATTGTAGTCAATATTCTCATGCGTAAAGAATATTTTGACAGCAGCTTTTTTACCCGGCTGACAAGAAACGGTGTTTTATCTGCCTTCCTGATCGGCGCTGTTTCTCAGCAAAAAAACCGTGATCACTTTTTAAAAATACATACTAATAAAAATCACTATGTCAGGGAAATCATTACAAAAATTCTGTGTGAATACTATCAGGATCAGGTGGGTCGAAAGGAATCCATTGACAGCTGTATGATTCTCTTATTTATTGAACTTTTACGCTGTCTCTTCAGTACAGACAGTCCTGATCCTTCCGATGACAGGAACCAGCTTCTTCTGTCCGTTCTGAAATACATAGAAACACACAGCAAAAGCTGTTCATTATCTCAGGCCGCCGAAGTCTTTGGATTCCATCCGGTTTATCTTACTACATTATTGAAGGAAAAAACAGGCCGCAGCTTTCTGGAACATGTGCAAAATCAACGGCTTTTAAAGGCGAAAGTTCTTCTGGATACCACTAACCTTCCTGCCTGCGCTATCGCTGAGGAAACCGGTTACAGCAATATCAGCTTCTTTTACCGGAAATTTCGGGAATCTGAAGGCTGTACTCCTTTGGAATACCGAAATCGCCACAGAAAAGAACCTTAAAACCGGTCATTGGAAACATAAATACCGACATTGCAAAAAAACTGCTTTTTTTCTAATATCTAACCATATATAAAAAAGGAGCAGGTTTTATGTTAGGAATTAAAAAAATTTCAATTAATTATCAGGACCGTCCTACTGGGGTGGGGTGCTCTCCCCAATTCGGCTGGATTTTGACATCCAACAAAAGCAATGTTTTCCAGACTGCCTTTCAGCTTCAGCTCTCAGAGCATCTGGACTTCTCTTTTCTGGCCTATGACAGCCTTAAAGTTTTTCAGGAAGAATCAGCTCATGTTTTTGCCCCAGGCTTTTCCCCAAAACCTCTTACCAGATATTTTGTCCGGGTAAAGGTATGGGATAATTATGGAGAAGAAAGCAGTTACAGCCAGCCTTCTTCCTTTGTTACCTCCAACCTGAACAAAAACTGGAGCGCCCATTTTATTACAGCTCAGGGTATCGGAGAAGAGAATCTGTCTAAAGGTTACTATCTGAGAAAAGAGTTTATCATTAAAAAGCCGGTAAAAGCTGCTTGGGCTCTCACAACTGCTCAGGGACTGTATGAATTCTATATAAATGGACAGAAAGCAGGAAATGACCAGTTTGCTCCTGGATGGACCTCATATAAAAAGCGTCTCCTCTACGAAATAAGAGATATCAAACATATGCTGAAACCCGGGAAAAATGCAGCCGGAGCTCTTATCGGTTCCGGATGGTTTAAAAGTGTGCTGGGCCCTTCCGGGAGACGCTGCCACTATGGAGACACTGCCGCTTTCTCCGCAGAGATCTGCATTGCTTATGCCGATGGTACTGAGGAAGTTTTTTTTACTGACCACAGCTGGAAAGGCCATGACTCTCCTATCCTTTTCTCAGAAATTTATGACGGTGAAACCTATGACTCCCGTTTGGAACTTCCCGGTTGGAATCTTCCTGAATTTGAGGATACAGATTGGAATCCTGTCCGCTGTATCTCCCCTGGGACAAAAAACATTCTGCCTCACTGCGGCTGTTCAGTTCAGGAAATAGAGGCTGTCCCAGCCAAAGAGCTGTTTACCACTCCTTCTGGAGAAACAGTAATAGACTTCGGTCAAAATATGGCTGGCTGGGTTCACATAACTGCAGACGGAAAATCCGGAGATACTGTATCCGTCCAGCATTTTGAAGTTCTGGATTCCCAGGGAAATCCTTATCTGGATAACCTTCGAACCGCAAAACAGCTGGTAACCTATATTTGTAATGGCAGCGGACCTGCAGAATATCATCCACATTTTTCCTTCCAGGGCTTCCGTTATATCCGAATTAACAGCTGTCCCGGTCCAGTATTAAAAGAAAATTTTACCGCATATGCTGTCCATTCCCAAATGGAGGAAACAGGAACCTTCTCCTGTTCCAATCCTGACCTGAATAAGCTTCAGCATAACATCAAATGGGGACTGAAAAGCAATTTCCTGGATATTCCCACAGACTGCCCTCAAAGGGATGAACGGTTAGGCTGGACCGGAGATGCACAGGTGTTCTGTGCTACAGCCAGTTATCTCATGAACACCTATTCCTTCTTCTCAAAGTGGCTTGACGATCTGGCTCTGGATCAGAAACCAGATGGCGGTGTTCCCCATATAGCTCCCCTCATCTGTTTCAGTCAGGCGTCTCCAGAAGAAGAAGATTTTCACTCTGCCGCCGCATGGGCTGACGCTGCAGTGATTATTCCATGGACACTATATCAGGCCTATGGAGACAAGGAAATCCTTCGGAAACAATATGACAGTATGAAGGCCTGGATTGAGTTTATGAAATCCCACTATTCCCATGGAACCTGGAATTACAAACAGCAGTTTGGAGACTGGCTTGTCTTAGATGCACAGGAGGGCAGCTACCATGGCGCCACACCTGACCAGCTGATCTGCACCGCCTACTTCGCCTTATCCGCAAGGCTCTTTGCTTCTTCCGCCAAGGCTTTGGGGCGTCAGGAAGACTATAAAACTTACAATACTCTTTATCACAGAATAAAGACTGATTACAAAACCTATTTTATGAAAGACGGCCACATAACCGCATTTACCCAAACCGCCCAGATTATCTCCCTTTTCTTTGATCTTGTACCCCATTCCTGCCGGGAAAATGTGATTTCTGATCTTCTCAGTCTTCTGAAACAGCATCAAGGACATTTGGTGACCGGCTTTGTGGGGACTCCCTATTTCTGCCATGCCCTGACTCTCAGCGGACACACAAAAGAAGCCTACCAACTGATTTTAAAAGAAGATTTTCCTTCCTGGCTTTATCAGGTTAAAATGGGCGCAACAACTATTTGGGAACACTGGGATGGAAAAAGGCCCGACGGCTCTATGTGGAGCGCAGATATGAATTCATTTAATCATTATGCCTACGGAGCTGTAGGAGAATGGCTGTATCGGACAGTGGCGGGCATTCAATGCCATGAGGAAGGACCGGGATACAAACAAATTTTAATCTGTCCTCATATTGGAGGAGGTCTTTCCTTTGCCGAGAGCAGTTACGAAAGCGTATATGGAACCATAAAAAGCCGCTGGGAGGATCACGGAACTTTCCTCAATTTACAAATTCAAATTCCTCACAATACCAGGGCGGTAATCCGCTTAGAACAGGCTGTACGTATAATAGAAGCAGATGGTCTTGATTTTAAAAGGGAAAATCTGGGGCTGGCTGCAGAAACTGGTTCCGGAAAATACTCTATCTGCTGCGAAATAGCAAGATAACAGAAGAACAAAGCAGAAAAAGAGGCAAAGTCCCTGATCTTTTTCCAATGAAAAAGCCAGTGACTTTGCCTCTTTGCCGTGGTACAATACCTTTATATTTTCTGGAAAGGAGTTTTTACCATGTTCCGAATGTGGGGAAAAATCATTAAAAACACAAAAACAGTGAAAGACACGATTATCTGCATCTCTGATTATTCCATGTCCAGAACCTCTATGGTTTTTCAGTCTTTGGAAGAAATCTGCCTTCAATTTGACTTAGAACAGCCCATCTGGCTGGATTCCAATATAGAAGACTTTAAGCGCCGTGACAAAACCCGTTTCAATCAAGATAATTTTATTGAATCTCTGGATTTTGACTATCTGGAAATTCAAGTGATTGAAGAATAAACAATCCAGTCCTGAGATTTTATATATAATTATAATCTCTTTAAAAGCTCTTCTCTTTCTTTCTCATAGCCTGGCTTTCCTAAAAGAGCGAACATATTCTTCTTGTAGCTCTCAACGCCTGGCTGATTAAATGGATTCACTCCTAATATGTAACCGCTGATACCGCAGGCATACTCAAAGAAGTAGAACAGCTGACCAAGACTGTATTCATCCTGAGCAGGAATCTTCACCATAAGGTTTGGAACGCTGCCGTCTGTATGAGCCAGAATGGTTCCGTTCATAGCGCTCTTATTTACAAAATCAACACTTCTTCCTGCCAGGTAATTCATTCCGTCTGTATCCACATCTTCTTTGTTAAGAAGAATCTCAGCTGGGGATTCCTCTACATTGAGAACTGTCTCAAACATAATGCGGGAACCATCCTGGATGAACTGACCCATGGAGTGAAGATCTGTAGTAAGATCTACGGCTGCCGGGAAGATACCTCTCTGGTCCTTTCCTTCGCTCTCTCCAAACAGCTGCTTCCACCACTCAGATACATAGTGAAGACTTGGTTCATAATTAGCTACAATCTCCACAGATTTTCCTTTTCTTAAAAGGATGTTGCGGACAGCCGCGTATAACAGAGAGGAATTCTCTTCAAACGGAGCTTCAATAGCTTCCTTTCTGGCTGCTGCAGCGCCTTCCATCAGCTTATCAATATCTGCTCCGGAAACAGCAATTGGAAGCAGACCTACAGCTGTAAGAACAGAGAAACGGCCTCCCACATCATCCGGAACAATAAAAGACTCATAGCCTTCTTCGTTAGCCAGGTTCTTTAAGGCTCCTCTTGCCTTGTCTGTTGTGGCGTAAATTCTCTTATTGGCCTCTTCCCGGCCATACTTTTCAATCAGCATCTCCTTAAATACACGGAATGCAATCGCCGGCTCCGTAGTGGTACCGGACTTGGATATGATATTAACGGAGAAATCCTTTCCTTCCAGCACATCCTTTAAATCGCTGATATACTTGCTGCTGATGCTGTTTCCCACAAAATAGATCTCCGGAGTTTTCCTTTTTCCCTTCGGCAATACATTATAGAAACTGTGAGATAAAAATTCAATGGCAGCTCTGGCACCCAGATAAGAGCCGCCGATACCAATAACCAGCAGCACATCAGAATCATTCTGAATCTTCTCTGCTGCCTTTTTAATTCTCGCAAATTCTTCCTTGTCATAATCCACGGGAAGATCAATCCAGCCTAAGAAATCATTTCCGGCACCAGATCTGCTCATAAGCACTTCTTTCGCCCCCATAACGGTGGACTTAAAATTCTCCATTTCTTCTGCTGAGATAAAATCTGCTGCCTTGGAATAATCAAATACTACATTTCCCATTGCCCTCAATCTCCTTTTTCCTTTTGTTTCAGGATTTCCTGTTCCTGTTTAGAAAAATTATACCATAAATCCCTCCCAATTGCGATACAATTTTCTGCTGCCGATAAAATGTTCATGTCAGATATTCCTGCAGAATTTCCCCTATAAGCTTCAGCTCATCAGGGTTTAAATCTTTCAGCCAATCCTCCTCCTTTTTTCCTCTTCGATCCCTCTCTCTGCTGGCCGCAATCTGTTCCAGACTGCGCTTCAAATAATCCACATCGCTTCTGGGCTGCTGAACTTCCTTACTGCTGGCATTAGGAATGGATATTACCTCTGCCGAACCCTTGCCTGACCGCTGGGCATCCACGGCTTCCGGCTGCTCTGCTCTTCCTTTCAGCTCCGCCTTCAGCTGGCTTTTCATACGTTCCGCTCTGGTTTTCTGCATTCCTGCCTCTGCCGGACTTTGTTCCCTTCCATTCCGGTCTGAACCAGTTCTTTCAGCAGATAACTGCTGTCTCAAAGATCTTATATTTTCACGGGTTTCACTCTGTACAGGCCCCGGTATCGCCTCTCTTTCCTCCCTGTCCTGATTCATATGATAAATCAGAGTATTTTCCAAATAGTTATCCAGTGAGGCAAACAGCTGCTGCCTCTTTTCGGAGATTCCGGCTCCCTGATCTACCAATATGGTAAACAGGCCGGTCAGAATTCCCATAGATCCATAAAGAACAATATAATATGGATCTGTTCTGTACCAATAGGATGCAAAGGAGGCCACTCCTCCCGCAAGGAAACACCACAAGGTCATCTGATTGGCAAATATATTCCATCCCTGGAAGGAAATTCCCGCCCACTTAAACTCATACATCTGTTTCTCCAAATAAGGCTTTACTCTGGGAATTCCCTGATTCACCTGATAAGTGCTTTCTGTTTTTTGCTTCAGCAGCCGAAGATTTTTATTTTTGGTCAAGGCCATGTTCTCTGATTCCTTGATTAATCTTTTGTAGAGGTTACGAGTCAGCCACCGGCTCAGTACGCCAAGAACGCACATAGCAGCCAACACATAAAGCGCTTTTCCTGTCTGTAAAAAATCCAGCATAATAATAGCTCCCCTTTCTTCCCGGTCCATTCCGGTTGATGGTTCTATTATAGACGCCGGAACTTTCTTTGGGAAGATAAGAGAGCCTAGAATCGTTCGTCAAATCCCGTCAGGATTCGATTCTCAAGTTAACATGAATACTCCTGTACAATAGCCAAAATCAGATTTACAGAGTGCTTTGCTGCCTTTTCTTCAAACTCACTGTAGTCCATAGTGGCGCTGTCATCTGCCTTATCTGAAATCGCTCTGATAATAAGAAATGGAATATGGTTCAGATAAGAGGCCTGAGCAATGGCCGCGCCTTCCATTTCTGTACAAAAGCCATGAAATGTCTCTGTCAGCCAGTTTTTCTTAACTTTGTCAGAAACAAACTGATCTCCGGAAACCACCCTGCCCTGGAAAACCTGAATATCCGGATTAACCTTAAGGCAGCATTCTGCCGCCAAAGCTCGAAGCTTTTCATCCGCCTGAAAGGAAAATTCCTTCATCTGAGGAATCTGTCCTACAGGATATCCAAATCCGGTGGCATCCATATCGTGCTGAACCGTATCTGTAGAAAGGACGATATCGCCGATGTTGATTTCCTTTTTCAGAGAACCGGCAATTCCTGTATTAATAATTGCTGACACCTGGAAACGGTCTGCCAGAACCTGAGTGCAGACAGCAGCGTTAACCTTTCCGATACCGGAGCGTACAACAACCACTTCTTTCCCATTGAGAGTTCCCTGGAAAAAATCCATTCCGGCAACAGCTGTCACGTTACTATTTTTCATCTGTTTTTTTAACTCTGCCACTTCAATCTCCATGGCTCCTATAATTCCTAACATTATTTTCCTCCTGTCATGTATTATTTTTTCTCTGCCGTATATTATAGCTGGTTTTTTCTGTTTTGCACAGCTGTTTTCTGACTGCTGGCTTTTTTCTATTAAATTTTTCTAAATGATGCCTTTTTCTTCTATTGACTTTTTTTCCTATCTGCCGTTATAATTTATTATTCGGTACTGAACTTTGATGTTTGTATCAAATGGGTCAATTTTAAGATGGAGGAATGATTTATGAATTACAAAACACACGGTGTCTGTTCAAGAGAAATCCATTTAGACATAGAGAATGGTAAAATTATCCACGCTGAATTTGTTGGAGGCTGTTCCGGCAACACACAGGGTGTGGCCAGACTGGTAGAAGGTATGGACGTAGACGAAGCTATCCGCCGTCTGGAAGGAATCCACTGCGGCCCCCGCCCTACCTCCTGTCCGGATCAGCTTGCTCAGGCTTTAAAACAGTACAAGGACCAGGCTTCCATATAAAAAGAGGATCTGTCTGGTTTACTGATAAAAAGACCATCTTGCGGAAAATTTTCCGCAAGATGGTCTTTTTATCAGTCTTCGGTGAGATTTAATTTTATCCTTAATATTCTTCTCACGGATTCATCCAGCCTGTCTTCTGTAATTGTTCCTGTTTCAACTGCTTCCAAAATTCCTTTATAACCGGCTTCAAAATCTGCCGGCATCAAAAGCATATCCGCCCCGGCTTTTACTGCCATCACACAAGCCTGGGCAGAATCATACTGTTCCTGTATTGCTCCCATGTTCAGGGCATCTGTTATTACAATTCCGTCATACCCAAGCTTCTCTCTTAATACTTCCGTTATCATGGTATAAGACAGAGAGGAAGGCATATCATTTCCCGTCACTTTCGGAGCTCCTATATGGCCAGCCATAATCAATGGAACCTTCTGTTCCGATGCCTGGAAAAAGGGCAGCAGGTCAGTGTGGAGCATTTCCTCCAATTCTTTCTCTGTATAGGCATATCCCTCATGGGTATCTCCTGAGGTTGCCCCATGGCCTGGAAAATGTTTGTATACTCCTAATATGCCGCAATCTGAAAGCCCCTTCTCAACCTGATACGCCATATCAGATACCAGCTGAGGATCGGAACCAAAGGATCGCTTTTTCACCACCTGATTATCCGGGTTTGTAAAAACATCGGCAACCGGTGCAAAATCCAGATTAAACCCCAGATCTGAAAGATAATTTCCAATGGTTTTTCCCGCCTCATAAGCAGCTTTCCTGTCCTGTTTTCCACCAATCTGTTCCATATCTTCCACTTTATCCACAGAAAACTCAGGGTTATTCCCAATTCTGGCTACAGTGCCGCCCTCCTCATCCACACATAAAAAAAGGGGGAGTCCTGCCGCCCGTTTTCCATAAGCCCTGGTTTTATTAAGCATCCCTCTTGTCTGCTCCGGAGAAATAAGGTTTTGGGAAAAATACACCAAGCCTCCCACAGGATACTCCCTTAATCCCTGCAAAAGCGTTTCCCCTGCCTGATCCACAGCTTCCTCACCGCCAATGGTCTCTGGTGTTACCACAAACAACTGAGCTGTCTTTTCTTCTAACGTCATAGTTTCCAGCCAATTGTCTATTTTTTCCTCCAGTTTGTACTCTGTGCCGTTTTCTGTTATTCGCTTTTTCCCTTCATCCTCGTACCCTGTTTCTTTTTTGTCCTTCTGTTCTGCCTGAGAAGGTTCATCAGCCTTAATCTGCTGATCCGGCTCATTTCCTAAAGGACTATTGTAAACTCCTATAAAAATGACCCCAGTCAAAACGGCCACCCAGGCCATAGGAAACAAATAATATGAACGGCCTCTTTTTTTCTTTCTGATTTTAAACATTCCGCCATTCCTTTCTGTGATTGCCATTGCATTTAATTGTCAGCATATCACAGGGACTTATGAAAGTAAATGGTAGCGGCCCAAAAGTATATGGAAATTTATGGAAATACGGAAAGACGAAGCTATAACAGCAGCCAAAAGCCTTATCCCTGCGTCACGGGGTTGCTCTTCTTACTAAAGTTTTGTAAAATAGAAGCATATTTATAAAAAGGAGATCAACGCGCTTATGAAAAATCAAAAACTTTATGGAGTCTTGGCTTACTTAAGTATTCTCATTCTCATACCGGCTTTTGCTGCAAGAAAAGATCCCTTTGTACGTTTTCACGTAAACCAGGGACTGATTCTTCTGTTTTTAAATGTAATTTCCGGACTCATCAGCTTTATTCCCGTAATCTGGTTTTTAGGAGACATTCTTAACTGCGCCGTTCTGGTATTCTGTATTTGGGGGGCAATGATTGCGCTGAGAGGAGAAGAGAAGCCTCTTCCTATTATTGGAAAATTTCACTTAATTTAATGTTACTTATGAAACGAGTTTCTACGAAAAAGGGTCATTACGCTGACACAAACCAGCGCAATGACCCTTTTCTTCAGAGCCCGTCAAACAGCTCTTCCTACCACTTTATTCAGCTTCTCTGACATAAGAAACATCAGAACGGCAAAGAAAAACAGATAAACAGGAAATAATCCCATATGAATCCGGGAGGCAATCAACCCAAACAGAGGGGGCATAAAAATATTTCCCATATAAGCGCTTGCCATCTGTATTCCTATCACCGCCTGAGAATTCTCCTTTCCAAAATTAAACGGCGTAGCGTGGATAATAGACGGATAAATTGGCGCGCATCCAAACCCAATAAGAAGCAGGCCCGCCAACGCTGCTCCGGCTCCGGTTACGGGCAGAGCCACCAACAGACAGCCTGCCCCAGCTGTTGCAATTCCTATGCGAATCAGCCGCCTGTCTCCCAGCTGATCCGCTACAAATCCGCTTAAAAACCGTCCAAAGGTAATTCCAAAAAAACACAGGGAAGCCAAACGGGCAGCCCTATCTGCCGAAAATCCGCGAAACTGAACCAGATAGCTGCTGGACCAAAGCATGGCGGTCTGCTCCAGCGCACAGTAAGAGAAAAACGTAATAAGAATAAAGGGAACTCCTTTTATCTTCAAAGTTTGTCTGACTCCCATAGATCTGGCTTCACCTTCCGCTCCCTTTTTTCCTGAATTTTTCCATCCCCAAAGAGGAAGACTGATAAAAAGAATGGCGGCAAGGGCAATCTGAAGAAACCCTACCGTACGGTAGCCGCTGGCCCATCCATATCCTCTGCTTAAACAAAATCCCATAATATAAGGGCTGATGGTAGCACCCACTCCCCAAAAACAGTGGAGCCAGCTCATATGTCTGGATGCATAATGAAGCGCTACATAGTTATTCAAAGCGGCATCTACAGCACCGGCACCCAATCCATAAGGAACCGCCCAAGCACACAGCAGTACAAAAGAATGGGACCTGGAAAATCCCATAAGAGCCGCCGCCGTCATAAGAACGCTGACCGCTGTAACCCGTCCAGCTCCGAATCTTCTGGTCAGTTCATCAGAAAACAGACTGGAAATAACCGTTCCTCCCGCTATAATCATCGTTACAATTCCCGCAAAAGAAATAGGAACCTCTAATTCTCCCTGCATTACCGGCCACGCAGATCCCAGAAGGGAGTCAGGAAGTCCCAGGCTAATAAATGCAAGGTAAATAACAACCAGCAATAAAGAATACATAATCCTGCCTTTCTCATGCCTTTAGATTTTCCTCAAATATCCCCCCAATCCGCATCTGACGCTGACAGCCAAAATTCAGATGCCGCAACCGATCCTTTTGCTTCCAGGGAGAACGTTCATTGATTTTCACACAGGCACATGATATGATTATAGCGTCAGTTTTTCAAAAAACAAACCAATCATTCTACCAAAAACTATTACAATTATCTCATTTTAAAGATTTGGAGGCATGAACCCCATATGTCAAAAGCACTGTCTGTCGTTACAGATCACAATCTTCTGGAACAGATCTCCTATGAAAAAGAAAAATTCCCCTATCATGCCGGCGTTGATATTTTTGATCATTTTATCAATGGAGAGATCAACTGCCACTGGCACGAGGAAGTAGAATTTGACTACGTTTTAGAAGGAGAAATGGAATGCAGAATCCACCTTTCCTCGGGACATGAAAAAACTGAAATCCTGCAGGCAGGAGACGGTGTTTTTATTAATACAAAATATCTCCATTCTGCTATCCAAAGAACCCCTGGAACCCGAGCGTTCTATCTTCTCTTCCCGGCAGAACTGTTCAAACTCTCTGTTTCTAAGGTTATTTTCCAGAAATATATGGATCCTGTGTTAAAAACAGCCTTTCCCGGTTTATTTCTTTTCTCAGAAAAACAGGAAGACGTTGATATTCTGTCTTCCATCAAAATGATTTCCAGGCTGTCATCAGAAGATCCTGCATTGGAATTAAAACTGTTGGAAAAGCTGTGCCATTTATGGCAGTGCTTGTATCTCCGCCTTCAGGACATAGAAAAGCTGGATATATTCTCCCGGCAAGAAACCCTGAAAGAACAGAGAATCCGGGTAATGACAGCTTTTATACACAGTCATTACCCGGAAAATATTACCATTGATCAGATTGCTTCTTCCGCTCATATAAGCCGAAGTGAATGCTTCCGCTGTTTCCAAACAGTTGTGAAAAAATCTCCTGTAGAGTATCTTACAGAGTACAGGCTTTCTATTGCCGCTAAGCTGCTGCGCATCACCAGCCGCAGCATCCAGGATATTGGCGCGGGAACCGGCTTTCACCAGCCCAGTTATTTTGGAAAGCTGTTTAAGAAAACCTTTGGTCTGTCACCCAGCCAGTATCGGAACAAGACAGGCCCTGTCCCTTAAACCTCTTTTCCCAGAAAGTTTTTAATATTATCCAGAACCTTTTTGCTGAGAAGTTCAAAGGCCTGTCTGGTTCTTCCCACAGAAACTCCCATACAAATTACATTATTCCGTCCAAGAAGTTCCGGATCTCCCAATGCGCCTTCCGTATCGCAGCAAAACAAATTATCGGCGCAGGAAAGCCATTTTTTCAGTTCATCCCTATCAGAGGCAGTGCCAATAGAAGTATTCATAAGAATTTTTCTGTTTCCCAGCTTCTTAAACTGCTCTTCTTTTAAAAGGACAACATTCTTGTTCAAGCAGGTGATTACCACCTGACTTCTCTCCAGCAGATCATTGAGAGGAAGATATCCAATACCTTCCGCCTCTTTCTTTGGCTTTCTGGTTCGGCTGTAATAAGAGACGTCTGCCCCCATCATCCGCAGAGTGTCAGCAATCATGGTTCCAGACACACCAAGTCCTACAATTCCCACCTTAAGCCGGGTCAGCTCCAACGGCTCAGATTCCCACATAGGGCAGTCAAATCCGTGAAGGATCCGCACCAGCTGATAGACCACATATTCCACCACTCCCCGGTCTCCATAATCCCGGATTCCCAGGACCTGGATTCCCTTTTCTCTGGCGCTGGCTATATCCACATTGGCGCTGGCTTCTGAATACAGGCTGCAGCACATACCAATATAACGGATATTAGGGCACTGATCCATAACCTCTCTGCTGATCTGGGAAGTGTAGCTGACAAGCACTCCGTCTGCGTCTCCAATTCTTCTGGCAATCTCTTCATCGTCAGCCGGAATATCCGGATACATCACTACCTTTTTGGCATACTGTTTCAGCTCCTCCTCGGCGGAGGGAATCAAACTAACAGGCTCAATAGCCACCAGTTTTTCAAACACAGGCTCCATTTACTTTTCCTCTCTTTTTTATTTTTAAAACATAATTGGTGACACCAGATTCTGAAGAAGGGCCACTACGCTCCAACCTGCAATATCACTGGTTCTTGAATACACATCCACCACAGCTGTCACACCATCAATTTCTTCTGTAATCTTATGATCATCCCCGATCATTCCGGGCACGCTGATAATATGAAAATCCATCTTCTCTGTGCCTGCTGAAGCAATAGAGGCTGCTACCGACACATTAACCTTAGTAGGCAGAAGAGCAATGGCCTCTTTTGTATTGCCGGCAAAAACTTCTGTATCCTCTTTGGATTCCATAAGTTCTTCCCGAAATACAGGGGTATTCTTTAAAGACGCAGGTCCTTTCCTGGTTACCATATTTGTGATCTGTTTGCTCTCCTCTCCCTTTGAAGCAGCCTTCTCCTGATTCAAATGACCCATAAGAGCCACCGTTCTCAGCACGTCAAAGCCTCCGATTGCTCCTGATGCAATATGCACTCTCCTTTTGTGCTCTCTGGCTGTCTTCTGAACCTTTTGATAAAATTCCTGGTCGGCAAAGGCTCCAATGGACAGAACCACCAAATTTGCTCCCCCTGCAAGTACAGTCTCAGCCATATCCTTTACCATCTGGACAGAAGCCATTTCCGCCACATAGTCCGGTTTTAATTCCATAAGCTCCTCCAAATTCTCACAAACCTTGCAGTTTCCCTTTTCAGCCAAAGCCTGGGCATGGTCTCTGTTTCTTCCCAATACGCCTACCAGCTCATACTCCGGCAGAAGTCCCATACAGCAGGCTTCTGTTACAATATTTCCCAGTTTTCCGCATCCAACAATAGCCAGACGCTTTTTTTCACTACTGCTCATTCTATTTTCTCCCTCCTGCAGCTCTGTTTCGTTTCTTTCCCTAAGACAAAACAAGAGACAGACAAGCCGCAGCCCATCTGCCTCTTTTGCTGCTTTTGATTATTAATTAACGCTTAATATCATAATTCATATTCATCAGATTCCTTATGCTGGACACATCATCAGTAATATTAGCATCACCACGGATGGTATGCTTAATTGCACTGCTGGCCACAGCAAAATTGATCATATCCATAGGCTTATAATTATGCATCATAGCATAAATAAGTCCGCTGGCAAAAGCATCGCCTCCGCCTACACGATCTAGAATGTTAAAGGTAAACAGCTTGCTCTCAAAAGTATGATCCTCATACCACATAAAGGCCTTCAGGCTGTTTTCACTTCCGCTGTGAGCATAGCGCACATGACGGGCAATGCACTTAATATTAGGATATCTCTCAATAAATCTCATAAAAATCTCATCCTGCTGCTCATAGCTGGGCTGCAGCGGAACGCCGTCTTTCCAGTCGCCCTTGCTGTGATCTTCTTCATCTTTCCACAAATGATACGGTTCAATGCCAAGAAGCACATCTACATAAGGCAGACACTGAGTACAGAAGTCCCTGGCTTCCTCCCAGGTCCACAGCTTGCTTCGAAAATTTCCGTCAAAGCTGACAGTAAGTCCCATCTCCTTGGCAACCTGAAGACACTTCATGGTAAACTCTGCACAGTTGGGTGCCAAAGCCGGCGTAATACCGCTAAGATGCAGCCATGTAAAACCATCAAACAGTTCATGAAGATCTACCTGGTTAAAATCATACTCTGTAATCGCGCTGTGCTTTCTGTCGTAAATAACCTTGCTGGGACGGATTCCGTATCCTGTCTCCAGATAATAGCTTCCAAGACGGTGGGTTGGAGTCTGTTCCGGAGTAGTGAGAATCACAGGAGTACAATGCACATCATTGCTTCGAAGCAAACGAATAGCGCTTTTTCCTAAGCTGTTGTTGGGAACTACTGTAAAAAATGTACTGTCCACGCCAAGGTTTGCCAAAGCCAAAGCAATATTTGCCTCGCTTCCGCCATAGCTGGCTTCAAAAGAAGAGGTCATACGAATCTTCTCATAATTTGGAGGGGTAAGGCGAAGCATGATCTCACCGAAGGTAATAAATTTCTGATCACTGGTATTGGCCAATAAAGGATTAAAATGCTGCATAAAAACCTCCTCAAATGGATATTTTTCGAAATTAACTGATTCTATTTTAGACTATCCGACGATTTAATTCAATCATTATAACAGCTATTCTTGAAAAAAAAGCAATTTAATCCTTTTTATGCCTTATATTTCCTCAATATGGCTTAATCCCTCTATCTCTGCCAGTTTTCCAATAAGCTCCACATGCCTGCACTTATCCTCGCTTTTGAGAGTGCATACTAAAATTACGGTTCCCTTGCGGCTCCCTTTTGTCTTTGACATCTGTATATCCATTATCTTAAGATTCATTTCCCCGCATTTATCCATAAAACGATTTGCCGCGTCTCCTGACAAAAAGCTTATGTACAGTCTGATAAATTTAGAATGGGCATGAAGTCTCTGGTCAATTTTCTGAAATATGGTCATTATAAGAAATATGGTAACTCCCACAGATATGGCTCCCTTATAAAAACCAATTCCAATTGCCAATCCCACACAGGCTGCCGTCCACAGCCCTGCTGCTGTTGTCAGCCCACGAATCCGGTTTCCATTGGTAACTAAAATACTTCCTGCTCCCAAAAAACCAATTCCACTGATTACTTGGGCTCCCAGCCTGGTAGGGTCTCCAGTTCCAAGGCTTTGACATACATACTGATTCGTCATCATAACCAGGCTGGCTCCCAGACATACCAGCATATAAGTTCGAAAGCCGGCCGGCTGATTTTTAATTCCCCTTTCCAGACCTATGATTCCCCCGATTCCTAAAGACAGCAGGATTCTAAGAACAATAGAATACTCATTCAGCTCTCCCCAATCAATACTTTCTATTGGTTGTAAAATACTGTCCACCCCAAAACCTCCTTTCCATCTGTTTTATCATTCGGTTTCAAGTACTGACAAGTACTGAATTGTTCTGTTTCAGGTACATGTTATCATAGTTTTTGGGGAATGTCGACAAATTATTTTACATAATTTTTACTTTATTTTTACATATTTCATAAATTAATCCTGTTTCTGCAGCGTCTTTTTTCTGTTCTTTTCCATCCATTTGCAATAGATTACAGCCACTGCCGTACTTACAGCCGTTGCGGCAATCGCTGGCCCTACTACAGCGGTTGGATTTGCACTTCCGTACTGGCTTCTATAGGCAATGACATTCACAGGAATCAGCTGGAGAGAGGATATATTGAGAATTAAAAAGGTGCACATCTCATTGCTGGCAGTACCCTCCGGTACTGGCTTTATGGAAAGCCCCGATGCTTTTCGTCTTTCGCACTCCAGTTGTTCCAGTTCTTCCATAGCCCGCAGACCGGCTGGAGTTGCAGCCCATCCCAGTCCAAGGAAATTGGCAATCATATTTGTAGAAATATACGAAAGAGCCTGATGTCCTTTTGGTATATGGGGAAACAAAAACTTCATAACAGGCCTCAGCGCCTGAGACAGGCGCTCAATCAGCCCTGCTCTTCTTCCCACCTCCATCATTCCGCACCAAAATGACATAATTCCCAGCATAGTAATAGAGAGAGTCACAGCCTCACCTGCAGACTGTAAAGCCCCCTCTGTTACCTGGTTTAAATTACCGTGGACTGCCGCCCAAAAAAGTCCTGCCAGCATCATAAATCCCCAAAGATAATTCAGCATACCTGGACTCCTTATTTTTTGTTATTACAATTTATGAACCAGCCTCTTTCTTATGTCTCTTATCAATCAAAAAGAACTATTTCCTCATATTTTTTATCTAAGGCTATATAAAGCATCAAATCCCGCTTTGCCGCAGGATTAAACTGCACGGACAACGTAAGAAATACAATAAAATACCCCTGCCAAAAACCCCGCAGCCCCTCCTGCAAGCCTGATTTTCTGTCCGCCGGCTTTGTAAAGGCCATAAGATTCCATCCCCAAATAAGTAAAAAACAGGGCAAATACAGCATCATTCATCAGCCCGTAATACAAATTAAAAAAGCTGAGAACTGCAAACATAACAGCCATGGCTGCCACTCCGTACCGCCTTCCTGTATTAGCCGCATACTCTGCGTCTTTATTTCTCTTTTCCTTTCTGCTTCTCCTTAAACTTTCCTCCCGATCCATAAAGCCCCTCCTGATATTTTGAAAACCAAAAGCAGACCGCCGAAGCGATCTGCTCTTCCTATCCGATTGCTTTTTTACTCTCCTGTCAAATCCCTCATAACCTCTTCTACAGTTTCAATTCTTTGAGATTTCCAGGCATTGCTTCCGCAGAAAATCAATCCCTGGTCGCAATTTCCCTCAGCAGAATTAACAAGGGCCTTGGTAATGCAGTATGGGATTGTCTTTTTATCACAGTGCTCCAGACACTGATAACAGTGCTCCAGACGGAAAGGAACCTTTCCCACAGTCTCCAGGAAAGAATTTTTAATGGCTCTTCCAGGCATTCCCACAGGACTTTTTGTAATAACAATATCTTCTTTGCCGGCATTAAGATATGCCTGCTTAAATTCCTCAGGCGCATCACATTCCTCTGTAGTTACAAAACGGGTAGCAACCTGAACGCCGTCGGCTCCCAGCTCCAGCTGATGAAGCACATCCTCATGGCTGTAGATTCCCCCGGCTGTAACTACAGGAATGTTAACTCCATATTTTTCTCCATACTGTCTTACCAGCTGAATGATTCCTTTGATTTCCTCATCATACTGGCTCTGATGATAGGTGTGGTCCACATCATCGGTATCCACTCCCAACTGCTCAAGACTTTCTCTTGAAAATCCCAGGTGCCCTCCTGCCAGGGGGCCTTCCACAACCACAAGATCCGGAACCCGGTGATACTTTCTGTCCCACATCTTACAGATAACCATAGCTGATTTTACAGAAGACACAATAGGGGCAATCTTAGTTTTTACCTTAATTCCCGCTTCCTGAGCTGCTTCTGCCACAATCTCCGGGAGGCTTACAGGAAGTCCGGCGCCGGAAATAATAATATCTGCTCCCGCCTTCACTGCTTCCTTTACATACTGGGCATAATTTTTGGTAGCCACCATAATATTAAATCCAATGATTCCGCTGGGAGCAATGTTTCTTGCCTTTTCCAGCTCTTTTCCTATGGCTCTGAGATTCGCTTCAATCGGATGCTGGGGGAAATCCGGTTCCCTGAATCCGATCTGAGCGGTGGAAATAATTCCAATTCCCCCTGATTTCGCAACTGCGCCGGCCAGAGAGGAAAGGCTGATTCCAACTCCCATACCTCCCTGTATTACCGGTTTTTCAGCTGTTAAATCACCGATTACCAGTGGTTTTAAAGTTCCCATTTACATTCTCCTAAATCGTTCATATCGCTGAGAAGCAAGATCTTCTCCTGTCATTCCATCAAAAGTACGGAAAAACTCAACCATTGCCTTTTTCATCTCTTCCGCGATTACAGGAAGATTTTCCTCGCAGGCAGGTTCTTCTTCCGGGATAATCCGCTCAATCACTCCCAGATCCATCAGATCCTTTGCCGTAATCTTCATTACTCTTGCAGCATCGTCGGCCTTCTTGCTGTCCTTATACAGAATAGAAGCAAAGCCTTCTGGTGAAAGAATGGAATAGATAGCGTTTTCCATCATCCAAACCTGATTGGCCACAGCCATAGCAAGAGCGCCTCCGCTTCCGCCCTCTCCAATTACAATGGAAAGCACAGGAACCTTAAGATCTGACATTTCAAAAAGATTCTTAGCTATTGCTTCTCCCTGACCTCTCTCCTCTGCCTCAATTCCGCAGAAAGCTCCGGGAGTATCAACAAAACAGACCACAGGGCGTCCAAATGTTTCCGCCTGCTTCATCAAACGAAGGGCTTTCCTGTATCCTTCCGGAGACGGCATACCAAAGTTCCGCTTAATATTGTCCTTGGTATTTTTTCCTTTTTCCTGGCCAATTACAGTAACAGGCATACCGCAAAAGGAAACAATTCCTCCTACAACAGCTCCGTCGTCTCTGAAATTCCGGTCTCCGTGAAACTCAATAAAATCATCAAAAATTGCATGAATATAATCTGTAGCGACCGGCCTGTCAGCACTTCTGGATAAAAGCACCGTATCCCAGGCGCTTTTTCTGTTTCTGCGTCCTCTGGACTTTTTCTCCTTCTCTTCTCCCCATTGTCCTATGTCCGCAAGATCCATTTTCTTTGTCTCATGAAGCTTCAGAATCAAGGCAAGAGTCTCTTTCATCTCTTCTCTTTTCACAATTTTATCTACAAATCCATGCTCTAACAGAAATTCTGACCTCTGGAAACCGTCCGGAAGCTTCTGACCAATGGTCTGCTCAATCACTCTTGGACCTGCAAAACCAATGAGAGCATTTGGTTCAGCCAGAATAATATCTCCAAGCATGGCAAAGCTGGCAGTAACACCTCCTGTAGTAGGATCAGTGAAAACACTGATGAAAAGCTGACCTGCCTCATGGTGCCTCTTTAAAGCAGCGGAAGTCTTGGCCATCTGCATCAGTGAGATAATTCCTTCCTGCATTCTTGCTCCGCCGGAACAGGCGAAAATAATGACCGGAAGTTTTTCCTTTGTAGCTCTTTCTACCGCTCTGACAATCTTCTCACCAACTACATGGCCCATACTGCTCATAATAAATCTGGCATCACATACACCAATGACAGCGGGATGCCCTTCAATAGTACATTTTCCTGTAATAATAGCCTCAGAAAGCTTTGTCTTCTCCCTGGCCGCAGCCAGTTTCTTTTCATATCCGGGGAAATTTAAAGGATTGGTTACTTCCATCTCCTTATCCCACTCTTCAAAGCTTCCCGGATCACAGGTAATCTCTATTCTCCGGTAAGCGTGAACTCTGAAATATCCTTTGCACTTGGGACAGATGTAATAGTTAGCTCTTACATCTTCCACATAAATAGGCTGTCCGCATTTATTGCACTTTCTCCAAAGGCCCGCAGGAATATTAGGCTCATCCCCCTTTTCCACAGTCCTGTACTTACTGTCAATAAGGGTGTACGTCTTCTTAAACATATTCTTCAACATGATGAATACTCCTTCTTTCCTTCTACTTTACATAGTCTGGAAAATACTTGGGAATAAAATCAGTATCAATATCTCCGCTCTGATAGGATTCATGGCTGAGAATATCAAATTGGAAATCCACATTTGTCTCAATTCCCTCAATAATCAATTCTCCCAGCGCGCTTCTCATCTTGGCAATGGCTTCCTGTCTGTCTTTTCCGTGAACAATCAGTTTCATCAGCATGGAATCATAATTGGCAGGTACCTGATAATCATTATAAATATGAGTATCTACTCTGACCCCGTTTCCTCCCGGCGCATGAATATTAATAATTCTTCCCGGGCATGGCATAAAGTTTTTTTCCGGATTTTCCGCATTAATTCTGCACTCAATCGCATGACCCCGAATCTCAATCTCTTCCTGTTTTACGCTGAGAGGCTCCCCTGCCGCTACGCGGATCTGCTCCTTAATTAAGTCCAGACCGGTAACCATCTCTGTTACGGGATGCTCTACCTGAATTCTTGTATTCATCTCCATAAAATAGAAATTTTTGTGGCTGTCCAGAAGAAATTCTATGGTTCCCGCATTTTCATATCCCACAGCCTTGGCTGCCTTTACAGCAACCTGTCCCATCTGATGACGAAGCTCATCAGAGATAGCTGCAGACGGGGACTCTTCCAGTACCTTCTGATGACGTCTCTGAATCGAACAGTCTCTCTCTCCCAGATGAACCACATTGCCAAACTTATCTGCCATAATCTGAAATTCTATATGTCTAGGCTTTTCAATATATTTTTCAATATACATGGTATCATCGGAAAAGCCTTTCACAGACTCCATCTGGGCGCTCTGGAAGTTAGCGTCAAAATCTTCCAGATTTCTGGAAATTCTCATTCCCTTTCCGCCGCCGCCGGAAGAAGCCTTAATCATAACCGGAAATCCAATCTTTTCCGCCATAGCTCGGGCTTCTTCCACCTGATGCACTGCTTCCTTTCCTCCTGGGACTACAGGAACTCCTGCCTCCATCATAGTCTTCCTTGCTTCAGATTTATTGCCCATTTTATTGATAATCTCCGCGGAAGGGCCAATAAAAGCAATGTTGCACTTCTCGCAAAGCTCAGCAAATCTGGCATTCTCTGATAAAAATCCAAATCCCGGATGAATGGCATCTGCCTTCATGGCCACTGTGGCAGTGAGAATTCTTTCCATATTCAGATAACTCTGTGTAGAAGGCGCCGGCCCGATACAAATGGCTTCATCAGCCAGCAGCGTATGCAGACTGTCTCTGTCAGCCTCAGAATAAACGGCTACTGTTTTTATCCCCATCTCTCTGCAGGCTCTGATAATTCGAACTGCGATTTCTCCCCGGTTGGCAATCAATATTTTATCAAACATACGCCATTCCCCTATCCAATCATAAAAGTCAATTCAGCGCTGGCTGCAATCTTACCGTCCACTGTGGCAACCGCCTTACCAATTCCCACAGGGCCCTTTCTCTTAATAATCTCACATTCCAGCTTCAGCTTATCACCCGGAACCACTTTTTTCTTAAATTTTGCTTTGTCAATTCCGCCGAAATAAGCAGTCTTTCCCTTATTTTCCTCCATGCTCAGGATAGCCACAGCTCCCACCTGAGCCAGAGCCTCAATAATCAGTACGCCTGGCATAACCGGTTCCTGGGGGAAATGTCCTCGGAAAAAAGACTCATCATAGGTAACACATTTGTAGCCTGTAGCTCTCTCACCCGGCACCATTTCTTCTACATAATCAATTAAGAGAAAAGGATGTCTGTGAGGGATAATTTCTTGGATTTCCTTGATTCCTAACATAAATACTTCTCCTTATCACACTTCTTGCCTGCCAAACTTTTATCAGGGACAGCCTATTTCTCCCTTCAAAACTGTACTGCAGGCCCGCTATACGAAAAAGAGGTCCAGTTCTGGAACCTCTCTTCAGCTTATTCAGTTGTTTCTGTTATCTTACTTTCTATCTCTTAGCGAATACGAAACAGGGGCTGACCGTACTCTACAACTTCTTCATTGTTTACAAGAACTGCCTCAACCACGCCGTCAAAATCGCTTTCAATCTCATTCATCAGCTTCATAGCTTCTATAATTCCCAGAACCTGACCCTTCTTTACCGTATCTCCCACCTGGACATAAGGCTTTGCATCGGGAGAGGCTGAACTGTAGAAGGTTCCTACAAGAGGAGAGGTAACTACTTTGTCAGATCCAATGGATTCTTCCATAGAAGAAGAGGTTTCCTCCGCCTGGACGGCAGGACCGGCAACTGCGGCTGCTGTACCTGCAGCTGTGATTACCTGAGGAACAGACTCTCCTCCAGACACAGCTACAATCTGCTGAACTTCTTTTTCTTTCTTAATAGACAGCTTTAAATTGCCTTCCTCCATCTTGAAGCTGGTCAGTCCATTTTTGGATACAGCCTCCATCAGCTGGATAATCTCATTAATCTCCATATTCAAAGCCTCCTACTGCTGAAATTTCTTAACTAACAAGCTGGCATTATGACCGCCAAATCCAAGAGAATTGCTGATGGCATAATTTACATCACAGGAAATGCCTTCTCCCTTGGTATAATCCAGGTCGCATCCTTCTCCTTCTTCCTCCAGACCTGCAGTAGCATGGATGAATCCATTCTCAATGGACTTGACACAAGTAATAAATTCCACGCCGCCGGCAGCTCCCAAAAGATGCCCTATCATAGACTTTGTTGAATTAATATGAACATTCTTTGCATGGTCACCGAAAGCCAGCTTAATGGCCTTGGTCTCAAACAGGTCGTTGTGATGGGTACTTGTTCCATGAGCATTGATATAATCAATATCCTCAGGCTTGACTCCGCCATCTGCCATGGCGTATTCCATAGCCTTTGCCGCACCGCTTCCATCCTCAGCCGGTGAAGTAATATGATAAGCGTCGCAGGTAGCTCCATATCCAACTACCTCAGCGTAAATCTTAGCGTTTCTGGCAAGAGCATGCTCCAGAGACTCTAATACAACTACGCCGGCTCCTTCACCCATAACGAATCCGCTTCTGTCCTTATCAAAAGGAATAGAGGCTCTCATTGGATCTTCAGCAGTTGTAAGAGCAGTCAAAGCGGTAAATCCTGCAACTCCAATAGGCGCAATGCTGGCTTCTGTACCTCCTGCTACCATAACCTCAGCCTCTCCGCACTGGATGGAACGGAACGCCTCGCCAATAGAATGAGTTCCCGTAGCGCAGGCCGTTACCACGTTAATACACTTGCCTTTTAATCCAAACTGAATAGCTACATTTCCAGCAGCCATATTGCAGATCATCATAGGTACCAGCAGAGGATTTACTCTGGATGGTCCCTTGTCCAGCAGCTTCTTGTATTCTCTCTCCATGGACTGAAGACTTCCGATTCCAGAACCTACACTCACGCCCACACGGAAAGGATCTTCCTTCTCCATATCAATCCCTGCGTCTTCCAAAGCTTCCTTCGCTGCAGCCACAGCAAACTGAGAAAATCGTTCCATACGCTTTGCTGCCTTTGGGTCCATATAAGCCTTTGGATCAAAATCCTTTACTTCAGCCGCAATCTTTACTTTATAATCAGTTGTATCAAACTGGGTAATAGGTCCGATTCCCACCTTCTTTTCCTTTAACCCATTCCAAAAGCTTTCCACATCATTTCCAATGGGTGTAATTGCTCCCATACCTGTTACTACTACTCTTGTCTTCATACCATTCTCCTTACATTGCCATGCCGCCGTCTACACTCAGCACCTGTCCGGTGATATAGGAAGCGGCGTCTGATGCCAAAAACGCAACGGCATCAGCAATATTTTCAGTGGTTCCAAAATGTTTCATAGGAATCTGCTCTGTGGCAGCTGCCTTTACCGCGTCAGAAAGGACCTCTGTCATCTCTGTCTGAATAAATCCGGGAGCCACCGCATTAACCGTAATTCCCCTGCTGGCTACTTCTCTTGCAAAGGATTTCGTCATACCAATAACACCGGCCTTAGCAGCACAGTAATTGATCTGTCCTGCATTGCCCAGAATTCCGGATACAGAAGAAATATTAATAATTCTTCCGCTCTTCTGCTTAATCATCTGACGGGATACATGCTTCATGCAGTTAAATACCCCTTTCAGATTTGTATTAATAACAGCGTCAAAATCCTCCTCTGACATCTTCATCAGAAGATTATCTCTTGTAATACCGGCATTGTTCACCAGAATATCTACCCTGCCGTATTTCTTAATCACTCCATCCATCAGCTGTGCAGCCTCATCAAACTCTGAAACATTGCACTGCACTGCCTCAGCCTGTCCGCCCTCTGCCAGAATCTGGTTTACAACCTCCTCAGCTCTTGCAGCGGAACCGTTGTAATTAACAATCACGGTTGCTCCTTCTTTTGCCAGCTTTACGGCAATCGCCTTGCCGATACCTCTGCTGGCTCCGGTTACAACTGCTACCTTACCATTTAACATTTGGGACTCGACTCCTTTATTATCTAATTTTATCTAAATCTTCCAGTTTTTCTATATTCAGGACATTAGCGTCTCTTTTAATCTTCTTCATAAAACCGGCCAGGGTCTTTCCAGGTCCGATCTCTACAAAGGTATCTACCCCGTCTGCCAGCATAGTCTCTACGCTCTGCTGCCAGCGCACGGAAGAAGACACCTGCTTTGTCAGAAGAGACTTCACATCTGCAGCGTCAGTTACATAAGCAGCTGTTACGTTAGCCACATAAGGAATAACCGGAGTGTGAATCTCCACCTGATCCAGAACCTGTCCCAGCTTTTCTCCAGCTTCCGTAAGCATGGAGGAATGGAATGGTCCGCTTACATTAAGCATAATCGCTCTCTTGGCGCCTGCTTCCAGAAGCTTTGCGTTAGCCTCTTCCACAGCTTCCTTTCGCCCGGAAATAACAATCTGTCCGGGACAGTTATAGTTTGCAATCTGAACGCCGTCTATGGCGCCTATTACCTCTTCAATCTTAGAGGCATCCAATGCAAGAATAGCTGCCATGGCTCCGATTCCTACCGGCACAGCCTCCTGCATCAGAATTCCTCTCTGTCTCACCGTCCTGATGGCATCGCCGTCACTCATTACGCCGGCTGCTGCCAATGCACAATACTCTCCCAGGCTTAATCCTGCAGCCACATCAGGTTTCAGACCTTTTTCGGCCTCCAGGACACGCATCATAGCAATACTTGTAGTGACCATGGCAGCCTGCGTATATTCTGTAATATCCAGCCTGTCATTCTTTTCAAAACAAAGCTCCGGTACGGAAAATCCCAGAATGTCCGAAGCCATATCATAAATTTCCCTTCCGATGGTTGTCTTCTCATAAAAATCCTGGCCCATTCCGCAATACTGCGCACCCTGCCCCGGGAAAATAAATGCAATTTTACTCATTTTCTAAACTCCTTTTTGACGGCGTTTTCTTATCTTTTTAAAAGCTTTTCAGCTTGTTCCATCATCTCGTCGATCATTTCCTTACAGGTCTGCTCTTTATTGATCATACCCGCAATCTGTCCGGCCATAACAGTTCCGTTGGTTACATCGCCTTCCTGTACAGCCCTTCTTAATGTACCCAGAGTTAAGTACTCCAGCTCCTCAAAGCTCTTTCCTTCCTGCTCCAGCTTTACATACTCTCTGGTCATCTGGTTTCTTAAACATCTCACCGGATGGCCATGACTTCTGCCTGTTACAGCGGAGTCAATATCCTTTGCTTTAATAATTCTCTGCTTATAATTTTCATGGACAATGGATTCCTTGGATACCACAAAACGTGTTCCAATCTGAACTGCCTCAGCTCCCAGCATGAAAGCTGCAGCAATGCCTCTGCCGTCTCCGATACCTCCTGCAGCAATTACAGGAATAGAAACCGCATCCACTACCTGAGGAACCAGTGTCATAGTTGTCTGCTCCCCAATATGGCCGCCGGATTCACAGCCTTCCGCTACCACGGCATCAGCGCCATAGCGCTCCATTCTCTTGGCAAGAGCCACGCTGGCCACTACAGGAATTACTTTAATTCCAGCAGCTTTCCACATCTCCATATATTTTTCCGGATTGCCTGCGCCGGTGGTCACTACCTTGATGCCTTCCTCCACTACAACCTTTGCCACATCATCTGCGTGGGGGCTTAAAAGCATGACATTAACGCCGATAGGCTTGTCTGTCAGCTCTTTCGCCTTCCGGATTTCCTCCCGAACTACCTCTCCAGGCGCATTGGCTCCGCCAATCAGTCCCAGGCCCCCGGCTGCAGACACAGCTGCCGCCAGATGGTGTTCTGCCACCCAGGCCATACCGCCCTGGATAATCGGGTGTTCAATTCCTAAAAGTTCCGTGATTCTGGTTTTCATTATGCTTCAACGCCCTTTGCTTTTAAATAATCCATAACATTCTGAACGGTTGTCATCTGCTCTAAATCCTCAGATGGAATTTCTACAGAATACTCGTCCTCTAAAGCCATAACTAACTCAAATAAGTCCAGGGAATCTGCTCCTAAATCCTCTTTAAAGGAAGACTCTGGTGTGATGCTGTCTGCATCTACGCTTAACTGTTCTGCAATAATCTCTTTCATTTTCTCAAACATGGTTTCATTCTCCTTCATTTCACTTTTTCTTTTTATCCTATTACTTTGACTACAAAGTATTAGTCGTCATTATTTTACCATACTTTTACCATTCAATCAATGTGGCGCCCCATGTTAATCCACCGCCAAATCCGGCCATAACCAGCTTATCTCCCCGGCTTAACATTCCGGCGCGGTTCATTTCATCTAACAGAAGGGGAATGGACGCTCCCGAAGTGTTTCCATAGTTCTCCAAATTCGTTGGGATCCTGTCCATAGAAATTTTCATTCTCTTGGATATAGACTCACAAATGCGGTAATTGGCCTGATGAAGTATAAAATATTTTATATCGTCTTTCGATGTCTGACTCTCCTCAAGCAGCCTGTTAATGGTTTCCGGAACTGTCTTTACAGCAAACTTAAAAACTTCCTGTCCCTCCATAGACATATAACCTAACTCCGGCTTCTGTCCTGTAAGGAAATTTCCTGTGGTTCTTCCGCCGCACTCCAGTACGTTTCCCCGGCTTCCATCCGCACCCATTTCCAAATGGATAATTCCCTGCTCCTCCGCTCTCACAACCGCAGCTCCGGCGGCATCTCCGAACAGGACACAGGTGCTTCTGTCTGTCCAATCAATCAGTTTGCTTAAGGTATCAGCTCCAATCACAAGACCTGTTTTGTAGATACCTGCCTTTATAAAACTATGTACTGTATTGAGAGCAAACACAAATCCTGAACAGGCTGCGCTTAAATCAAACGCCACAGCATTGACTGCGCCAATGGCTCCCTGAACCTCGCAGGCGCCGCTGGGAAAACAGCAGTCTGCAGAGGAAGTGCCCAGAATAATAATATCCAGCTCCTCAGGCGCTACATGGGCATTCTCCAACGCCTTTCTGGCTGCCTCAATGGCCAGGGCTGTTGTACCTGACTGAGCCGAAGCAATCCGTCTTTCCCTAATGCCTGTCCTGGTTCGTATCCACTCATCGCTGGTTTCAACAATCTTAGACAGATCATCATTGGTTACGATCTGATTCGGTACCGCCGAACCTGTTCCTATAATTCTAGTTGTCATAACCGTCTCCTATGACCTTTGCACTGTGCAATTATTTTGATAATCAAACTAATTCTATCCAATGATAATCAGTTTGTCAATAGGTGCAAAAAATATATTTTTGTCGAAAAAAAGCCCTTATAACTCAGGATATTTTCTTTGTTATAATCCCCATTTTCTTAGGTTTGCTCCCATATTAAGGGCCATCATATTTGCTCCCATATCATTGGGATGAAGCCCGTCAGCCAGAAGTTCTCCTTCATGTCCTACCAGAGTTCTTCCATCCATACACTTTAATCCAAGCTTATGGCAGGACTCAAGAATCCACTGAGAAATCTGATCAAACAGTTTTTTATCTTCTATGGATACGCAGTCTTCTCTCCACAGAGGACTGATGACCGCAATCTCTGTCTTTCCCGCCTTTTCCTTTAAAGTGCTGAGATACCCGGTCATATTCTGAAAAAAGGTCTCCAATGTCATATTTCCCTCTGACACCTGAAAATAATCATTGGTTCCATATGCCACAAAAATAAGATCTGCCTGAATTTTCTCTACATCAGTGAGAGAATCCTTATGGAAAATATATCCTCCCACTCCCTGATTGATCCAGTCCATTCCAAGAAGCCTTGCGGTCAAATTGGCAAAGGACTGAGATGGATGAATCACCGTCATTCCCTGGGTAATAGAATCGCCTAAAAACAGGATTTTTTTCTCCTGCTGTCCACACACTTCCCACTGTCCCAATTCCAAATTCTGAAATGTCATATGTACACAGTAAGGCAGATAAACCGTTACCTTTCCTCTCCCTTTTATCTGACGTATGTAAGTAACTTTTCCTTTCTCACTATTATCCGGCTCCCTCACCGTACCCATAAGAACATCATTTTCAAAGAAATCAAAGACCACCATGGGACGGCAAAAGGCAATACTTCTGTATTCAAAAGAAATTTCCTCTGCATCTGTCATAAACTCCATAGTAATCCCGGCACAGGAATGAGCTCTTACCGCTTTTCCCTCATCCAACCCTTCATAAAATTTTAACAGCTCCCTGGAAAATCTCACAGGAAAATAAGAATCTCCTTCTTTCTTTACAGAAAGGCAGTGTCTAAATATACTGGAACAGTCCCTTGCTTCCATATTTTTCTCCTCTCTACAGCAAATATTGATAAATATCTCTCTTACTTACGCCCCTGTCTTTGGCCACCATACGCATGGCTTCCTTCCGGCTCATCCCCTGGCCTTCATACATGGCCATATGCTCCTCTATGGTCATCTCCTCAAAGGATTTTTCCTTTTCTCTCTGAACTTGTTCAAAGGATTTTCCCTCCAGAACAATGACACACTCTCCCTTTGGTTCCTCCTCCTCATAAAATCCCAGCGCCTCCTTAAGAGTTGTCCGCAAAGCGGTCTCATACCGCTTGGTAAGCTCTCTGCACACAGAAACTTTTCTGTCTCCTAATGTTTCGTACAATTCCTTTAAGGTTCTCACCAGACGGTGAGGGGCTTCATAAAGAATTATAGTCCTTGTTTCTTCCTTCAGCTCTTCCAGAATCATCTGCCTTTCTTTTTTTTCTGAAGGAAGAAATGCCTCGAAACAAAATCTTCTGGTTGGAAGTCCTGATATTGTCAGTGCCGTAATACAGGCAGCCGGTCCTGGCAGGGAAGTAAGCTCAATTCCCGCCTCACAGCACTGTCTCACCAGCTCTTCCCCCGGATCTGAAATTCCCGGAGTTCCCGCGTCTGTAATCAGAGCAATGGATTTTCCTTCCTTCATCTGCTCCACCAGATATTTGGCCTTATCTACCTTATTGTACTCATGGTAACTGGTCATGGGGGTTTTAATACCAAAATGATTCAGAAGCTTTATGCTGTGCCTTGTATCTTCAGCAGCAATGACGTCTACCTGTTTTAAGGTATTTAACACCCTTATGGTAATATCATCCAGGTTTCCTATGGGTGTGGCGCACAAATATAATTTTCCTGGTTTTATTTCTTCCATGTCTTTCTCCCTTTTTATAATAGCAAAAGAGCCTTGCCCGCCCGGTCAATGCCAGACAGGAACAGGCTCTTTTTCCTAGAATATTTAATAGCCGTAAATGCTGTATATCTCATCTGTATAAACTCCCGGCTCCCGATATACAATTACGGGCGCTTCCACCTTAATCATAGAACGCCCTCCCCGAACTGCCTCAATCAAAACCATATTGGCATCTCTGTCCACAAAGGGATGAACCATTTTCATCCGTTTCGGTTCCAGTTTATATTTGGTGAGAGTGGTGATAATTTCAATGAGTCTATGAGGTCTGTGAACCATATAAAATCTTCCTCCCGGCTTTAACAGCCTGGCTGCCTCCCTGCACACGTCATCCAACGTACACAATACTTCATGTCTGGCTATTGCCTTTGGAACATGGGGATTCTTCAATCCATGAGAATCGTTCATATAGGGAGGATTGGAGGTAACCACATCAAAAACAGCATTTCCAAAAAGTGAACTTGCCTCCTTAATATCTCCGCAGACAATGGAAATTTTATCTTCCAGACGGTTAAGAGCCACACTTCTTAAAGCCATATCAGCCATCTCATTTTGAATCTCCAGTCCTGTATAATGTTCTCCCTTGTATTTGGCTTCCAAAAGAATAGGGATAATTCCCGTACCGGTTCCCAGATCTATGGCTTTCTCTCCCTGTTTTACCTGAGCGAAGCCTGACAGAAGCACTGCATCCATACCAAAACAAAACCCATTGGTCTTTTGAATAATTTTATAGCCGTTTCTCTGAAGATCATCAATTCTCTCATTGTCCCTCAGATTACTTGTCATCATTTAATTTGGATTTTCCTTCCTTTTTCTCTAAGGCCTCCAGTGCCTTCAGCTCCGCATCCGCAACCTGATTTTTTTCCTTGCGTTTTCTCGGCTTAAATTTCAGCTGATCTGCCCTGTACTCCCGGATTTCCTTTTCATCCTTTATTGTTACCACTACCTTTACCAGCTGTCTTAAAACGCTGACAGAATGAACCTCGCCTTTCAGTCCGTCGTCTGTAGTAACATAATCCCCTACATTAGGCAGCTTGCTGTTCAGCTCCTCATAAGTCTCTTCCTCGTTTTTCAGACAGCACATCAGCCTTCCGCATACGCCGGATATTTTTGTTGGATTTAAAGAAAGATTCTGTTCTTTAGCCATTTTAATGGAAACAGGAACAAATTCAGATAAATAAGAGTGACAGCAAAGAGCTCTTCCGCAAATTCCAATGCCGCCTACAATCTTCGTTTCATCTCTTACGCCAACCTGACGCAGCTCAATCCTTGTCTTAAATACAGAGGCCAGATCTTTAACCAGTTCACGGAAATCAATTCTTCCGTCCGCAGTAAAATAAAACAGCACCTTATTATTGTCAAAGGTATATTCCGCGTCAATAAGCTTCATCTGAAGACCATGCTTTTTGATCTTCTCCTTACAGATACGGAAGGCCTCCTTTTCCTTCTCATGGTTTCTTTTCTCTATGGCTTCATCTTCTTTGGTAGCCATACGGATCACTGTCTTCAAAGGCTGCACTACCTTTGACTCGTCCACCTCTCTGGTTCCCAATACAACATATCCATACTCGATTCCTCTTGCAGTCTCCACAATCACATGATCCCCGGCCTTTATATCCATGCCTGCGGGATCAAAATAATAAATTTTTCCTGCATTGCGGAACCTGACGCCAATTACATTCATCATGTCAGTTCTCCTTCATAACCAGCAGCATCAGTTCCATAGCCAGCTCCATATTCACATTGGCATCCAGACGAATCTTTGCCTTGTCAATTGCCTTCTGAATTTTCTCCAGACCTTCATAGGAACTTTCACTGCTCATATCCTTAATTGCCTTATACTCATCTTTAAATACTAAAAGATTCATATCCTGAGTCACTTTATACATCAGCACATCACGATACCAGATCTGCATAAAATCCAGACAGTCCGTCATATCCAAATTTTCATCTTTCAGTCTTTTTATATCATTCAGCAGCTCTGTAATATCCATATCTCTCAAATGAATCAGCATATGAATCAGCTCTGTGTACATAAGCTGAAATTCCTGAGAAGAGGCCAAATGAATGGCTTTTCCAAGGTTTCCCCTGGCGAAAGCAGCATAAATATCCGCTTTGCTCTCCTCTATTCCAAAAGACTCCATAAGATATGTTTTTACCACGGAATCTCTCAGAGGCTTTAACTTAAGCTGAACACATCTTGAAAGTATGGTAGGAAGAAATGCTTCCTGATTGGTAGTCAGCAGCATAATAACCGCATAGGATGGAGGCTCTTCAATGGTTTTCAACAGAGCATTCTGGGCCTGAGCTGTCATCTTCTCCGCCTCATCCACAATATAGATTTTATAGTAGCTGCTGTATGGACGAATCATAATGGTATCCTGAATCTGCTCCCGGATATCATCTACACCTATGCTGTTAGGCTTTTGGTGGGTCACATAGATCAGATCCGGATGACTGCCCCCCATTACCTGTTTGCAGGCGTGACACTCCATACAGGGTTCCTTCTTCCCTTTTTCACAGAGAAGGGTCATAGCAAAGGCATTTGCCAGTGACTTCCGCCCCATGCCGGCTTCTCCTGTGAGTATATACGCATGAGATACATGATTAGTCTCTATTGCTTTCTGAAAATGTTCTTTGATCCTCTCATGGCCGATTATGTCTTTAAATCCGGGCATGGCGCACCTCCTAGTCTGCCGCAAAGTCTGCTTTGCTTTCCTTAAACGTAAGGTTTATTATAACATAGAACAAGAATCACCACAAGAAATATGTACTTGCAAAAAAATGGGTTATGCTTCTTTCCAAATCTTTTTATATACAGGAATCAAAGATACTTTTTCCAGGGAACAGCCCTTTGATTTTCCTCTCTCAAGATAAACATGATCATCCGTTTTTTCCGTTATACATAATTCCAGCTTCCTGCCTTCCTTGAGGAAAGATTGAATTCCAACTTTCCATGGAACACCCCGATAAAAATCATCTGCTTCCAAACGGCCGTCTGCGTAAAGCTGAGCTATATCTCCCGTATAGCTGATTTCCAAAAAAATTTCATCTGCCCTTGCCGCCTGATCCATCAATTCTTTTTGCCCCTGTATTTTAATCTTCCATCTCTTAACCATTCCTAGTCCCGATAACTTTCGTTCTTCTTCTCCAATCAAGTCTTCACTTGTCTCATCATGGCTTTCACAAACGGAAACGTGTAAAGAAATATTATCCTCTTTTTGTCTATACTCCAAAAAACGGTCTCCTTCCCATTTCCAAAAGGAAACATCCGGATTCCCCTCTCTGTAAAGGAAAATGGTTCCTTTATCTCCATACATCTGTCCTTTTGCAATATAAAACCATCCATCTATATCAAAAAAATGTTCCGCCTGGTTTCTGGTAAGAGTAACGATTTTGTGGCCAGAACGGGAGATAACCGCCTTAGGGCAAACATCTGATATGTCTCCCTCCAGACTCTCCCCATCTTCAAAGATATATCTAGCTGAGTTTCCTTCAATGGCAAGGAAAAACCAAGTTTCTTCCTTTTGGGCAATCAGTTGAGCTGTAGCATACTTCAGATATCTTCCGTTCATGTTCAAATGATATGGGATAAAAAAATACACTCCTGGCTGAATGTTCATCCCGCCTTGAGGAAATATCATTTCTCCATGGGTAGTTTTTACACAAAATTCAACCTTTCTGTGAATAGGCATATCTGTTAATCTCTGATAATTATTTACAAATACAAACCCGCTGTCTCCATTTGCACGCACGCAGCACCGCAATGTTCTTGTATCATTTCTGTCAGTAATCTGCGTTTCCTGAAATTGAGGTACCATATCTCCAAAATTGTCTCCAAAATATTTCAAAAACAGATGAAATAGCCTCAGCTTTCCGTACTGTTCCCTCACCTGGCCATAGGCACCTAATGGTGCCTGAAAATCATAATCTCTTACAGGAAGGTCATTAGGATACCCGCTTTTTTTAGATTCCTGAAAAGATGTATGCTTACCCATTCCATTCAGCCCACCATGATACATATAATACCCCGGCAGGTTATTTCCACTCCCTAGAGCCACCAAAGCAACTGCCGCCACATCATCTCCACACATAACTGGCCTTCTGTGATGTGTTACCTGAATTCCCCCTCCAAGTTCACAGGTAGCAAAGGGATACCAATCATATTTCATATGATATGTATTTTCTATGGCATCCATTTTTACTTCCTTTAAATCATTCCCTATTCCAGAATCATTCCGATCTGGAAGAAAGAAATAATGGCTGGAGGGCTGAAGTCTTCTGTTATGTCCTTCCCAGGGAGCTTCCGCATATCCTCCAAAAACTGGGATCACTTCTCTTTCAGGAATCTGTGCCCCATACGCCGCATTCCAGCCAGTAACAGTATAAACAGGCACATCAAAGCCTATTTTCTTAGCCAGGCGTTTCAGTGTAAAAATGTGAGGGGCATTGTCTGTCAGTTCATTTTCCAGTTGAACGGCCCATACTGGTCCTTCTTTATAAAACAAAAAATCCTTTGCCTGTTCCAAAGCTGCTTTCCAAAAACGTTCCACATAACTCAAATACCTAGGATCATCACATCTCAAGCCACAGCCCTTTTCTAACAGCCAATCAGGAAATCCTCCATTTTTTACTTCCCCATGTACCCATGGTCCCAGACGCAGTACTGCTTTTAAACCGCATTCTTTAACAAGAGAGAGAAAATATCTCAAATCCCGATTTCCGGTAAAATCAAACTTTTCTTCCTCTTCCTCATGATAAATCCATATTACATAGGTGGATACGGTTGTAATTCCACCTGCTTTCATCTTTAAAAGGGCCTGTCTCCAGCGATTTCTGGGCAGTCTTACATAATGAATTTCTCCCATCACAGGAATCCAGCACTGTCCATTTTTTTCCAGGTACCGGCTGTTCACCTGAATATTTTCTTTTCTGTTTTTTCCTCCCAAATTTAAATGTCCCCTCTGCAAAGGAGCAGCCTTCTCCCATTGAAACTTAACCATATACCTATCTCCTTATAAGCAATCTCCATCCGTTCAATAAACAATCATTTCACTGTCCATATCCTTTAGTATTTCTTCCATGCAGGCTTCCAAATTATAGTTTTCATATCTTTTTAAAATTCCGCACCGAATCAGATTCCCCTCCTTAAAATCTTCTTCATCTGCCAAATATCTTCTGCACAGCTCCCTGTATTTTGGATTTTTCTGTGTTTTTTCTCTCTGAACCGCTCTTTCCAGCCGAATACCATCATCCACCTCAATATAAATCGGAATCAAACCTTCTTCACCAAAATAGTTTCTCATTTTTTCATAAGATTCCAAGGTGCCGATCATAAGATAATAATTACCGTCAGACAGATTTATCTGTCCGTCGTCTACAGTAAAATAACTCCATGGTCCGTAAACAGTCTCATAAGTTCTTTTTTCTATTAATTTTCCTTGTATTTCCAGTTTTTCCATTGATTCCTGGTTTGTGAAATGATACTCCACCCCTTCCTGTTCCCCATCTCTGGCAGGGCGTGTGGTATACAGTACCACTGTTTTTAAATTTTTTCTGCTTTCCAAAATTTTTTTATAAACTGTGTCCTTTCCGGAAGCACTTTTCCCCATAACATAAAATATTTTACCCATTTATTTTTATCCTCCTGCTCACAGCTTCCATCGTTGATGATCCTCTTACAAAAATATATATCATTTTACTACAAAGATGGATTTGCAAAACTGATCCTTCAGCCCCTGAACTGGAAATCCCCTTTTTTTATAATCCTCCACAAGAAGGACCATTTCCTCTGTCATTCTCTCTCCAGGGACCACCAGAGGAATTCCCGGCGGATACAGGTATATAAATTCCGTGGATATTTTTCCAACACTGTCAGAAAGTCCTACCTGTTCTTTATCAGCATTGAAAGCATCAGACAGGGTCATACAGATTACAGGTGCCTTAAAACTGTTTATTTTCTGTATATCATTTCTCATTTCTAAACCGCTTTCTCTTTCCTCCCTGCAAAGCCCTTCATCAATTTCCATCAGGGCCTTTTCCAGACGAGATAATCCTTCTGGACTGTCCGCAACCGTTGTAATGGCAGTCACATAATCAGGTCCGCACATCTCCATTTCCAAATGATATTTTTCTCTAAGCAGGGATCCCAGTGAAATCCCATCCATACAGCTTCCTGCAGAAGAAACAATAATCTTTGATTTATCCAGATCAAAAATACCTGCCTTTCCTTTCTCTTCTTCCTTCAAAAGCTTAAGCACTTTCATTTTCTGCAGGTTCTCTCTCATTTGGCTCAGGTTTTCTGAGAAGTTCTTCATTCTCTTCTTTCCCTCTCCGCTCATCCAGGAAAGGCAATTATCAATTCCTGCCATCAAAAGATAAGAAGGACTGCTGGTCTGATAAATATGAATATAGCGGTCTATTTTATCTAAATCCACATATCCTTTCTTCACATGCATCACTGCTGTTTGAGTAAATGCCGGAAGAGTCTTGTGAAGACTCTGAATCACCACATCAGCCCCCAGCTCTAAAGCAGAGACAGGAAATCCGCTTTCCCGTCCAAAAGAAAAATGAGCCCCGTGGGCTTCGTCTACAATCAATGGAATCCTGTACCGATGAACAATTTCCCCCATTCTCTTAATATCCGATACAATTCCATCGTAAGTGGGGGAGACCACAAAAACAGCCTGAATATCCGGATCCTCTTTCAACATATCTTGAATTTTTTCTGCCATTAATCCACCCTGGAGGCCAAATTCATCCAGAATCTGTGGATAAACATATTTTATTTTTAAATTATTGAGGAAAACCCCATGATATGCAGATTTATGACAATTTCTGCTCATAAGGATCTTTCCCCCATTTTCCGTAGTCCCGCAAATGGCACTTAAAATTCCGCTGGTGCTGCCGTTTACAAGATAATAGGTTCTGTCTGAGCCATAAAGTTTGGCCGCCCAATCCATAGACTCTTTCAGAATTCCTTCCGGATGATGCAGGTTATCAAACCCTTCAATCTCCGTAATATCAATCGAATATGGATTGGGAAATTCTCCCAAAAATTTCTCCTGTATCTGCCTCTTATGCCCAGGCATATGAAAAGGATAAAAGTCTGATTGACTGTATTCTTTTAATCTGTTTAAAAGTTCAGGTGTTAGCTCCATATTTTCCTCCCGACTGCATGAAATCCCTTTTATCATAACATACCCCTGTTTTTCTTGTCTAACCGTTTTGTCCCGGTTTTGCAGATCCCGGTTTACAGGAAATTTATTTGGGATTATAATTTATAACAACTTTCAAAAAAGGAGATGGAAGAAATGCGATTAATTGAATTTAAAATGGAACGTCCCGGCCTTGTAAAAGAGGGAGACAATGTTCAGATCATAGAACGTGAAGGAACCAGCAGCTACAGCTACATCATAGATCCAGCCGTGGCCATGTCAGGCTGCTACACGGGACGAGACCGAATTAAATCAGATCATGGAGTGGTAAAAGAAATTAAGCACAACTCCAGAGGATATTATGTTATTGTAGAATTTGATGAATAATAGAAAGTCCCATAGAACATTCCCTTTTCTTTATAATACAAATTTTATAAACAAAAAACCTTGAAACAAAATGTTTCAAGGTTTACAAACAAAAAATGAGACACCGGGGACTCGAACCCCGGACAACTTGATTAAAAGTCAAGTGCTCTACCACCTGAGCTAGTATCCCATATGCCCAAAGTCGGAATCGAACCAACGACACGAGGATTTTCAGTCCTCTGCTCTAC
>DXFU01000055.1 GCA_019114305.1 Candidatus Hungatella pullicola | reverse complement strand
ATATGGATTATACACTGGATGAATATGTTACTGCTCATAACTCGAAACTGACAATTATACAACGAAAAGGTATTGCTCAACAAATATTACGCGCTTTTGATTATCTTCATTCAAAAGGACATCTGCATCGTGATATAAGCCCTAAAAATATTTTAATAAAGGAATATGACGATACCCTTGTGGTTAAACTTTCAGATTTTGGGCTTGTAAAAATTCCGGATAGTACATTAACAACAGTTAATACGGAGTTCAAGGGATATTTTAACGATCCTGCACTTGTCGTAGAGGGGTTTGATACTTATGGCATCGTTCACGAAACTTATGCCCTTACCAGAGTTATTTATTTTGTGATGACAGGCAAAACTAATACAGAAAAAATTTCCAATCCGAATTTACGAACTTTTGTTGAGAGGGGGTTGAACCCGGATAAAACAAAAAGATTTCAAAATATTCGTGACATGATTTTAGCCTTTAAAGCTATATAAAAACAACGCCGCAAAGTCAGCGTCGGTCATGGTGTCCAGCTTGGCAAGGGTCTGGCGGGTCATTTCCTTTCGCTTCCGTTCCGGTTGCTGTGCCGCCTTGCCCTCCGCAGGGGGTGGGGGAATGGATAGGAATGGAATGGGTATTTGATGGATCAGTAATTGATTTTTCTTTACTTGATATATCTTTATTTATTTGCATTGGATTTCCCGATACCAGGTTTTCCGACGTTGGATTATCCGATGTTGGATTTTCCAACACCGGGTTTTCCAATCCCAGCTGTTCTTTCTCCGCTGCCTCTGGCCGGAGTCGCGGCTGTTCGTAGATGGTATAAACCATGTCGGCCATCTTGCCCTCGCCGTCCCGGTTCTGCTGGCGGGTGATATACCCGGCCTTTTCCAGTTCCCACACCGCCGTCCGTATGGCGTCGATGCTTTCCCGGTTGATAAGGGACAAGCCTTTCAAGGTATAGTCCCAATTTTCCGGCAGGGACAGCATTTGCGAAAGCAAGCCCTTGGCTTTCAGGGACAGGTCTTTGTTTCTCAGGTGGTGGTTACTCATTACCGTGTAGCCCCGGTTTTTCTCCACACGAAAAACTGCCATCTCGTCGTCAACTCCTTTCACTTGGAATAGAACCGCGTCAAGGGCGGTGAGCTTGCCCGGCTGGTAAGGGCACTCTGCATACACGCAAAACTGGTATTTCCAGTCGGGGCGGTAAAAACGGCAGTCGCCGCAATCCTCCGGCGCTCCGGCGTCGCCGCTGTCGTAGTGATCGAAGCCGGGCTTGCCTTGCATGAGGCTTTCAAAGGCGCGGTCGCTGCCGGAAGTGAAATACATGGCGTCGCCTCCTTTCTGAATTTGGGCGCAAAAAAAGCGGCGTCCTTTTCTCCCACAGGGGGATCAGAGAACGCCGCTTCTGCGGTGTCGTATTCAATTTTAATCTGATGTGCCGTCTGGGACGGGGCATTTCACGGGAAGTAGTAAGCGTGTCGAGGCTCATTCCAAAAGTAGTAATTTGGTAGTAAATTCGGTGGCCCTATCCCGTGATTTGCCCGTATTTCCGGGCTTTTTTGAGATAATCAGAGTTGTTTCCTTAAAATATTTAGGAGAAAGGGTACAAAAGTGGAGGGTAGAAAAATGAACAAGTCATACGAAATTGACATGTGCAATGGGCCGATTTTTGGAAAAGTTTTAAAATTTGCCCTGCCGTTGATGCTGTCAGGCGTGTTGCAGCTGCTTTTTAATGCGGCAGACATTATTGTAGTTGGAAGATTTGCGGGAAGTCAGTCTTTGGCGGCGGTTGGATCAACCTCGGCCCTGATTAATCTTTTGATTAATATTTTTATTGGCCTTTCTGTAGGAGCAAATGTGGTTGTGGCGAAGGCTTATGGAGCCAGAAATCAGAGAGATATCAGCCGAGCGGTACACACGGCTCTTACTTTAAGTATAATCAGCGGTCTCATTCTGATTGTCGTAGGCGTGGCCAGTGCGCGGGTTTTGCTGGAACTGATGGGCACGCCTGATGATGTGTTGGATAAGGCTGTACTTTATATGAGGATTTATTTTGCCGGTATGCCGGTGGTTATGGTATATAATTTTGGAAGCGCCATACTGAGAGCTGTGGGAGATACCAGAAGACCATTGTATTTCCTCCTTTTGGCAGGAATGGTGAATGTGGTTCTGAATTTGTTTTTTGTTATTGTTTTACATATGGATGTAGCCGGAGTAGCATTGGCGACTGTAATATCTCAGTGTATTTCCGCTGGGCTGATTCTTTGGAGCCTGAAAAAGAGCCGCGGAGGCATGAAACTTTATTTCAGACTGTTAAGAATCCACAAAAATGAAATGATACAGATTTTTAGAATTGGCCTTCCTGCGGGGATGCAGGGAGCGGTTTTCTCTATATCTAATGTACTGATTCAGTCTTCTGTTAATTCCTTCGGCTCTATTGCTATGGCAGGCAATACAGCTGCTTCTAATATTGAAGGGTTTGTTTATACGGCCATGAATGCTTTGTACCAGACAAATTTAAGTTTTACCAGCCAGAATGTAGGCGGAGGAAAATACAGCCGTATTAACAAAATTTTGCTGATTTGTGTGGGAACTGTTACTGTGGTGGGTCTGGTTTTAGGATTGGGCGCTTATGCAGGAGGAAGCATTCTGCTTCATATTTATTCTTCAGATCCAGAGGTAATTCAGTATGGTCTTTTAAGAATGAGCATTATATGTACCACCTATTTTCTGTGTGGAATTATGGATACTTTAGTGGGAAGCTTAAGAGGGCTAGGCTATTCTGTAATGCCTATGATCGTGTCTTTGACCGGAGCCTGCGCGTTCCGTGTGCTGTGGATTTTCACTGTATTTGCCATTGACCGAAGCCTTACAGTGTTGTATATTTCTTATCCAGTATCCTGGCTGATTACAGCTGCGGCTCATGGAATTTGCTTCTATATGATAAGAAAGAAATATCCAAGAGAAGATGTGGCCGTTTAGAGGATGAGATTAGGGTAGCTGTCCCAGAAAAATGGAATAAAATAAAAACAGGGTGTCACTTAAATCATCTGTACCTGATGACTATGTGACACCCTTCTCATTTTACGCTGTTTTTGTTGCGATATATTCACTAACAGAAGAGATGAGATCAGCTGGTTCATTGTCGTGGATGACCAGTTCCAAATCAGAACTGCCGCTGATGGTCATAACGCCTAAGAATGATTTGGCATCAATTACGACGCTGCCTTTACGAATATCAACATCGCAGTCAAACTGATTGACTATCCGTACAAAGTCAGTTACTTCTTCAATGTTGTTAAAGTGAATTGGATACTTCTTCATGGTATACACCCTTTCGATTGATAATGACATTGTATGGTTGGCTGGATCGTATGTATTATATGCCATTTTACAAGAAATATACATGACCTTTTTTGTAGAAAAAACGTCTTTTTTTGCAAATTTTGTCTAATAATGTTATAATAAAAAGATACCAGGAAGGGCTGAGAAGGAGGTGACCTATGGACAGAGATCTTTTAAACTATCTGCTGAAACAGTCGGAAACAGAGAAGGAAATTCTGTCTGGAAGGAAGGCGGCTCTTGAAGCTTATGAGGCCTCTTCCCAAGGGGCTATGGTTCTTAAGAGAGATCAGGTGATTCACCGGGGCCAGCTGATTAATATTATGCGTCAGCCCCGTTTTATTCCTTTTCCTACCCATAGTCACGATTATGTGGAACTGGTTTATATGTACAGCGGCTCTACCAGCCATCGGATAAACGGAACGATTAACGTCAAGCTTGAAACCAACGATCTGCTTTTTATTAAACAAGGAACCCGTCATTCTGTGGAGTCTGCAGGTTATCAGGATATTGCTGTTTATATACTGGTGAATCCGGAGTTTTTTGCAAGCCCGTCTTCTATGCTGGGGGAGGAAAATGCGCTCCAGCGTTTTGTTGCGGGAGCAGTAGTTCAGAATGATTCGGTGGCTGATTATCTTCATTTTCATTTAAGTGGGATTGTCCCTGCTCAGAATCTGCTGGAAAATATGATCTGGTCTTCGATTCACAATCAGAGAGGGAGAGATGCGATCAACCAGGCAACCATGTCCATTCTGCTTATGGAACTTTTAAACCATACAGATACGGTGGATTTTTACGATACGGCACAGTACGAGGAGCATTTGGTTCTTAAGGCCCACCAGTACTTGGAAGACCATTATGCTACGGCATCTCTGGAGGAATTTTCAGAGATGGTAAATCATCCTCCTTATTACGTCAGTCGTGTATTCAAACGTTTTGCCAAGATGACATTCATAGACTGTCTGAAGGGAATTCGCCTGTCAAGGGCTACATATTTGCTTGCCTCCACTTCAGATTCGGTGGAAGAGATCATTGCTCAGGTAGGGTATGAAAACAGCAGCTACTTCCATAAAATATTTCGGGAAACCTATGGACTTACTCCAAAACAATATCGGGATCAGAGAAAGAATAAATCTTAAAAGATTGTAAAACATCAATAGGGAAGATTGACTTTCTATAGGGAACTGATATAGTTAAGACGGTTATTAAGTAAGTTTTCGTATACTGGAAGGAGAAGAAATCGCAGAAAATGAAGAAGTTCAGAGAACGTTTTTCTAAATTTATGATTGGCAGATATGGAATGGACCGGCTGGGACAGTTTCTGACTGTACTGGCGCTTGTATTTATTCTTGCCGGCTTTTTTGTGAGAAGCCTGTGGCTGGATGGTTTGGCCCTTATCTGCCTGATTCTATGCTATTATCGTATGTTTTCCAGAAATATAAGCAGAAGATTTCAGGAAAATCAGAAATACGAGGCCATGAGATTTCATACAGAGGAATTTTTTAAGCGTCTTCGTTTTCGCATAGACCAGGCAAGACACTATCATATTTACAAGTGTCCTGGCTGCGGCCAGAAGATACGGATTCCCAGAGGAAAGGGAAGAGTAAGTATTCACTGCCCAAAATGCGGCAAAGATTTTATTAAAAAAAGCTAATTATAACAGAAGGGAATAATATTAATTTATGGAATTAGAATTTAAGCCTGTTGAGGCCGATGACATTAAAATTATCGCTCCGTTTTTTGGCCTGAGGCCTAATAAGACCTGTGACAGCGTATGGCTGGACAGCTATATATGGAGAGACTTTTATCATGTCCAATATGCGGTCAGCGATGGCAAAGCGCTTCAGTTCCTTATGAAAAAGAACGGCCGGTATCACAGCGCCATGCCCATGTGCAGGGAAGAAGATCTTCCTTTCTATTTTAACCAGATGGTGGAATATTTCAATGAGGTTTTAAAGCAGCCTTTTGCCATATATCTGGCTGACGAGGAGGCTGTAAGACAGCTGAATCTGGATCCCAACCGATTTGAAGTCTGGGAAGAGGAAGATTTGAAAGACTATTTGTATGATGCTTCTGCGCTGAAGAGTTTGTCGGGCAAGAAGCTGCATAAAAAGAAGAATCATCTGAATGGGTTTCTGAGAGAGTATGAGGGACGGTATGAGTACAGAACTCTTTGCTGTTCAGATAGGGATGATGTGTGGAAGTTTTTGGACAGATGGTGGGAAAACAAGGTGGAGGCTGAGGAGTTTAAGGCTCAGCTGGATTCTGAGATTACGGGCATCCATGAAATTTTGAAAAATTGCTCTCAGTTGGATGTAAAGATGGCAGGAGTTTATATTGATGGTGTCCTTCAGGCTTTTACCATTGGAAGCTATAATGCTTTGGAAAAAATGGCCATAATCCATATTGAAAAGGCGAATATAGAATTTAAAGGCTTGTATCAGTTTATCAATCAGCAGTTCCTGATTAACGCCTTTCCGGAGGATATGGTGTTGGTAAACAGGGAGGACGACCTGGGGATGGAGGGACTGAGAAAGGCAAAAATGTCTTATAATCCCATTGGGTTTGCCAGAAAATTCGGTGTGAGACAAAAGGATTTTAAAGTATGATCAGATATTTAAGACAGGAAGAAAAGATTCGTACCAGAAAACTGTGGGAGTCTATATTTACAGAGGATGGTCTTTCCTTTGTGGATTTCTATTATACAGATAAAATTAAAAAGAATAAAATATTAGTGGAAGAAGAGGCGGGAGAGCCGGTTGCAATGATCCATCGAAATCCCTTTGATATGGTGATGAGGGAACAGGTATTTAAGGTGGATTATATTGCAGGTGTGGCTACCAGAGAGGACAAGCGCCACCAGGGATGTATGAGCAGACTCCTTTCCAGAGCTTTTGCGGATATGTATATGGAACGGATGCCATTCTGTTTTCTCCTTCCGGTCAGCCAGGCAATTTACCGGCCTTTTGAATTTGTTCCTATTTTTAATAAGCAGCCCTGCGAATTAAGCAGAATGGGACAGGATATGCTTTCCAGTCGTGCCTGTACAGAGCAGCGGGAGGACTGTCGGGAAGCCGCGGCCTTTGCGGGAAGACTTTTGGAGAGTCAGTATGATATTTACGTGCTGAGAGATGAGGAATATTATAAAAGCCTGTGCCGGGAGGTAAGAAGCGGAGAGGGGGATCTGATTTTTCTCCGAACAAAGGATGAGACACAAGCTCTGGTGGGGATACAGGCTTACTATGGTGGGCCAAGGATAGAAGAGAGGGAGTTCCTCTGTCTTCCTCAATACCAGAGAGAAGCTGGGCCTGCAAAGCCGATGTATATGGGAAGAATTATTCACCTGGAGCAGTTTTTGGAGACTATTCATTTGAACAGTGGTTCTGCCTTAAATGAGCTGGAACTGGTGATGCAGGTGAAAGACGGCCACATCCGTCAAAACGACGGATTATTTTTGTGGAGGCTTAATAAAAGCGGTTCTCAGGCAGTACGTCTGAGAGAAGGAGAGAGAAAGCCTTGTTTTACCATTGGGATTGATAGTCTGACCTCCTGGCTGTTTGGATATGAAAAGCCCAATGTTATGAGCGGGTGGCAGAAAAAACTGGAGAATGTGGAAGTTTACTCAAAGATTTTCTTTGATGAAGTTGTGTAGCAAGAGATTTGGTTTGTGGAAATCAAAGATTTGGTAAAGGGAGGGACTGTTATGGAGTCTATGGAACAGCTGAAGAGGTGGATCCGTGAAAGTGAAAATATTGTTTTTTTTGGCGGAGCGGGCGTGTCTACAGAAAGTCAGATTCCCGACTTCAGAGGAGTAGATGGTCTGTACAGCCAGCAGTACAAGTATCCCCCGGAGACGATTATCAGCCACAGCTTTTACGTGAAAAATCCAGAGGAATTCTACCGATTTTATAAAAAACGAATGCTTTTTCCTGATGCAAAGCCAAACAGAGCCCATCTGGCCCTGGCCAAGCTGGAAGAGGAGGGGAAGTTGACTGCGGTGATTACTCAGAATATTGACGGACTGCATCAGATGGCAGGAAGCAGGCGTGTGCTGGAACTACACGGTTCTGTTCACCGGAATTACTGTACCAGATGCGGAAAGTTTTATAGTCTGCAGGATATTCTGGCGGATAAAAATTCAGACGGAATTCCCAGATGTACCTGCGGCGGTATCATTAAACCAGACGTAGTGCTTTATGAAGAAAGTCTTGACAGCCAAGTGCTTTCTCAGGCTATCTCGGCTATTTCCACAGCGGATATGCTTATTATAGGAGGTACTTCCCTTACGGTTTATCCGGCAGCAGGTTTGATTGATTATTACAGGGGAGATCGGATGGTTCTTATTAATAAGACAGTAACGCCTATGGATGGAAAGGCGGATCTGGTGATTGCAGGAAGTATTGGACAGATTCTTTCTGATGGGGTCGGCATGACAAAAGAATAAAGAGCAGGCAGGACAACACTGGCTGTATTTTGCAGAAGAAAGGGGAATGTGGTAATGTATCAGGCAGCAAAAGACAGATATGAAAAAATGGAGTATAAACGGTGTGGGAGGAGCGGAATTCTTTTGCCAAAGGTATCTCTGGGTCTTTGGCAGAATTTTGGCTTGGAAAAGACCTTAGATGAACAGAAAGCCATATTATTCAGAGCGTTTGATTTAGGAATTACGCATTTTGATCTGGCAAACAACTACGGGCATCCGGCCAGAGGACTGGCAGAGGAGAATTTTGGGAAAATTTTAAAGGAAGATATGGGCCGATATAGAGATGAAATGATAATATCTACCAAAGCAGGATATGACATGTGGGAAGGCCCTTATGGGGAATGGGGTTCCAGAAAATATCTCATAGCCAGTCTGGACCAGAGCCTTCGTCGTCTGGGCCTGGATTATGTGGATATTTTCTATCACCACAGACCGGATCCTGATACTCCATTGGAGGAGACTATGACGGCTCTGGCTGATATTGTGAGACAAGGAAAGGCTTTGTATGTAGGAATCTCCAACTACTCCCGTGAACAGGCTCAAAAGGCCATTGAGATGTTAAAGAGCATGAATGTTCCATGTCTGATTGAACAGCCCAGATATAATATGTTTGAGAGAACGCCTGAGGAGGGGTTATTTAAGACCCTTTGGGAAAATGGTGTGGGCTGTATCTGCTACAGCCCGTTGGCTCAGGGGGCCCTGACAGATCGTTATCTCCATGGAATACCGGAGGATTCCAGAGCTGCCAGAAAGGGAACCACCATTGGAGAGAGATATCTGACAGAACTGCGCCTGCAGCAGATCCGGCATCTTGATGAGCTGGCAAAGAGAAGAGGCCAGACACTGGCCCAGATGGCGCTGGCTTGGGTTCTCAGAGAGAATGCTGTTACCTCTGTGCTTATTGGAGCCAGCAGCCCGGCACAGCTGGAGGATAATGTGGCCTGTTTAAATCATCTGGAATTTACCGCAAAAGAGCTGGAAGAGATTGATGAAATTTTAAAGTAAATCATTAGGAGACTGAAACATTCAGTTCAGGTGAGGGCAATGGCTGAATTTCTGTCTGAACAGAACGGGGAGGAGCGTGAGTTATGAATTACGAAGTAGGGGATATTGTAAAGCTGAAGAAGAAGCACCCCTGCGGAAGTCAGCAGTGGGAGATTTTAAGAGTAGGAGCGGACTTTCGGTTAAAATGTATGGGATGCGGCCATCAGATTATGGTTTCCAGGACTTTGGTGGAAAAAAACGTCAGAGGCCTTACAGCAGCAGACGGAACGGTAAAAAAGTAAAAAAACTGAGAAAAAGGCCTTGCATTTGACGGCTGTTTCTGTTAGAATTATTATCCGTGACACAATAAATTCCTTGCTCTTGATACTGGAATCAAGGGCCAGAGACCACAAGGAGGTAAAGAAGCATGAACAAATATGAGTTAGCCGTTGTTCTCAGCGCAAAGCTTGAGGATGAAGAGAGAGCAGCTGCCATTGAGAAAGTTACAGGTTACATCACTCGTTTCGGCGGCACAGTAACTAACATTGATGAATGGGGTAAGAAGAAATTAGCTTACGAGATTCAGAAGATGAAAGAGGGATTCTACTACTTCATCCAGTTTGATGGCGATTCCGTAACTCCCAACGAGGTAGAAGCACACGTTCGTATTATGGAGCCGGTTATCAGATACTTATGCGTAAGACAAGAGGCATAGTAGATAAAGAAAGTGTGATTGTATGAACAGAGTAATCCTGATGGGCAGATTGACCCGTGATCCAGAAGTAAGATATTCCCAGGGTGAGCGAGCTATGGCTATTGCAAGATACACTCTTGCAGTGGACAGGAGAGGCCGCAGAAGCCAGGACGGTGGAGAACAGACAGCGGATTTTATTAACTGCGTTGCCTTTGACAGAGCAGGAGAATTCGCAGAGAAGTATTTCCGTCAGGGTATGAGAGTATTGGTTTCCGGAAGGATACAGACTGGCAGTTATACAAACAGAGATGGCATCAAGGTTTATACCACAGATGTTATTGTAGATGATCAGGAGTTTGCTGACAGCAAGGGAGCTTCAGGCGGAGACATGGGCGGTTATCAGCCTGCATCCAGGCCTGCGCCGTCCAGTGCTATCGGCGACGGATTTATGAATATTCCGGATGGAGTCGAAGACGAGGGACTTCCATTCAACTAAATCTAACAGGAGGTAGTATCATGGCATTTAATAAGAATGACAAAGCTGAAGGCGCCAAGATCAGAAGAGGCGGCGTTCGCAGAAGAAAAAAAGTATGTGTATTCTGTGGTGAGAAGAACGGCACCATTGATTATAAAGATGTAAATAAGTTAAAGAGATACGTGTCTGAGAGAGGAAAGATCCTTCCAAGACGTATTACTGGTAACTGTGCAAAGCATCAGAGAGCTCTTACTGTTGCAGTTAAGAGAGCAAGACACATCGCTCTGATGCCATATACATGCGAATAAAAAAATGTGAAAAGGAGAGCTTCGAATAAGCGCTTCCTTCCCATTGCAGTTTAGTCCGCGGCATTGGCCGCGGGCTTTTTTTGCTTTTATACAAAAATATCCTTTGTTGTGAAATAAAAATATCTATGATGAAAGGAAGGAAAATAGGAAAGACTACATAGTACACAACTGAAATAGCCCAAATATATGAGATGGAAAAAACAGTTGACAAATAATGGAACTTATAATACACTGAAATGGATGTTAGCATAAACTAACCTTTTTTGGAAACAAATGGTTAGTCAATGCTAACAAAGAAAAAAGATGAGGGATGATTTATGACTGCAGAAGCATTTGAGAGAGAACTGGCACAGCATTGTTCACCTGCTATGGCGGGAATAAAGCCAGCCAATATTGTAACTTTTCTCTCTGAAGTAGGTGAGGAGAGAAACAGCCTTTACCATTTAATTCATATATACAGCAGAAGGTTTTGGAGTCAAGATTTAAGGTTTCAGATTTTATGTGAATGTCCAAGAAGAATTTTGCTTATGGTATACCGTTCTTCTCTTTTGGAAGCGCAGGTAAATCAGCCTTCTGTAAAGCGTCTTTTGGAAAAGGAAGGATACCGGTTGGGACGAATCAGTGAGATGGTGGAACAGCTGGGGGAGAGAATAAAACAGGCAGGACAGTGCCAGTTTCCTCATGAAATTGGAGTGTTTCTGGGATATCCGTTGGAGGATGTAAAAGGATTTATTGAAAATAAGGGAAAAAATTTCCTTTATTCCGGCTATTGGAAGGTATATTCCGACGTAGAACGGGCAAAGTCTTACTGCCGTCACTGGGAGCAGGTAAGAGATCGGCTGCTTCAGGTTATGGATACTGGAAAAACCATTTATGATATGTTTTATCTTCACCAAAAGAGCGCATAAGATTAATAGCCAGACAACCCCAGAGAAAACCCTTTGACAGCAGGTTTGGGGAAACGGCCAAAATAAATATTTCAGGAGGAAAAGCACATGAAAATAGGAGTAATTTACTGGACAGGAACAGGGAATACAGAGATGATGGCCAATGCAGTTGCACAAGGAGCAAAGGAAGCAGGAGCTGAGGTGGATGTAATGCAGGTATCTGACGCTGCTGCTGACGGGGCTTTGACTTATGATGCCATCGCTCTTGGCTGTCCTGCTATGGGCGCGGAACAGCTGGAAGAAAGCGAGTTTGAACCATTCTTTACAGAGCTTGAGGGAAACTTAAAAGACAAAAAAGTTGCCCTGTTTGGATCCCATGAGTGGAGTGAGGAAGGCCAGTGGATGGATGACTGGACAGAGAGAACTAAGGCAGCTGGAGCAGTTATCTGCCAGGGAGCTGGTTTAAAGGTATATTCTACTCCTGATGAAGAGGGGCTGGAAAAATGCAGAGATCTTGGCAAGGCTTTGGCCGAGATGTAAGACAATTCTTGGTTAAGAGACAAACGTGATTTACAGATAGAAAAAAGAAAATAACTGGAAAAAACTGAGGCTGTTTTTCGTTGAAGAAAACGGCCTCTATTTTTCTGCTTTCAAAACCGGGCCTCATGGGAAAATTGCTTTTTTTGTTCTTTCCCGCTATAATGGAGAACAGAATTGATTCTTGACAAGGAGGAATGATATGAAATCACTGGTTATTGCTGAAAAGCCTTCCGTTGCCAGGGATATAGCCCGGGTGCTTCAGTGCAGAAAGAATGTAAACGGATCCATAGAAGGAGATAACTATATTGTTACTTGGGGGCTGGGCCATTTGGTTACACTGGCAGATCCAGAAGATTATGATCCAAAGTATAAGGAATGGAAGATGGAAGATCTTCCTATGATGCCGGAGCCTTTTAAGCTGGAGGTAATCCGCCAGACCGGAAAGCAGTACCAGGCGGTAAAAAGCCAGATTCAAAGAAACGATGTAAGTGAGATTATCATTGCCACAGATGCTGGAAGAGAAGGTGAACTGGTAGCCCGCCTGATTCTTGAAAAAAGCCACAATAAAAAACCTGTTAAGCGCCTCTGGATATCCTCTGTTACAGATAAGGACATTGGCCAGGGCTTTGCTTCGCTGAAAGACGGCCATGAGTATGACAATCTTTACCATGCTGCCATGTGCCGGGCGGAGGCAGACTGGCTGGTAGGAATCAATGCTACCAGAGCTCTTACCTGTAAATATAATGCCCAGCTGAGCTGCGGAAGAGTGCAGACTCCAACTTTGGCTATAATAGCCAAAAGAGAGGAGGATATTAAAAAATTTATTCCCAGGCCTTATTACGGACTGCAGATTCGCTGTCAAAATCCAGCAGTGACCTTTATCTGGAGAGACCAGAAATCAAAGAGTTTTTCTTCCTTTGATAAGGGCCGGATAGAAGAACTGATAAAAAAAGTCAGATCGGCAGCAGACGGTACGGTGACAGAGGAAAAAAGCACGGCGAAAAAGGAATGGTCTCCCCAGCTTTATGATCTGACAGAACTGCAAAGAGAGGCAAACAGAAAATTTAATTACTCTGCCAAGGAAACCCTTAATATTATGCAAAGACTTTATGAGACTCATAAAGTTCTTACCTATCCCAGAACAGATTCCAGGTATCTGAGCTCTGATATTGTCCCTTCTATTAAGGAAAGACTGGAGGCCTGCGGTGTAGGACCGTACCGAAAACTGGCTGGCCGTCTGATGAATCAGAAAATAGAAGCAAAACCTTCTTTTGTAGATGATAAAAAGGTAACGGATCACCATGCCATTATACCCACCGAGCAGTTTGTTCAGCTGGATCATATGACAGTAGATGAACGAAGAATTTATGATCTGGTGGTTCGCCGGTTTCTGGCGGTTCTCTATCCGCCTTTTGAATACCAGCAGACCCAGGTGACTTTAACTGCTGCCGGGGAAATCTTTGAGGCGAGAGGGAAGATTGTTAAAAACCTGGGCTGGAAAGAAGTGTATGAAACTCAGAACCAGCTGGAAGAAGAGGAAGAATGGGAGTTAAGGGAACAGAGACTTCCTGAGTTGAAAAAAGGTCAGATTTTAAAAGAGCTTGTGCCTTTTATTACTGAGGGAAAGACAAAACCACCGGCGCCTTTTAATGAGGCCACCCTCCTGTCGGCCATGGAAAATCCTGTGGCTTATATGGAATCATCCGACAGAGAACTGGCAAAAACCTTGGGCGCTACGGGGGGATTGGGAACTGTAGCCACCAGAGCGGACATTATTGAAAAGCTTTTTTCCAGTTTTATGCTGGAAAAAAGAGGAAAGGATATTTATCTCACCTCCAAGGCAAAGCAACTGCTTAATTTAGTTCCGGAGGATTTGAAAAAACCGGAACTGACAGCTCAGTGGGAGCTTAAACTTTCTAAGATTGCCCAGGGACAGATGAAGCGGGGCGCTTTTATGAAGGATATCAGGAGTTATACTGTTGAACTGATTGACCAGATTAAGGCTGGAGAGGGCCAGTTCAGGCATGATAATCTGACCAATTCCAAATGTCCCAGATGTGGGAAGCGGATGTTGGCGGTAAAGGGAAAGAACAGTGAAATGCTGGTGTGTCAGGATCGGGAGTGCGGCTACCGGGAGACAGTTGCCAGAACCAGCAATGCCAGATGCCCGGTTTGCCATAAAAAAATGGAGCTGAGAGGAAAAGGAGAGGGCCAGATTTTTGTATGTAAGTGCGGATACAAGGAGAAATTATCAGCCTTTAAGGCAAGAAGAGAAAAAGAAGGAGCGGGGGTATCGAAAAAGGATGTGGCAAGGTATTTAAATAAACAGGCCAAAGAAGCCGCTGAGCCCATTAATTCCCCGTTTGCGGCTGCTTTTGCCAAGCTGAACCTGGGAAAGGACCAGAATTAACGTCTGTTTGGAAGGATTTGTATACCGGGAGGAGATTATGAATATTCGGGTTATTGTTGTAGATAATTCTCCGGAGCTGCTGGATAAGCTGACAGGAATCTTAAAGGATATGAAAGGGGTTGAGGTACTGAAAAGCTTTCCGGAGGCAGTGGCCGCCGTGCAGTATGTAAAGGAGAATCCAGTGGATATGGTGTTCTCGGATGTGGTAATGCCGGATATCAGCGGCATTACATTGGCGTCAAAATTATATCAGCTTGAGAATCCTCCGGAGGTAGTACTTTTATCAGGGATACCGGGATTTTCCCTGGAAGCATGGAGTATCCGGGCCTTTGGATTTATTATTAAACCATACACCAGAGCACAGATAGGTGAAATGATTGAAAAGTTCCGCTCCAGCCGCAATGGGAAGGCAGAAAAGTTTTATGAGGAAGTGGAATAAAAGGGTGATTCTCTAATTTCATAGACGAACGGGACGCCTTGTGGTATAATGTTATGATAGTAAAAAGGGACCCTTTTTCTATGAAGGAGATAGAGATGAAAGATAAAATCAAAATAAAGGGACATCTGAAATCTTATCTGCAATGGTCGCTTTATATGATCGGATTCCTCATTATAATTAATCTCTTAGTGGGAATTATAGACCTGCGGGCAGGGATTTTGCTGGCAGTGTTTACTGTGATCTATTCTATGATGGCCATATGGTTTTACCTTTACAGAAGAAAGCGGCTTATGGGCAGTCTGGTGGAGTTTGCGGCGGAATACTCCAATGTTCAGAAGCAGCTTCTGGGAGACCTGGATCTTCCTTATGGAATTGCAGATGAGAATGGAAAGCTTCTGTGGGGGAACAGAGCGCTTACAGAGGTTCTGGAAGAAGAAAAACCAATTAAGACAAGCAGAAAGAATATAACTGCCATATTTCCTGAGATTACCAGATCCACTCTGACTTTAAAAAGCGGGATAGAAGAAGTACACAGTTCTTTGAGAGAAAGAAAATACCGAATTCAGCTGAAAGCCATATCCATTACGGAGTTTGCCGACTCTGCTGTGAAGATTGTAGGCAGCCAGGAGCTGGACAGGTCACTGATTGCCGTTTATCTGTTTGATGAGACAGAGATTCTCACATATAAACAGATGGTCAATGACCAGAAAATGGTTGCCGGACTGATTTATTTGGATAACTACGATGAGGCTTTGGAGAGCGTGGAAGAGGTCCGCCGATCCCTGTTAACCGCTCTTATTGACAGAAAGATTACCAAGTATATCGGAAGGATGAACGGCATTGTAAAAAAACTGGAGAAGGATAAGTATTTCTTTGCCATTAAACAGTGTTATGTTCCGGAATTAAAGGAAAACCGCTTTTCTATTCTGGAAGAGGTAAAAACTGTGAATATTGGCAATGAAATGGCTGTTACTTTGAGCATTGGTCTGGGTATGAATGGTGACAGTTACAGCCAAAATTACGATTATGCCCGTATGGCTATTGATATGGCTCTGGGAAGAGGCGGAGATCAGGCAGTAGTGAAGGACGGAGAGCGGATTCAGTATTTTGGCGGAAAAGCTCAGCAAGTAGAGAAAACGACCCGTGTCAAGGCTCGTGTTAAGGCTCATGCACTCAGAGAACTGATGGAGACCAAGGACAGACTTTTGATTATGGGACACCGGATGACGGACATCGATGCCTTTGGTTCTGCCATTGGTATTTACAGAATTGCCGTGGCCATGAATAAAAAGGCCAATATTGTTCTTAACGAGGTGAATTCCTCTGTTCGTCCTATGATGGATCGTTTTGTCAACAACCCGGAGTATCCGGATGATCTGTTTTTAACCGGCAGTCAGGCAGCAGAGCTGGTGGACAGCAATACCATTCTGGTGGTAGTGGATGTGAACAGGCCAAGTATTACAGACGCGCCGGAACTGTTAAAGCTGGCTAAGACCATTGTAGTTCTGGATCATCACAGACAGAGCAGTGAGATTATTACAAATGCGGTGCTCTCTTATGTAGAGCCTTATGCCTCTTCTGCCTGTGAGATGGTGGCGGAAGTGCTTCAATATATTGCTGATGGAATCAGAATCCGGCCAGCGGAAGCAGATGCCATGTACGCCGGTATTGTAATAGACACCAATAACTTTACCAACCAGACAGGCGTCCGCACTTTTGAGGCAGCTGCTTATCTGAGAAGATCCGGGGCTGATGTGGTTAGAGTGAGAAAGATATTCAGAGACGATCTGAGCGAGTACAAGGCGAAAGCAGAGACTGTGAGGGCTGCAGAGATTTTTGAAAATTACTTTGCTATCAGTCAGTGTCCTGCAGATGGAGTGGACAGCCCTACTATTGTGGGGGCCCAGGCGGCAAACGAGCTGCTTAATATTGCCGGCATGAAGGCGTCAGTGGTGCTGACTCCTTATAACGGGAAAATTTATATAAGCGCCCGTTCCATTGATGAAGTAAACGTTCAGGTTATGATGGAGAAGCTGGGAGGCGGAGGTCACAGAACCATTGCAGGAGCTCAGTTAGAGAATGTTACTGTGGAAGAAGCCAGAGAACAGGTGAAAGCAGTAATAAGAGAAATGCTTGAGAAGGGAGATATATCATAATGGAAATTGTATTATTAGAGGATGTAAAGGCTCTGGGAAAAAAGGGCCAGATTGTAAAGGTCAGTGACGGTTATGCCAGAAACTTCATTTTGCCTAAAAAGCTTGGGGTAGAGGCGACGCCTAAGAATCTTAATGACTTAAAGCTTCAGAAGGCAAACGAGGCAAAGGTAGCGGCAGAGCAGCTCCAGGCAGCCAAAGAGCTGGCTGAAAAGCTGGGCCAGTCTTCCATTACGGTGTCCATTCGTGCCGGTGAGGGAGGAAGAGCCTTCGGCTCTGTGTCAGGCAAGGAGATTGCCGCGGCGATTCAAAGCCAGTTAGGTCTTGAGGTGGACAAGAAAAAACTTGTGCTTCCGGAGCCTTTAAAGACTTTCGGAGTTCATGAGGTACCGGTAAAGCTTCACAAAGAAGTGACAGGAAAGCTGGCGGTTAAGGTCGTAGAAAGCTAGGAGGCGTAACTATGGATGAGGCCCTGATGAAACGGGTGCTGCCTCACAGTATAGAAGCAGAGCAGTCGGTAATTGGTTCCATGCTGATGAACCGGGATGCAATAATCGCTGCGGCGGAAATTATAACAGCCAATGATTTCTATCAGCATCAGTATGGAGTAATGTTCGAGGCCATGGTGGAGCTGTTTAATGAAAATAAGCCGGTGGATCTGGTAACGGTTCAGAACCGTTTGAAGGAAAAAGATGTTCCCCCTGAGGTGGCAAGCCTGGATTTTGTACGGGATATTATGAATACAGTGCCTACCTCTGTTAATATTAAGTCTTACGCCAATATTGTCCGGGAAAAAGCCGTTTTGAGAAGGCTTATTAAAGTCAATGAGGAAATTGCCAATGCCTGCTATGGGGGAAAGGAGCCTTTGGAGGATATTCTGGCGGAGACGGAGAAGCGGATTTTTGATCTTCTTCAAAGCCGTAATTCCGGCGACTTTGTTCCCATCCGTCAGGTAGCTATGAACGTTTTGGAGAAGATTGAACAGGCTTCCAAGAACCAGGGAACGGTAACAGGAATTCCAACTGGATTTATTGATCTGGATTATAAGACTTCCGGCCTTCAGCCCTCGGATTTTATTCTTATCGCAGCCAGGCCCTCCGTGGGTAAGACTGCTTTCGTGCTGAATCTGGTGGATCACATTGCGGTGAAGAAAGGCCTTCCCTGTATGATCTTCAGTCTTGAGATGTCCAAGGAACAGCTGGTAAACCGAATGCTGTCCATGGAATCCAATGTAGATTCTCAGAAGCTGAGAACCGGCACGCTGTCTGATTCGGACTGGGATGCTGTAGTGGAAGGAATCGGCATCATCGGCAATTCCAAGCTGATTATTGACGATACCCCTGGTATTTCTATTATGGAGCTGAGAAGCAAATGCCGGAAGATGAAGCTGGAATATGGATTAAGTGTTGTAATTATCGATTATCTGCAGCTGATGAGCGGAAGCAAGAGCAATGGAGACAACAGACAGCAGGAAATTTCAGAGATTTCAAGATCTTTAAAGGCCTTGGCAAGGGAACTGAATGCCCCCGTAATTGCCCTTTCCCAGTTAAGCCGGGCCTGTGAGACCAGACAGGATCACCGTCCTATGCTTTCTGACCTGCGAGAGTCAGGGGCAATTGAGCAGGATGCAGATGTGGTTATGTTTTTGTACCGAGATGATTATTATAATAAAGATACCGAGCTGCAGAATATTGCGGAGGTAATTATAGCGAAACAGAGAAATGGTCCGATTGGTACGGTGAACCTGGTATGGAGACCGGAGTATACCAAATTTGCCAATATGGCCAGACAATAAAAACATTCCTTAGAAAAACATTTCAACTGTCTTTCTAAGGAATGTTTTTTTCTTAAATACGTTGAAAAAACTTTGAGAATGAATCATAAAGCTCTTTTGATGCGCATAAGATATAAATAGCAGTTTATGAAATTTATGGGAACCAAAGGAGAGGATAGCGCTATGGCTGAAATACATTACCTGATATCGGATGCATCAAAGAAAGTTGATGTAGAGTCCCATGTCCTGCGATACTGGGAGGATGAACTGGAACTTAAAATTCCGAGAAATGAAATGGGGCACCGATATTATACGGAAGCTCATATCAGATTGTTTCGGCAGATCAAAAATCTGAAGGAGAAAGGGTATCAGCTGAAAGCCATTAAAACGGCTCTGGACAAGATGATGGAAGACGGAAAGGAACCGGAAATACCAGATGAGCTTCTGGAAGAACAGGTGACAAAGGCGTTGAGAGACACCGCGGCTTTTGGAGCGGTGCAGGGAGCAGAACTTACAGTGATGGATGAAAAGACACAGGCAGCTATTGCCCAGGAGAAAATAGAGCAGTTTCAGGAGATTATGAACCATATTATTGGACGAGCTCTGGAGGTGAACAACGAACAGCTGAGTCAGGATATCAGCGCTCTGGTTAACGACAAGGTGCTGAAGGAACTGGAATTTCTTATAAGGGCCAGAGAGGAGAAAGAGGAGGAGAGATACAGACAGTTAGATGAGACCTTGAGAAATTATCAGAAGGAGAATCAGGGAAAGGCGGAAGCCGCAGCTTCCAGAATACCATTTTTTAAGAGAAAGAAAAAATTCGGCAGAAGTGGAAAGAAATTGTAGGAAGAAGACTGAAAACAAGAAACAATTCCGACAAAATATTTCTTATAGACGAATAAAGGAACTGCGTGTTATACTGATGAACAGATAAAACAATGCAGAAATGCATGAACGGACAGGAGGAAGTTATGAAAGATACAGCGTTAGTGATTATGGCAGCAGGTATTGGAAGCCGTTTTGGCGGCGGAATCAAGCAGTTGGAGCCAGTTGGACCAAATGGTGAAATTATTATGGATTATTCCATTTATGATGCCTTGGAAGCCGGATTTAACAAAATAGTCTTTATTATTCGACGAGATCTGGAAAAAGACTTTAAGGAGATTATTGGAAATCGTATTGAGAAAATTGCCCATGTAGAATATGCTTACCAGGAGCTGGACAAGCTGCCGGAAGGATATGAGAAGCCGGAAGGCAGAACAAAGCCATGGGGAACCGGTCAGGCCGTGCTGTGCGCCAAAGATGTAATCCATGAGCCTTTTGTGGTTATTAACGCAGATGATTATTACGGAAAAGAAGGATTTAAGAAGATTCATCAGTATTTGGTGGAACAGATGGATGAGAACAGCCCTGTTTTTGATATGTGTATGGGCGGATTTATTTTAGGCAATACCTTAAGTGAAAACGGAGGTGTTACCAGAGGAGTATGTCAGGTAGATGAGTCTGGTATCCTTCAGAATGTAACAGAGACTTATGAGATCTCCCGTCAGGGCGATATTGCTTTAGGAAAAGATGAGCAGGGACAGTCGGTTGAGATACCGCTGAGCCAGAATGTTTCCATGAACATGTGGGGACTTTCTCCAGCGTTCTTAGATCAGGTGGAAAAAGGATTTCCTGAGTTTTTAGACAGCCTGAAGGAGGGTGATATTAAGTCTGAGTATCTTCTGCCAAAGATTATCGGAGATCTTATTCAAGAGGGAAAAGCAAAAGTAGCAGTGCTGGAAACAAAGGACAAATGGTTTGGCGTTACTTATAAAGAGGACAAGCCGGCTGTTGTGTCAGCTATCCGAGGTCTGGTAGACCAGGGAATTTATCCAGAGCGATTGTTTTAATTTTGAAGAGAGAATGATGCCAGAGATTTATACACAAAAAGAAAATGCAGTCAGATTCCTGAATGGAGTCTGGCTGCATTTTCTTTTGTATGAAAATACTGTAAAAATTATGGATGATCGGATAAATAAAATATAGAAAAAGGTCTTGAATAAAGAATTTGAGAGTGTTATGATACCCGTAGATTAAATAAGAAAACGTTTACGTAAATTATTTGTAGTTTTGGGATATAAAAAATGATAAATGAGAAAAATCAAATGGTTACATTAAATGATATAGCAAAACATCTTGACATTTCTGTGGTTTCTGTACATAGAGCTCTTCAGGGAAAAGAGGGGGTTAGCGACAGGCTGAGAGAAAAGATCAGGCAGACTGCCGATGAAATGGGATACATTCCCAATTATGCGGCTGCTTCCATGAAGAGAAAAAAACAGACAATTGCTGTGATTCTCCCCACTGACCAGGACGGAAGAAAGCTTTATTTTGATTACATATGGGACGGCATCAGGGAATACAGCAGGGAAGTAAGAGCACTTCAGATTGATCTGGAAAGCTGGCCGGTAAAAGATGAGGAAGAACTGGTTCTCTGCCTAAAGAGAACTGCGGATAGGGGAGGCGAAACATATGCAGGAGTTATTACTGTCTCTTATACCAGGCGGCCCCAGATGATAAATCAGCTAAAAAGATTGGCAGAAGAAGGAATTGCAACAGTAGTTATTGATGATGATTTGAAAGAACTGGATGGCATTTTCTGTATCCCTCCTAATGAAAAAACAGCCGGCAGGATTGCGGGACAGCTTATTTCCCTGATGTCGCCAAAGCAGGGAACAGTACTGGTTACCGAAGGCAGGGAGGAATCGAAGATTCATAAGAACAAAAGAAACAGCTTTCAGGATACTGTCCGGCAAGAGAATCCAGAGCTGAAGATAAAGGTTGTTCATGGATATTCCGGTTCTACAGGAAGGGGAAATCCTGTATATAAAAATATAGTTGATATTTTAAGTGATACCAAAGATGTGACAGCAGTTTGCGCTATGACAGCGTTCGATAATCTGCCTGTGGTTCAGGCATTGGAGGATACGGGCTGTCTTGAAAGTGTAAGAGTTGTAGGGGCGGATTTAAATGATGAGACAGAACAACTGCTTCTGGAAGGGAAATTAACTGCCTTAATTAATCAAGAGCCTTACGGAAAAGGGTATAAAAGTCTGAAGATTCTTACGGATTTTATTTTGAAAAAAGCGCAACCGGAGGAGAGAATTGACTGTGCTCTGGATGTGGTATTAAAAAGCAATGTGAAGCTTTATACGTCAGCTTTGAAAAAGAAACTGGAAAGTACGGAGGAAAGAAATAATGACCAGCAAAACAAAAACTTTAATTAAGGATTTTAAAGATCATCTTGGATTTTCTCACAGGGAGAGACAGGCGCAGGTTCAGGCTTGCCGCCAGCTGTGGCCGGAAGCGTGTGATCGTTCCATAAGAACAGCAGACCAGCTTTGTGAGAAGACGTTTCTGTTTCAGCTTCCCTGGGATATGGAACAGACCCAGGAGCCAGTGTCCTTTTCTGACGAGATACAGTGGGATTTCCTGTTTCATGGGGATCAGGAATTTATTTTTCAAATGAATCGGCATAGATACTGGATTTGTCTTGGACAGGCTTATGCTTTGACAGGAGATGAAAAATATGCGGAATGTTTTGTAACACAGCTGATGGATTGGATCAGCCGTGTCCCGTACGGGGATGACAAACAGAAGACTACATGGAGGACATTAGAGGCTGGCCTTAGAGGTGATTACTGGATTCGCGCTATGGCGTTTTTCACAGACAGCAGCAAGGTTACTGAAAATGTATGGCAGACATTTTTTGAGGCTCTTCGCGTCCACGGAGAATATCTTTACAACAATCCCAAGCTGGGATTTTCCAGAAAAAGCAACTGGGGAGTAATGGAGTACTGCGGCCTTTATGCCATAGGAAAGGTGCTTCAGAATGAAGAGTTTTCCAGTCGGGCGGCGAAGCGCCTGTGTGAGACTGCTGTTATACAGGTTATGGAAGACGGCATGCAGTGGGAGCAGTCTGGAATGTACCACAACGAGGTCCTTATGAGTTACCTGGAGGTAATGTGTTTGGCAGATATTTATGGAGAGACTGTTTTTGATCATGGGTATCAGCAGATTGTCAGAAAGATGGCTTTGGCTACTATGAATTCTCAGAATCCGGCTGGAAAGCAACCTATGATGGGAGATTCTGACGACACAGATGTAAGAGATCTGGTTACCTGGGCTGCCTGGAGTTTGAGAGATGAAACTTTAAAACGGGGTGGATTTCCTGTTATGGATTTTGAGATGATTTGGCTTTATGGACAGGAACCGTTTCAAGCATATAAGCAGATGACAGAGGGAGAAGAGCCTGAGCTTCTGACTGTGCTTGCGGACAGCGGACAGATTTTTTATCGCTCAGACTGGACAGACAATGGAGACTGGATTCATTTTGTAAACGGACCTGTGGGGGGAGGACATGGGCATTATGATATGCTGCATGTGGATCTCTGTCTGGAAGGGGAGGAGATTCTCACGGACTCAGGAAGATATACTTACATGGATGTGCCTCTCCGTTATCAGCTGAAGGCAGCTCAGGCTCACAATGTTCCTGTCATAGGGGAGAAAGAATATGGAGACAGTGTAGACTCCTGGACGTTGTCAGCGCTTCCTGCTCCTCTTGGAATGAAAGCGGTAAAAAGGGGAGAGTTTGCCTATTTTGAGGGAAGTCATTTTGGTTATTATCAGGAGGGAAAACTGCTGAAGAGATCCATCCTTTGTATCGGTCATGATGTTTATGCGGTTATGGATGAGTTCCAGGGAGCCGGGAATGAAATCTGCTGTCAAAGATGGCATTTTTCAGAAACCATTGCCGTAGACGCAGATAAGGATCAGATTGTGGGAAAAGGAGAGAAAGCGGAATTTGTTATGAAATGTTTTGCCAATGGGGAGAACCTTGCTATTGATCTTTCCAGAACTCCTATATCAAGACACTATAATCTTCTTTCTGAGAGAAGCTGTGCCGGGATATCAGCGCGGAATGGAAATTCCATAATTACTTTTATTATGAAAAAGAAAGACGGTGCCGAGCCTTCTGTAGTTCGGGAACCGGTGTATTCTGCCGCTTACAATAAATATCTGGACAAAAACCAGGGAGAGGGCTTTGTGATTCAAATTGGTGATAAAAAGTATGGGGTCGTATTTCTCCATAACAGTCCGGGGAACCAGGAGGACTTTGTAGGTGTGGGAGGCTGCTTTGGAATTGGAAAAGTAATGGCAGGCCAGCTGAAAGAGGGAAGGGAACAGATGACAGTGCTCCAGTGGTAGAGCGGCGGTTGTTAAAAGAAGAAGGGGCTGTCCTGAAAACGTAATTCAGCGATAACCTATAAACAAGCATTCTAAATAAGCTCGCCTTTTGGCGGGCTTATTTCCTTCTCTTAATTATACAGTTAAAGAGATTCATTTCG
>DXFU01000054.1 GCA_019114305.1 Candidatus Hungatella pullicola | reverse complement strand
CCTATATTCCTACTAATGTAATTTCCATTACAGACGGACAGATTTTCCTGGAAAGCGATCTGTTTTTCTCCGGTATGCGGCCGGCCGTAAATGTAGGACTTTCCGTATCCCGTGTAGGCGGCGCGGCTCAGACCAAGGCAATGAAAAAAGCAGCTGGAAGTCTTCGTATTGATTTGGCTCAGTGCCGTGAGATGGAGGTGTTCACTCAGTTCAGCTCTGATCTGGATCCTGCCACAAAGGAGCAGATTCAGTACGGAAAGGGACTGACAGAGCTGTTAAAGCAGCCTTTGTGCCAGCCTATGAGTCTTCATGAGCAGGTGATCAGCTTGGTAGTGGCTAATAATCGTCTGCTTTTGGACGTGCCTGTTGCCAAGGTCAAGGAATTCCAGAGGCAGCTGCTTGGTTGGTTTGACCAGGTTCATCCGGAAATTGGACAGGAGATTGAAGAGACAAAGGTCCTTTCTGATCAGCTGAAGCAGAGTATATTGGACAGGGCGTCAGAGTTTAAACAGAAGCAGGTGTAGGATATGGCAAATGCGAGAGAAATACAAAGCAGGATAAACAGTATTAAAAGTACCATGAAGATTACCAATGCGATGTATACCATTTCCTCGTCCAAGCTTAAGAAGGCCAGAAAAGCGCTGACGGATACAGAGCCGTATTTCTATGCCCTTCAAAGTACCATTGCCAGAATTATCAGGCATACGCCGGACATAGAGGATCCCTATTTTGATACAAGGCCTCACATTAAGCAGAAAGACCGGAAGATTGGATACATTGTGGTGACTGCAGATAAGGGACTGGCCGGCGCCTACAATCATAATATTTTTAAACTGGCTCAGGAACAGATAGAAAAGGGCGGCCAGCCGGTATTATATGTGGTGGGAGAGCTGGGACAGCAGTTTTTGTCCAAAAAAGGAATTGCCGTAGAGGAAGATTTCCGTTATACTGTGCAGAATCCTAATATGAGCCGTGCCAGAATCATTGAGGAGAGAGTGGTAAACGATTTCCTGGAAGGCAGACTGGATGAGGTTCATATGATCTATACAAAAATGGTTAACGCCATAAAGATGGAGGCTGAGATTGTTCAGCTTCTGCCTGTGCCAAAGACCCGTTTGGAATCCAATATTCCCATTGATGTTCATTTGGAAGAAATTACCATGAAGCCGTCTCCCAAGGCTGTAATTGACGCCATCGTGCCAAACTATATTGCCGGTTTTATTTACGGCGGTCTGGTGGAATCTTATTCCAGTGAACAGAATTCCAGAATGCTGGCTATGCAGTCGGCTACCAAAAGCGCCCAGGACATGCTGGCAGAGCTGGCTATTACCTATAACCGGGTGAGACAGGCAGCTATTACCCAGGAGATTACAGAGGTAATCGGAGGGGCGAAGGCGCAGAAAAAGAAGAAGAAAAAATAACAGAGAGGAGGAGTCCTCACAACTGGTGAGCAATACGCGATGAATAAAGGTAAAATTGTGCAGGTTTTAGGACCTGTTGTAGATGTAGAGTTTGAGGAAGGCGTGGAACTGCCGTCTATTAAAGATGCCCTTGAAGTAGTCAACGACGGAAAACGCTGTGTGATGGAAGTTTCTCAGCATGTGGGAGGCAATACAGTACGCTGTATTATGCTGGCTTCCAGCGAGGGACTCTGCAAAGACATGGAAGTGACCGCTACAGGCGAAGGAATTAAGGTTCCCGTAGGCGAACAGACTCTGGGGCGTCTCTTTAATGTTTTAGGAGATACCATTGACAATGGAAAGCCGCTGACAGACGGCCTCCGCTGGGTGATTCACAGAGATCCTCCCTCCTTTGAGGAGCAGAGCCCGGTGGCCGAGGTCCTGGAAACCGGAATTAAGGTAATTGATCTTTTGGCTCCCTATGCCAAAGGCGGAAAGATTGGTCTGTTCGGAGGAGCCGGTGTTGGAAAAACCGTGCTGATTCAGGAGCTGATTCATAATATTGCCACAGAACATGGCGGATACTCTATTTTTACCGGAGTGGGCGAACGTTCCCGTGAAGGAAATGATCTGTGGACCGAGATGGGAGAGTCGGGAGTTATTGAGAAGACGGCTTTGGTATTTGGTCAGATGAATGAGCCGCCGGGAGCGCGTATGAGAGTGGCGGAGACAGGCCTTACTATGGCAGAATATTTCAGAGATGAAGAACATAAAAATGTGCTTCTGTTTATTGACAATATTTTCCGCTTCGTTCAGGCAGGATCTGAGGTGTCAGCCCTTTTGGGGCGCATGCCTTCTGCGGTAGGTTATCAGCCTACCCTGGCTACAGAGATGGGGGAACTTCAAGAGAGAATTACATCCACCAAGAATGGTTCTGTAACCTCTGTTCAGGCGGTATATGTTCCTGCAGATGATCTGACAGACCCGGCTCCGGCTACAACTTTTGCCCATTTGGATGCTACCACCGTTCTGTCCAGAAAGATTGTAGAGCAGGGAATTTATCCGGCAGTGGATCCTTTAGAGTCTAATTCCCGTATTCTGGAGCCTGACGTAGTGGGAGAGGAACATTATCAGGTGGCCAGACAGGTGCAGGAGATCCTTCAGAAGTATAAGGAGCTTCAGGATATTATTGCCATTCTGGGAATGGAAGAGCTGGGAGACGAGGACAAAATTACAGTTTTCCGGGCAAGAAAAATTCAGAAGTTTTTGTCGCAGCCATTTTCGGTTGCTGAGAATTTTACCGGAGTTCCGGGCAAATATGTGCCTTTAAAGGAGACGGTAAGAGGATTTAAGGCTATTGTCAACGGAGAGATGGATCAGTATCCGGAGGCTGCTTTCTTTAATGTGGGAACCATTGATGAAGTAATAGAGAAGGCGAAAACGCTGGAAGGCAAAGAAAGCAAATAGAGGTGAAGGCCAGTGAGCGGAAATACATTTTTCCTGTCGGTATTTGCCAGTGACAAGATTTTTTACAAAGGAAAGGTACAGAAGCTGATTATCCCCTTGTCTGACGGTGAGAAGGCAGTGCTGCCTCACCATGAGGATATGGTTATTGCCATCAGCATTGGAGAGATGCGGATTCTTACTGAGGATGACCAGTGGATTGAGGCTGTGGTAGGGGAGGGATTTGTACAGATTGTCAACAATCGTGTAACCCTTCTGGTGGCCACGGCAGAGAAGCCTGAGGATATTGACCGCAGAAGGGCCGAGGAGGCCAGAGAGAGGGCGGAGGAGCAGCTGAGACAGAGCAAAAGCATTCAGGAGCACTCCCACTTCGAGGCTTCTCTGGCAAGGTCTCTGGCAAGGCTGAGACTGAAGGATAAATACAAATAAAAAAGGGCCAATCGTTGCTGAAAATTCGGAGAAATTCAGGCTGCGGTTGGCCTTTTTTATTTGTGACAGCTGTAAAAAATGTTCATTGAAGGGGATTGATTGCTTTTTTCCAATCGTGTATAGTGGTAGTAAAAGTTAGCGTTGATAAAATCTAAGAGTGCAGATTTTCAACGTGTCAGGAAGTTTTGATTATTCCATTATAATAAGGAGGAACATTATGAAATATCAGCTGCCAAAGGATTTTTTTCTTGGAGCCGCCATGTCCGGGCCTCAGACGGAAGGGGCTTATAATAAAGACGGGAGGCAGAGAAGCATCTGGGATATGTGGTCTGATCTTTCAATTTCAGACTTTTACAACAAGGTTGGAAGCTATGTAGGAAATAATTTTTATGAGAATTATGAGGAAGATATCAAGTTAATGAAAAGCCTGCATCTGGATTCCTTCCGTACTTCTATTCAGTGGACCAGGCTTTTAGACGAGAACGGAAAAATTAACCCTCTGGGAGCGGCATTTTACCATAAGGTAATTGCCTGTGCAAAGGACAATCAGATGGAGCCTTTTATGAATCTGTACCATTTTGATATGCCGGAAGCTTTATATCTGAGAGGAGGCTGGGAAAACAGAGAGGTTGTGGAGGCCTATGCCAACTATGCCAGACAGGCCTTCCGGGAATTTGGAAGGGAAATCAAATACTGGTTTACCTTTAATGAGCCAATTGTGGAGCCGGATCAGAGATACCGAAACGGAGTGTGGTACCCTTTTATCAGGGATGCCCGGAGAGGGCTTAATGTCCAGTATAATATTTCCCTGGCCCACTGCCTTGGGGTGGAGGAATTTCATAGGGCAAAGAGTAAAGGGTTTGTCCGGGATGATGCCAAAATCGGACTGATTAACTGTTTTGCCCCTCCTTATACCAGAGAAAATCCTACGCCTGAAGATCTGGAGGCTTTGCGGATGGAGGATGGAATCAACAACCGCTGGTGGCTGGATCTGGTTACCAAGGGACAGCTTCCGGAAGATGTAATGAATACGTTAAAGGATTTGGGAATGACTCCTGACAGAAGGCCTGGAGATGAGACTATTTTTCAGCTGGGGAAAGTGGACTGGCTGGGATTTAATTACTACCATCCTTCCAGGATTCAAGCTCCCAGGGAGAAGACCGATGAAATGGGCTATCCTAAATTCTCCGATCCTTATCACTGGCCGGAGGCAAAGATGAATGTATACAGAGGCTGGGAGATTTATCCCAAAGGAATCTATGATTTCGGGATGAAGATGAAACGGGAGTACCCGGATCTTAAGTTCTTCGTTTCTGAGAATGGAATGGGGGTGGAACGGGAAGGAAGGTTCCGGGATAAAAACGGACAGATTCAGGATGATTACAGAATTCAGTTTGTCTCTCAGCATCTTGCATGGATTGCCAAAGCCATTGAGGATGGCGCTCAGTGTCTGGGATATCATTACTGGGGACTGATCGATAACTGGTCTTGGAGCAATGCCTTTAAGAACCGTTATGGCTTCATTGAGGTGGATTTAATGGATAATTACAAACGGCATTTCAAGAAGTCTGCTTCCTGGTTTAGGGAAGTGGTTGACAGTAAGGCGATTGATACTAATATAGAATAAAAGAAACCTCCTCTCTGATCTTCGCGGCAGCTGCCATAGAAGTGTAAGGGAGGAGGTTTTGTTTCTATCCCAAAGCCACATCAAGAATCATCATAATCAGAAAGCCGGCCATAACTCCAAGCGTGCCTGCATTGGAATGTTCCCCAAGGTGAGCTTCCGGAATCAATTCCTCTACAACTACGTACATCATGGCTCCTGCGGCAAAGGATAAAAGCCATGGCATGAAAGGCTGTATAAAACCGGCGATCAGGACAGTGAGAATCCCGAAGATAGGTTCTACCACTCCTGACATGCTGCCGCTTAAAAAGGCTTTTTTGGCAGTAAGGCCTTCCTGCTTCAGGGGAAGAGAGATAGCCGCTCCCTCAGGGAAATTTTGAATTCCGATTCCCATTGCCAGAGCCATGGCAGAAGTATACAGAGCAGGATTATCGCCGTACTGGGCTGCCAGTGCAAAGGAGAGCCCCACTGCCATGCCTTCAGGAATATTGTGAAGGGTTACAGCCATTACAAGAAGAGTGGTTCGCTTCCAGCTGGAGGTGATTCCCTCTGCCTGGGCTGCCGCCTGGTTGGCGTAGTCTGGATGGAGGTGAGGGAGCAGAGAATCCAGAGTAATGAGGAAAATGACTCCTAAAAGAAAGCCTCCTGCTGCCGGAATCCAGCCAATGTTTCCGGCGGATTGGGCCTCCTCAATGGCAGGAATTAAAAGGGACCAGACAGAGGCCGCAATCATAACGCCTGCGGCAAAGCCAAGAAAGATTTTCTGTATGGCCGGGGTAATTTCTTTTCGGAACAGAAAAACCATGGCAGAACCCAGAGTGGTCATAAGAAAAGTAAATCCTGTTCCTCCGGCTGCCCATAATAATGGTGTCATATGCAAATCTCCTTAATTATCATACATTGGTGGTTAGTTTTTGCTAACTATGAATATTATACTATAAATGTGAAAAGATTGCAATGCGGGAAAACCTCTTTTCCTTTTGCAGGTAAGTATGTTAAAATAAAGCTTGTTCAAAAAAGAAAGGAATACGTGCAATGATAAAGATACAGCAGAGAAACATGAAAATACATAAGTTTCTTCTGGCGGGAGCCGCGGCTCTTGTGCTTACAGGCTGTTTGGGAACCGGAGATTCTTCTACGGCTGTGTCAGATGCTGCGTCCACGGAAACAGTGAAAGCGGAAGCAGAGGAAGAAAATAAGTCTTTGGCGGCAGCCCAGGAGCAGATTCCTGTACAGACCGTCCAGGTTTTATCTATGGGAGAATCTCTTCTTCCCAGTCTGTCTGACCTGCCAGAGCAGGGGGAGAACCCAATTCCCAGCCTGTTAAGAGCAGGTGTAGAGCACCCTTATGTAGCCAGCCTGCAGCAGAGACTGATGGAGCTGGGGTTTATGGATAATGATGAGCCGACCCAATACTTTGGAACAGTGACTGAATCAGCAGTAAAAATTTTTCAGAGACAGAATGGTCTGGAGCAGGATGGAATCGCCGGGGCGGAAACCCTGGCAGCTATTATGTCCCCTGACGCTAAATATTATGCAGTTTCCAAAGGGACCCAGGGGGAGGATATTAAGAGGATTCAGACCAGACTTTATGAGCTGGGATATTTGGCAGAGGCATCCCAGGTGTCGGGAAATTTCGGAGACGATACAGAGGCTGCGGTAATAAAGCTGCAGGAGATTAACGTTCTAAATGCAGACGGTAAAGTTGGCCGTCAGACTATGAATCTTCTCTACAGTGATGAGATTAAGCCCAATTATCTATCCTACGGAGAAAAAAGCGATGTGGTTCTGGCAAGTCAGCAGAGGCTGAAGACACTGGGGTATTTAACCACAACGCCTGACGGCGCTTACGGGGACGATACTGTGGCAGCAGTAAAGCAGTTCCAGTCCAGAAATGATTTGGTGGTGGATGGGTATCTGGGGCCTTCTACCAGAGCGGCTCTTCAAAGTGACCAGGCGGTTCCAAACGGAGTTACTCTGGGAGACCAGGGAGAGGCGGTCACCAGAATCCAGCAGCTTTTGAACCAGTACGGATATCTGTCTTCCTCTAATATAACAGGATATTTTGGAGAGGTGACAGAACAGGCCGTAAAGAATTTCCAGAAGAGCAACGGTCTGTCGGCGGATGGTTCCGTAGGCCAGCAGACCATGAACAAGCTGGCAGGAGGAGGAGCAAGCAAGTCCGGCGGTTCATCCTCAGGAAGTTCTTCTGCTAAAGGTTCCGGTGTCAGCAGCCTTCTATCTATTGCCCGCTCTAAACTGGGCAAGCCTTACGTATGGGGGGCCAAGGGAGCCAATTCCTTTGACTGCTCCGGATTCGTTTACTGGTGCCTGAACCAGGCTGGGGTAAGACAAAGCTATCTTACCTCATCAGGCTGGAGAAATGTGGGAAAATACACAAAGATTACTAAGTTTAACAATCTCCAGGCAGGAGATATTATTGTAGTAAGCGGACATGTGGGGATTGTGTCGGGAGGCGGAAATGTTATTGATGCGTCTTCCAGCCATGGCCGTGTGGTGGAAAGATCTTTAAGTTCCTGGTGGAGAAATAACTTTATCTGCGGCTGGAGAATCTTCGGATAACCGGGTGAAACAGAATATAAGCAGGGAGATGATGCCATGAAACAACAGAAAGCTGCAGTCAATATGACAGCAGGCAGGCCTGGAAAAGCTCTTTTGATTTTTGCTCTTCCACTGATTTTGGGAAATCTGTTTCAGCAGTTTTACGGTATTATAGATTCTGTGGTAGTGGGACAGTTTGTGGGACAGGAGGCATTGGCTTCTGTTGGGGCCTCTTCTTCCATTACCAATGTATTTATTGCTGTAGCCATTGGAGGAGGAGTGGGAAGCTCTGTGGTAGTTTCTCAGTATCTGGGCGCTGGTCAGACCGGTAATATGAAGACAGCGGTATCTACCACTCTCATTAATTTTCTTATTCTCAGTCTGTTTTTGGGAGCGGCGGGCTGGCTTCTCCATCCAAGTATTCTTCATTGGATGAATACTCCCGATAACGTGTTTTCCGATGCGGCAGTGTATCTTGGAATTTATTTTCTGGGACTTCCTTTTCTGTTCATGTATAATGTGCAGGCATCGGTTTTTCAGGCTATGGGAGATTCCAGAACTCCCTTGTATCTGCTGATTTTTTCATCTTTTACCAATATTGTTCTTGACCTGACTTTTGTGGTCAGCTTTGGAATGGGAGTAGGGGGAGTGGCTGCAGCTACTTTGATTGCCCAGGGAATATCGGCAGTGGTGTCTTTTGCCTTTTTGATGAGAAGATTGAAGGAATGCTGCAGTACGGAACCATTTCGTTTTTATGATTGTCAGATGATGGCACATATGCTGAAGGTAGCCATCCCTTCTATTTTACAGCAGTCTATTGTTAATATAGGTATGCTGCTGGTACAGTCAGTTATCAATGGCTTCGGGTCAGGGGTTATGGCCGGATATGCTGCGGCCAGCAGAATTGAGTCCATCTGCATCGTCCCTATGCTTGCTGTGGGCAATGCCATGTCTACCTTCACCGCTCAGAATATAGGAGCAGGGCAGACAGAGCGGGTACGTGCAGGATATAGATACTGTTATGGGCTGCTGGCTGTTTTCGCTTTTATTATATGGGCAATGATGAGCTTGTGGGGAGACGTGTTTGTGCGCTGCTTTTTAAGTGACGGAATGGCTAACGCTGCATTTCAGACAGGAATGGGATATGTGAATTTTATATCCTGTTTTTATATTTTGATTGGCCTTAAAGCTGCTACAGATGGGCTGTTGAGAGGCGCCGGGGATGTAATTGTGTTTACGGCGGCCAATCTGGTAAATTTGACTATTCGTGTGGCTGTGGCATTTCTTCTGGCTCCTGTAGTAGGGGTACAGGCTGTGTGGTACGCCATTCCTATGGGGTGGGCAGCCAATTATGCCATATCGTTTATACGGTATTTATCAGGTAAATGGAAAGGCGTTTCTCTCATCGCCCCAAAGTAACCTGGAAACTGGCGAAAAAATGGTCAAGGAAAAAGAAGGAAAGCCAGGGGCTGTGTTAGCGATTCCCTTAATCTGCTAATACAGCTTCCTGGCTTTTCTTTATTCTTTTGGAGAAAGAGCAGATGCATCAGACTGCCCTGATATGGATTCCTGCTTTTTCTTTTCATCTGAGGGATTGTGGCAGATCGAAGGAAAGGCTACCTGTACCTTAAAGAGATCCCCGTCAATGAATATGGTAAAGGAACCGCCCTGAAGCTCTGTAAGGCTGCGGGCAATGGAAAGTCCAAGTCCGGAGCCTTCTGTAGTTCTGGCCACGTCGCCGCGGACAAAGCGTTCCGTCAATTCGCTGGCATCAATATTCAAAGGATTTTCCGATACATTTTTTAAGGTGAATACAACCTGCGCATCGTTCTTTTCTATATCTGCGTACACACGGCTTCCCATCATGGCATACTTGAAGGCGTTGGTATAAATATTTTCCAGAACGCGCCACAGGTGTCTTCCGTCTGCCCGGATTAATGCCGGTTCGTCAGGAAGAGAAGAGACCAATTCCAGATGTCTCATGGCGAATTTTTCTTCAAACTCTCCATTGGTCTGCCAGATCAGTTCTACAAAATCAATATCAGCCATGTCCAGCTTCAGATTTCCTGAACTGGCTTTAGATGCCTCCACCAGATCTTCTGTCAGAGTTTTTAACCTCTGGGATTTCTGTTCCAGGACCTCCAGGTATCCCTGAATTTTAGGATCCTGGATCTTCTCCCTCTTGATCAGATCCACGTAGTTAATAATGGATGTGAGGGGTGTTTTAATATCGTGGGACACATTGGTAATCAGGTCTGCCTTCAGTCGTTCGCTGCGGACTTTTTCCTGAAGAGCGGTTTCCAGTCCGGTACTGATATGGTTAATTGTTTCCGCCAGTACCTGTTCTTTTCCCACAAAGTCCTCTGTGTTAATTTTATAACCTGTGTTTCCCTCAGAAATTTTTGCCAGAGCCTGGTGGATCTGATCCATCTCCCAGGCGTTTTTATACATGGAATGAAAGGCCCAGAAGTCGAAGCATAATAAAAAGACTGCCAGGATTCCCATAAGAATTCCAGCCATAACCATGGATCCACTGTCCGCGTAAGTAAAATACAGTCCTGCAAAAGCCAGACCCACAGCCAGATTGATAAAAACAAAGACACCGTAGCACAGGGCAAGCCTGACTGTAAAGCGGCGGTCATTGACATATCGAATCAGGTTCCTGGACACATTGTATACCAGGGATCCGGACCAGAGAGTATGAGCTTTGTACCGGCGTATAAGACTGAAAAGCCCGGTAACAGCAGTTCCGTAAAAGATGAGGACCTTTAACACAAGGTCTCCGTAGTACCACTGTTCTTCTGCCAGAACCAGATGGACCAGTTTGCAGCCAATGCGTTTTTCCACCAGCGTAAGCAGGCACCCTATGAGAAAGAAACATATAACACAGATTTCCCCTGGTATTTTATCAATCTGTCCCAGCTGTATTACATCTTTTTGGTTTTTTATGTGTCCGGTCAGGCCAACCAGGCGGTAAAAGCTTGCGGCGCAGCCCATAATTCCAAGAAACAGACATACAACGCCTATAATAAAAAGAAGCCTCATATGATCGTAGGCCTGGGCGGCCTCCCGGTAAGAATCGGGACAGGCATAAGATGTATCCACTACAGCCAGAAGATAGTAATTGCCATTGTTGTATGGATTGTATTTCTCCAGCAGGGCAGAGATGTTCCTGAAATTTACAGTAGGAATATTTGTGTCAAAATAGAGAGAGTCACCACGGACAAAGATATAAGGTCCCTGAGCTTTTATATTGGCCAGAGTCTGGCTTTGGGCATCGCTGTCCAGCTGAGTTTCTGATATATTGGTATAAACCTGATATTCGGTTTCCGACTCTGTATAGGATACCTGGAATTTCAGATTGCTTGGATTCTGGATAAATCTGTAATAGAAGGAGTAGTAGTTGCCAAGGTGGGACAAAACTTCCTTAGCCAATTTCTCCATGGTACTGAAATTATCTCCAGGCTCTGTTACCTGAAAATCAGGATCGTAATACCGCTCTTCCACGGAAATATTATCTCTGGAGTCTTCAGCATCAGAGGAAGGGGTTCCTCCCTTGACCTGGAAATTCTCGTCCAGATAATATCCCAGAGATTTGGCCAGACGTACCATCTCATCTACGGTGTATACTTTGGATATTCCCGGCCCTACGCTGATTTTTACAATAGGCTTGGAGTAATCCAGCCTTCCGTCTGTTTCGAAGACCTCCTTGTACTTTACATAGTTGAATATCTGGTCTATATCCGACCGAAACTTTCTGCTGAAGTTGGAAGTATCTTCATAGCTTTCATGAAACAGCCAGTTAATTCCCTCACCGTAGTGAGTGTTGTTATACATAATGGTGACGCCGATTACCGTAAGGACTACGAAAAAAATATGAAGAAGGATGCAGCGTTCTTTCTTTTTTTTCATAAGCAGCACCTACTGTTTTTCGATTTTATAGCCTACGCCCCATACCACCTTCAGATATCTGGGCTCTCTGGGATTAATTTCTATTTTTTCACGGATGTGGCGGATATGAACCGCTACAGTATTGTCCGCTCCGATGGCTTCCTCATTCCAGATCTGTTCATAGATTTCATCAATGGAGAAGACCTTTCCAGCATTTTTTACCAGAAGAAGAAGGATGTTGTACTCAATGGGGGTCAGCTTAATAAGCTCGCCGTCCACAGTAACTTCCTTGTTGTCATCGTTAATGGCCAGACCGCCGCATTTGTAGACCTGACCGGCGGTCTGCTGGTTCATATTGCCCAGCTGGGTATAGCGGCGCAGCTGAGATTTGACTCTTGCCACCAGTTCCAGAGGGTTAAATGGTTTTGTTATGTAATCGTCCGCACCTATGTTAAGTCCAAGAATCTTATCTGTGTCTTCAGACTTGGCAGACAAAATAATAATTGGGATGCTGCTGGTTTCCCGGACCTTAAGAGTTGTTCGGATGCCGTCTAGACCAGGCATCATAACATCTATAATCATCAGATCCACAGAATTCTTATCCAAAAGCTCCAAAGCCTCAAAGCCGTCATAAGCCTTAATAACCTGGAATCCCTCTCCTGTCAGATATATATCAATTGCCTCTACAATTTGTTTGTCGTCATCGCATACTAGAATATTCTGCATAGATTCCGCCTCCTTTTCCTTCATTATACAACGGGGGACAAAAAAAACACATTACTTTTTTCTGAAGAATATGAGAAAAGCCAAAAGGCATAAACTGAAAGTGTGTGGAGAGGAGGAGACAGGATGTGGATTTATGTGGTGAAACCAGGAGACAATGTGGATAAGATTGCGGCAGAATCAGGGATTCCGGTGGAGAAGCTCATTGAGGACAATCAGATTGAGTATCCTTATCGTCTGGCTGTGGGAGAAGCCCTTTATATCAGTGATGGGTCGAAAGATCAAAGTTATCTGGTTTATTCCAGCGGCTACGCCTATCCCTTTATTGACAATGAGGTGCTTGGGCAAACGCTTCCATATTTGACGGATATCTATGTATTTTCTTATGGGTTTACAGAAGAGGGAGATTTGGTTCCTCCTTTATCAGATGATACCAGACTTGTAAATGAGGCGTTGGCGGGAAGGGTTCGTCCCATACTTACCCTGACTCCTTTGGGTCCTGACGGACGTTTCAATAATAATCTGATCTCCAGCCTTCTGGCAAGCCCTCAGGCAAAGGAGAGACTGATCTGGCAGCTGGGGGAGGTTCTTTTAACCAAGGGATTTCGAGGGATAGATGTAGATTTTGAGTATGTAAAAGCAGAGGACAGGGGGGCCTATGTGGAGTTTGTGGGGCTTTTAAAGCAGGTTTTGGGGCCTTTTGGATATGAGGTTTCTGTGGCATTGGCGCCTAAAACATCCAGTGAACAGAGGGGGCTTCTTTATGAGGGGATCGATTACCGTCTTCTGGGACAAAAGGCAGATCGGGTTATGTTAATGACCTATGAATGGGGGTACAGTCAGGGTCCGCCTATGGCAGTAGCGCCGCTCAATATGGTTCGGCGTGTGGTAGAATACGCGGTAACGCAGATCACTCCAGGCAAGATCGTCCTTGGAATTCCCAATTATGGTTATGACTGGCCATTGCCTTATGAGAGAGGTGTGACAACCGCCTCAACCCTTGGAACCAGGGAAGCAGTACAGCTTGCCGTTGACCACGGTGCAGAGATTTTCTTTGATCAGACAGCTATGTCCCCCTACTTTCATTACTGGCAGTACGGAATCCGCCATGAGGTGTGGTTTGAGGATGTGAGAAGCATTCAGGCCAAATTCCGCCTCATTCGTGAATTTGGACTGTCTGGGGCAGGATATTGGCAGCTGATGCGCTTTTTCAGAGCAAATTGGGTGATGATGGAGGATGAATTTCTTATTGATAATTTATTCTAGATCTAAGGCTTTGCTATAATAGAAGCAAAACAACGAATTCGGGGTGAGAAATAATGATTGTATTTGCCGATATGATTGACGATCCAAGGGAACAGTTCAAATTTGATCTGATTCACCATACCTATCGGAATATCATGTACAGAGCTGCCAATAATATTCTTCGCAACAGCCATGATGCGGAGGATGCGGTTCAGCAGTCCATGATTAAGGTAATTCACATCCTGCACCGAATTGATTATGAGGACATCCCAAAGGCAAAAAGCAGGAAGCTTATGTGTATCATTGCCAAGTATACTGCTATTGATATTTACAGAAAAAGGCTGCGGCTTCCCCAGCCTGCAGAGAGCATTGAGCTGTCAGTGGTTTCTGACAGCCCCGAAGAAGTATACTTGGAAATCTGGGATTACCAAAATCTTATTTCATGTATCGGGAGACTGAAGGAATCCTACAGGGAGGTTTTGCAGCTAAGGGTTTTATATCATCTTTCTGCTAAAGAAGCAGGAGAGATTCTTAACATTTCAGAGGAAAATGTAAACATCAGATTTATGAGGGCAAAATTAGCTTTAAAGGAACTTTTAAAGGAAAATCCTCACTTGCACCCAAAATGAACTTCTGCTATAGTCATATGTTATAAAGCTTTGGAATTACCATTTTATAGTGCAGAGGTTTCACGGTATGTTTTTATATGAAAGAAAAGAAAATTTCATAAGGATTCTTGGCTGTCTTACCTGTGACGGAGTGATAAAAGTTCCGGAACAGGTGGAGGGTCTTCCGGTGACAGAGCTGGCGCCTTACGTATTCTCCAGTGGTACGGGGAAGGATGAGGTGATGGAGAAGCTGGCCGGGAATATCTTATGGTGTGAGGATGACGGAACAGCTCTTTCCCATGGGCAGGCAGAGCAGCAAGAATGTTATTGGAAAGGGAAAGGGGTTCCGGTTTCTCAGGCAGACCTTCCCGATTCAATAATCAGAGTAGGAAGATATGGATTTTACAATTGTTCCTCTCTTTCCAGGCTGTCCTTTTCCAGCAGAATCAAAGACTTAGAGGCAGGGGTATTTACAGGCTGCAGCCATCTGTCCTATCTGAAGGTGAGAGTGGATGAGCAAAGACGGTCCTGCCTTCAGGAAGTCCTTTCAGAGCTTCGCCATCAGCTGACAGTGGAATATATCTGTTCCAGGGGAAAGGCGCTGCTTTTGTTTCCGGAGATGTTTGAGGAATCTGTGGAAAATACACCTGCCAGGATTATTATGAGGGAAATGCACGGCTGCGGACATATGTACCGGTATTGCTTTGACCAGTCTCAATTTCAATTTCACCGCTATGATTCCCTTTTTCCCCATATTAAAGTACAGGAACCGGAACGGACAGTGGTTCAGCTGGCTATGGGAAGACTGCGGTATCCTTTGGGGCTGCAGCCCCAGTATGAGTCTGTATATGAGACTTATCTCAGGGAACACATAGAAGAAACTGTGAAAGAAGTCATGGCAGGAAGAAATATGGAGCAGATCAGCTGGCTTGCAGTCCGGCTGGGAGATACCAGGGAGAATTTGGATAGGATGATTGAAGAAGGAAATAAAGCCGGCCTTATGGAGGCTGTAAGCCTTCTTATGGACCAGAGGCACCGGCAGTTTGGGGTGAAAAAGAAACGGTTTTCTCTGGAGGATTTTTAAGAATGAGGTGAGCGATTATGATAGATCCTGTAAGGGACAGGCAGATGAGAGAGCTTGAAGAGGCAGAGATCTGCCATGATATTCTTGCCAACGCCAGAAATGAGCTGTATCTTAAGTTTCGGTATTTGGATGTGGCTCTCAGCAGTTTTTTCTTTGAGGCTGACAGAAGGACAAGAGGGGTGGGAACCGATGGATTTGTAATTTATTATCATCCCGATCATCTAATGGAGATCTACAAAAGAAGCAGGATTTTGGTAAATCGGGCCTACCTCCATATGGTGTTCCACTGTCTTTTCTGCCATTTGGACAGAAGAGGGAAAAGGGCGGAGGATTATTGGAATCTGGCCTGCGACATTGCAGTGGAGTCTATTCTTGACGGCTTTTATTCCCCGGCTGTTTACCGTCATCAGACGGTTTTTCGAAGGCAGGTTTACAACAGGCTGCGCTCCAGACTGAAGGTACTGACTGCTGAGGGAATTTACAGCTGCCTTCAGGAACTGAATCTTGATGAAGAGGAATATAATCAGATGGCCTTTGAGTTTTATGTGGACAACCATGAATTCTGGCAGCAGGAGGATCCCAAAATTCGGCAGGAGAGGCAGACAAAATGGGAGAGGAACAGGGAAAGGCTGGAGACGGAGGCGGAATCTTTCGGACAGGAGGACAATGACGGCAGGAAAAATCTGCTGGAGCAGACAAAAGCAGAAAACAGAGAGCGGTATGATTACAGGCAGTTTCTGAAGAAATTTGCCGTTCTGCGGGAGGAAATGGAATTAGACAGTGATTCCTTTGATTATATTTTTTATGCCTACGGTATGGCCCTTTACGGAAATATGCCTTTAATTGAACCCTTGGAGACGCGGGAGGTTATGAGAATCGAGGATTTTGTGCTGGTCATTGACACATCCATGTCCTGTTCCGGCCAGCTGGTGCGCCGTTTTTTGGAGGAAACCTACGGGATTCTCAGCCAATGGGAAACTTATTTCAGAAAGATTAACATTCACATTATCCAGTGCGATGAGGAAGTCCGGTCAGACGCTGTGATTCGTTCCAGGGAGGAGATGGAGCAGTATATGAAGGATCTGACTTTGTCCGGTTACGGAGGCACAGATTTCAGACCGGCTTTCCAGTATGTTGACGGTCTTTTGAATGAGGGAGCTTTTACCAGACTTAGGGGCCTTTTGTATTTTACTGATGGAAAGGGGGTTTATCCCGTGAAGAAGCCCCCTTATGATACTGCCTTTATTTTTATCGAAGATCAGTATGAGGATATGTCCGTGCCCCCATGGGCCATGAAGGTTGTTCTCACGGAAGACGAAATAAGGGAGACGGTTTTGGAAGACAGGAGGAGAAAATGAATATTAAGCGAGCGAAAGAAGAGATAAAAAATACCATAGAGGCTTATTTGTGGAAGGACTCTTATGGAAATTATGAGATTCCCTCTGTCAGACAGAGGCCGGTGCTTCTCATGGGGCCGCCGGGAGTTGGAAAAACCCAGATTATGGAACAAATTTCCAGGGAAATGGAGATTGGGCTGGTAAGTTATACCATTACCCATCATACCAGGCAGAGCGCTATTGGGCTGCCTTATATTGTAGAACGGCAATATGGCGGCCGGAAAATGAGTGTGACAGAGTATACAATGAGTGAAATTGTAGCTTCTGTATACCGTAAAATTGAGAAAACGGGCCTTCGGGAAGGAATCCTGTTTATTGATGAGATTAACTGTGTGTCTGAGACTCTGGCACCGGCCATGCTGCAGTTTCTCCAGTGCAAAACCTTTGGAAGCCATGAAATTCCTCAGGGCTGGATTATTGTGGCAGCGGGAAATCCGCCGGAATACAACAAATCTGTACGGGAGTTTGATGTAGTAACTCTGGACAGAATTAAGATGATTCCTGTGGAGCCGGATTATCAGGTATGGAAGGAGTACGCCTATGAACAGGCGATTCATCCGGCGGTGATTTCTTATCTCAATACCAGACCTCAGTCTTTTTGTCAGATTGAGACAACGGTAGATGGAAAGCGTTTTGTTACCCCAAGAGGCTGGGAGGATTTGTCTGCCTTCCTGCAGGTCTATGAAAAACTGGGGAAAAAAGCGGACCGGGATGTAGTTGGCCAGTATCTGCAGTATCCTAAGATTGCCAAGGATTTTGCCAATTATCTGGAGCTGTTTTATAAATATCAGGATGACTGGCAGGTAGATGAAATCCTTTCTGGAACCATCCGGGAAAGTCTGTGCAGGCGGGCGGCCAATGCTCCCTTTGATGAGAAGCTGAGTATGATCGGCCTTCTTTTGTCCAGGCTTTCCAGAGAATTTGTAAAAGCGGTGAATCAGGCAGAAAAGGCAGAACTTCTTATGAAATGGCTGAAAGGCTTTTCCAGGGAATTTGGTGAAGAGAAGTCTATGAGAGCTGGTTTGGCTGTTTTTATAGAGGAGAAGGGGAAAGAACGGGAAAACCGGGAAGAAGGAGGATTGCTGGACAAAAGGCAGGATCTGGTGTGGAGAACGGCGCTGGAGGCTCTTGGAGATTATGAAAAAGGTGTAGAAAGGGAGAATCTGACAGAAAATACCAGGGTTTGGAACCGGCTGAAGGAATTCTTTGATGAAGAAAATCAGGAATATGAAAGACTGGTGGAACAAGGAGGCCAGTGTTTGGAGCGGGCATTTGATTTTATGGAGGCAGCCTTTGGCGATAGTCAGGAAATGGTCCTTTTTGTAACAGAACTGAATACCAGTCAGGATGCGCTCCGGTTTCTCAAGGAGTATGAATGCCAACGGTACTACCAGTACAATGAGCGTCTGCTGTTCACACACCAGGAGGATGCCATAAAAGAGAGAATAGACAGACTGAACAGATAAAAAGCCTTTGTGTATCGGCAGCAAAACTTTTACGGCAATAAGTATAAAATGGAAAAAGTATTACCATACTATAGGCAGAAAAGGAGGTAATACTATGAATAATAAAGCGTTGGATTATACGGCCTTAACCATTGCTATTATCGGCGCTGTAAACTGGGGATTGATCGGATTTTTCCGGTTTAACCTGGTATCCTTCCTCTTTGGGGATATGTCCTGGATCTCCAGGATTATTTATGGATTGGTAGGATTATGCGGTCTCTATCTGCTTACCTTTTATGGCCGGCAGAGCAGCGGAGAGTAGAAAGAATCTACTCTCCGGCCCGTTTAGACTGTTCAAGCTGCTCAAGATAATTTTCGGCAAGCTTGGGATAATCCTCCTTGCGGATTTTCTTTTTCTTGTCTCTGGACATCTGAAACAGGAATGCCTGAATCCGCAGTTTGTTGTCTGAGTACAGATCCAGACTTTCATAAAGTTCTTTGTAATATTCGTACAGTGTCAGTTTTACTCTGATAACATTGGCCGGGGTGGTCTGGGTATTTACCAGACTGCCCTTTGTTTTTACATAATAATAGACCGGTTTTTTTACTACAGAAATGTGGGATGCGAATTTCAGATAGTCCAGGTTGAAGAGGAAATCTTCACACCAGTCCAGATCAACGGAAAAACGAATCTGGTTTTCCGTTACGATATTTCTGCGGTAAAGCTTGTTCCACACCACACCGTAATAAAAGTCGGAAGCCTTGTCCATCATTTCCTCAAGGAATATTTTACGCTCATAAACGCCGGCGATTTGAAAGCTTCCGCTTTGAAACAGCTGTTTTCCTCTTACTCTATAGTAGTCGCAGATAACCAGCTGGCAGCTTTGGCTTTCCATGGCCTGAACCATGGTTTCCACCGCATCCTCAGCCAGCCAGTCATCAGAATCCACAAAACCCAGATAAGTTCCGCAGGCAGCTTCAATACCAAGATTACGGCTGTGAGAGACTCCGGAATTGGGTTTGCGGATAATACGCAGTCTGGAATCTTTCCGTGCGTATTCCCTTAAAATTTCTTCAGACCGGTCAGTGCTGCCGTCGTTGACCGCGATGATTTCTATTTCGGGATAGGTCTGAATTAATATGCTGTCCAGGCACCGTTCCAACGTCTCTTCCCGGTTGTATACAGGAAGAACCAGACTGACTAAAGGCCGGGCTTGGTGAAGACTGATACGGAAAACAGAAACGGTTTGTCCGTCTGGGCGTATTCCATGTCCCTCTGGCTGAAATCCAAGATTTTTGTAGAAATCGGTCCCCGTATCAGAGACATAGAGACTGGAGGCCTTGGCCCAGGCGGCATCTTGCTTTACCTTCTGAATAAGAAGCTGCTCCAGTCCTCTGCCTTGGAATTCTTTATCCACATGAAGGCAGGAAAGCCAGGGATACAGATCCATCCGGCTGTTTAAGCCATTGGTCATCAGGCCGACACATCCTACGGCTTTCCCATTCTCTATAAGCAGATACCACTGAGGATATGGGGAAGAGGAATGGATACACTGGTTCAGCATATCCATATACATTGTTTCATACTCTCCACACACGCCGGATTGTTTCAGATAATCCAGAGCCTCCCCTAAAAATTCCGGCTGACGCCGGACAGAAACTATATTCATACAATAACTCCTGAAAGAAAGATTATTAAACTCTATTATAGGAAATAATCCTTAATAATGCAAATAGTTTGCTCTGGTCTGTTGAGGAAGATGCTGGAAAAGCGCCATTGAGGAGCAATGGAAGATATGATAAGATAAATCTGGGGAAAACGTTTTATCCATTCAAATCAGCAGAGGGAGGAAGTCTATGTTTTTTATTATAGCCATTACTCAGGGGAAAAAGAATATCAGCTCTTCCATAGGTTTATTCTGCCCGGTTTGTAAGAAATATAGCCGCTGTCAGGTGTTTGCTGCCTACAGCTGCCTCAGCATTTTCTTTATCCCTGTATTTAGGTGGAACAAGCAATATTATGTGACCACAGCCTGCTGTGAGACCTTATATCAGTTAAATCCGGATGTAGGAAAGGCATTGGAAAAAGGCCGGATAACAGAAATAAAGGAACAGGATCTTACGGTGCTTAAACAGGGAACCGGAGGCCGAAGGAGAAAGAGGATCTGCCCGGGCTGCGGCTACCAGACGTTTGAAGCCTTTGATTTCTGTCCAAAATGCGGAACGGCCATGACATGGCCTGACTAAAACTTTGTGGTCCTGGCAGCGGATATTTTACTGTGTTTACAGAAAAAGGCGTGACCACCTATAGCAGCAGCTGTTGATGATCACGCCTTTTCTGAGACAGAATCAGGATCTAAGTTTCTTTACTCATTTCCCGGGAATTTTGGAATTCCATCGAATCCCCCTTTCAGATCTTCGTCCGTTGGAATATAATCTGTCATGGTTCCGTTATTAAATTTCTCGTAAGCTACCATATCAAAGTATCCCGTTCCTGTCAGACCAAATAAAATAGTCTTTTCCTCTCCTGTTTCTTTGCACTTCACAGCCTGGTCAATGGCCGCCCGGATGGCGTGGCTGCTTTCCGGGGCAGGAAGGATGCCTTCGCATTTGGCAAACAGTTCTGCAGCCTCAAATACCTGAGTCTGCTCATAGGATACAGCCTTTATGTATCCGTCGTGATACAGCTGGGATACCACAGGGCTCATTCCATGATAGCGCAGACCTCCCGCATGGCTGGCTGACGGAATAAAGCCGCTTCCCAGAGTATACATCTTAGCCAGAGGACATACCATTCCGGTATCGCAGTAATCATAGACAAATTTGCCTCGAGTGAGGCTTGGGCAGCTGGAGGGTTCTACAGCAATGAATTCATAATCTTTTTCCCCTCTCAGTTTTTCTCCCATGAAAGGTGAGATCAGTCCGCCAAGATTGGAGCCGCCTCCTGCGCAGCCGATGATTACATCTGGTTTGACTCCATACTTATTGAGTGCTGCCTGAGCTTCCAATCCGATGATAGACTGATGGAGAAGTACCTGATTCAGAACGCTTCCAAGAACATAACGGTAGCCTTCCTGGCTGGCAGCTGCTTCCACGGCTTCAGAAATGGCGCAGCCAAGACTTCCTGAGGTTCCTGGATGTTCTTTTAAGATCTTTCTGCCTACCGCAGTGGTGTCAGATGGAGAAGGCGTTACCTTCGCTCCATAGGTGCGCATAACTTCACGGCGGAAAGGTTTCTGCTCATAGGAGACCTTTACCATATATACCTGGCAGTCCAGACCCAGGTAAGCGCAGGCCATGGACAAGGCAGTACCCCACTGGCCGGCTCCTGTTTCCGTAGTGACTCCCTTTAAGCCCTGATGCTTTGCATAGTAAGCCTGGGCAATGGCAGAATTCAGCTTATGGCTGCCGCTGGTATTGTTGCCCTCGAATTTGTAGTAGATTTTGGCTGGAGTGTCCAGCTTTTCTTCCAGACAGTAGGCGCGAACCAGGGGAGCAGGGCGGTACATACGGTAGAAATCCTGGATTTCCTGAGGTATGTCAATGTAAGGATTGGTGTCATCTAACTCCTGTTCAACCAGCTGGCGGCAGAAAACTGCGGATAGTTCGTCGGCGGTCATTGGCTTCAAGGTGGCAGGATTTAAAAGAGGAGCAGGCTTGTTTTTCATGTGAGCCCGCACATTATACCATTGTTTGGGTATCTCATTCTCCTCCAGGATCAGCTTGTAAGGAATGTTGTTGTCCAGCTTCATCTTGTGGTCCTCCTGTGAAAATAAAATTTGGCCTGAATAGGTGAAACCAATATTCCAAATGCCATTACAGGCCCGATGGAATTATTATCGCACAAATATCCGTGTTAGGGAAGTTCAAGTGAAAGAAAAATGGCAAAAAGACATAAAATATCACATGGTTTTCTGCGGTTAAGTATGGTAGATTAACGGTATATGACTAAATACATGGTTAAATTATAGAAGAAAGAGTGGATAGGAATTATGGGATTTGAACCTGAGAATTTGGATTTTGAGAAAAGTCCTTACACAGGACTTACCAGAAAGCATTGGATTGATGCGGCAAAATATATGTTAGATGGAATATTTCAGCATATTGAGACTATGGATGATCCGGTGATTGTGCCAAGATATGAAACAAAGATTACATATCCCAATGACCATACTCCGGCATGGAAGGTGCAGGCGGAGAAGTATGAGGGATTGGCCAGAAGCTTTTTCCTGGCAGCTCCTTTGATTCATATTGAGCCGGATGTGGTAATTGCCGGAAAATCTATGAGGGAATACTACAAAAAGCAGATATTGAAGGCCTGCACTCCTGGGGATGAGAATTATGTTCTGGGACTTGAAGATATGATAAAGATGGACAAGCCCACTCCCAAGCTGAACACTTATCAGCAGACAGTGGAGACGTGCGCCATGGTAATTTGTCTGTGGCTGTGCCGGGAGGAAATCTGGGATACCTACACCAAAGAGGAAAAAGATGTAATTGCCCGTTTCCTTCTTCCTTACGCCGAAGGCAGCACGGTTCCCCAGAACTGGCGTCTGTTTAATATGCTTGATCTGGCCTTCCTGCATATGATGGGATATCAGGTAGATACAGACATTATGAGAGACCACGCTCAGGCTATTTTAAGCTATTATTCCGGGGATGGATGGTATCGGGATGGACATGCCTTTGACTATTATTCTGCCTGGGCCTTCCAGGTATATGCTCCTATTTGGTGTAAGTGGTACGGTTATGAGCATGAGCCTTATCTGGCAAAGAAATTCGAGGAACATTCCAATAAACTGATGGAAACCTATGACCGGATGTTTGATGCCGACGGCTGGGTAAATATGTGGGGAAGAAGCAATATTTACCGCAATGCGGCAACTTCCTCTTTTGAGGCGAATATGCTTTTGAATCACTCTGATGCCAATCCCGGCCTGTCCAGAAGAATTTCTTCCGGAGCGCTGATGCAGTTTTTAGGAAGAGATGATCTGATGTACAAGGGAGTGCCAACCCTTGGATTTTATAAGTCTTTTATTCCACTGGTTCAGGGTTACAGCTGTGCGGAAAGCCCGTTCTGGTTGGCAAAGGCATTTATGTGCCTCCATCTGCCTGAAGATCATCCATTCTGGACTGCAAAGGAAGAAAACGGGGTGTGGGATTCCATGAAAGAGGGAGAGACTCTGGAGACGGTATTAAACGGTCCGGCTCTCTGCATGGCCAATCACAAAGAGAATGGAACTACAGAGCTGAGAAGCGGAAAGGTTATCAGAAAGAGAGTGGACGATAATGGACAGTGCTGCTACGGCAAACTTTGCTACAGCACGAAATATCCATGGGAGGCCAGTCTGGGAAGTAATATAGAGTCTCAAATGTATGTTTTGAAGGAGCCTGTATTTAATCTCATTGAGAAGCCAAATGCTCTTTTATGGCACGGTATGAAGGAAGGCGTGTTATACCGGAGAACCTTCTTTAACTATGATAATGAGGAAGAATGCCATTGGCTGAACTGCATTGATCTGGCAGATTTTCCTGTGGCAAAAGGAATGGTGAGAGCGGATAAAATGCGTCTGTTCCACAAGCCGGTAGAGGTTACATTAGGTTCTTATGGATTCCCGGATATGGGGAAGGTAGAGATAAAGAAACTGGAAAAAGACGGGGCCAAGGCTGTGGTTTTAAAAGGAACCGATTCTCAGGGAAGACCGAAACAGATGGCCATGACCGTATATGGGGCATGGACGGATCTCCAGGTGATTTCCAGCAAAGATACCAATCCCGATTCAGAAAACAGTATGGTAATTGCCGCCAGTTTAAAGAGAGAAAAGATCTTTGGTTATGAGCCCTATATTATGATCAGCCAGGTGATTACACAGGAAAGTCTGGAGGATTTTAAAGAAGATGAAATCTTCAGCATAGAAAAAATCACCTATACAGACAAAGAAAACTGCGGAGGCTACGGACCTGTCACTCTGTCCATGAAAGACGGAAGAGAGATGACAGTAGATTATCTGGGAATAGAGGGAAATCTTCAAATTTAAGCCTGAAGGTTATAATGTTTATAATGGTGTTAAAATAAAAAGTAAAGTTAAAAGAAAGGTCCGGCGCGGAAGGCCGGACCGGAAAGGAGCGGTTATGGAATTTTTAAAAGAACCGGGAAGAATTTACCATGTAAATTCCCAGGGACAGGTTGACGCGGAGGTCACTTTTCCCCTGGACTCTCAGGGCGCGGCGAATATTAATCATACATTTGTGGATGAGTCCCTGAGAGGCGGCGGAGTGGCGGGCCAGCTGCTGGCGGAAGCGGCAAAAGAGCTGCGGGCGCAGGGGCTTAAGGCAAGACCCACCTGCTCCTATGCAGCGCGCTGGTTTGAAAAACATCCGGAAGAGAAGGATCTTCTGGCAGAGTAGAGGAAAGGCAGCATCTGGAAATGGAACAGGAAAGTTAAAGAATCAGATCCTCCAGATCCCTTTTTGGAACGTAGTGAACCTGATTTTCATCTCTGTAGTAAGCCACATTTCCATTTTCCGGAAGAGGAACCACAACGACCTTTTCCTTTGGCTTTCCCAGAGCAAGAACCAGGTCTATGGAATAACGATTGGTATCGATATTAAGAGTTTTTGCCAGGTCTTCCCGTTTTACATTGCCCAGGATGCAGCCGCCCAGTCCTTTTTCCACAGCGCCCAGCATAATTGTCTGAGCTGTTATGCCGTCATCCCACATTTTATTTTTCCCCAATGTAAGATCACAGAGGATGACAATATAGGCGGAAGGGCGTTCTCCGGGAACTGGGCCATCCCAGTCAGGAAGGGCGCCTGCCCAGCCAAGAAGAGGAAACACCTTGGAGGTCTCTTCTGGTGTAAAGCATAGACGAAACTTCAGGGCCTGAGAGTTGGAAGTAGAGGGAGTAAGCCTGGCTAGGGAGATGAGATCTCTTAAGGTCTCTTCTGAGACGGGTTCCTCCTGGTAAAAGCGCCGGTAACTGCGGCAGCTGGCAACAAGATTTTTCAACATGATTGGTACCTCCTCCGAAATATTCAAGATTCAGGGATTTAAACACCCGGAATACGATTGTACAACTGAAAAGTGACAGTTTTATTATAGGCGGAAGAGACTGGTATTTCAATGGATTTTTCCGTTGGCCTTCATGTATATGCAGGTTGTTTTCGGTTTATAACTATTTCTTCCAATTGTAATAAAAATTAAGAAAAGAGGCGTCATTTTATTAAAGAAAAAAACACAGAATGAACATTGACTTTCCACGTCCGGAATGTTAAACTTTGTTCAACTTCAGCAAAGGCGCCGCGGAAGCAGGAGATAAGATTAATCGTAATCCGTCTGAATTAAGGAGGAGACTATTATGAAATTGAATACAAAAAAATTGATTTTATCAGGTGTGGCAGTGCTTACTATGGCATCTGTTTCCGCATGTACCAGCGATGGCGCAGATACAACTACAACAGCGGCCGAGACTGTGATTGAAACAGAAACAACGGAAGAAGAGACAACAGAGGAAGAAACCAGCGCAGAAGAGACATCGCAAGAGGCTTCTGGACAATCAGAGGAATCTCTGGCGGAGGAAGGATCTGACGAAGAGACTGCGGCAGAGGAAGACGGAGAGGCCGCTTCTGACGAAGAGACATCAGAAGAAGAGTCTCAGTCTGAAAGCGAGGAAGTCCAGTCTGAGACAGCCGCAGAGTAAACAGATATCAGCTGCTGATTCCAGAGTGTTATAAGTTATAAATAGAACAAACCGCTCCAGGTATATACCAATCCAGGCTTTTACAGGAAGCCTAAGGGGGAATGCCTGGAGTTTTTTTGTTTTTCACATCAATCATTTGACAATTGATGGAATTGGGGCAATCGTGTATAGTGGTAGTGGAAGGAGAGACCAGCTATGAACAGAATGGAAAAAGAGTACAATGATATTTTAAATTTGGATTTTGACAGAGAGAACAGAATCCCTCTTGTAACAGCAGATTCTTTTGTCTGCACGGCCTTTCGAAGTACAGAAAAACTGGATGGATTGTGGGGATTTACCCCCGATGTTTTCCGTACCTTTACAAGAAAGCGGCTGGGAGAGGTGAAAACGCGGGATGAACAGGGACGTCCTGTTCCTGTGGATCTGGATTTTAACAGCCTTTTAAAGGCAGAGGTTCCCGGATGCTGGAATTGTCAGGAAGAAAGGCTATGGTATTATGAAGGGGAGGCAGTGTACTCCAGAAGTTTTTATTATGAGAAGGAGAATGCATCCGAGAGACTGTTTCTGAAAATTGGAGCGGCCAATTATGAAAGCCGTATCTGGCTGAACGGAAAGCTTGCGGCCAGACACAAGGGCGGGTTTACTCCTTTCTCCGTTGAAATCACAGATCTGGTGAGACAGGAAAATCATCTGGTTATTACAGTGAATAACAGAAGGGAAATGGAACAGGTTCCTTCTATGACTTACGACTGGTTTAACTATGGCGGAATCACCCGATCAGTGGAATTAATCCGTGTCCCTTCCCGCTTTATCCGTGTAATGGAAGCAGCCTTGGTTCCAGACAAAACCTTCCACAATATCAGGCTGAGGGCAAGACTGAATGAGCCCGAAGAGGGCGTATACTGCCGGTTTGTGATAGAGGAGCTGGGAATAGATACAACTGTCCAAACAGATGAGAATGGAACGGCAGAGTGTATCCTTTGGGCATCGCCACAGCTTTGGGACTGTGAAAATCCCCGTCTTTACCACATAGAAGCTTGGTGCGGGCAGCCTTCTGTTATAGAAGGAGAAGCAGCTGAGGCAGTTGGTGAGAAAACAGGTGCATTGATCTGGGAAGATTACGTGGAAGATTATGTGGGCTTCCGGGAAATCCGGGTTCAGGGAAAGGATATTTTTCTTAACGGGAAAAAGATTTATTTAAGAGGGGTCTGCTGCCATGAGGAGAGCCGGAAGGGAGGACGGATTCTTTCGGAAGAAGAGAGAATGGAGATTTTCCATACGGCCAGGGAAATGGGATGTAATATATTAAGACTGACTCATTATCCACACAGCGAGCAAATGGCTTTGCTGGCGGATAAAATGGGAATGCTTTTGTGGGAGGAAATCCCGGTATACTGGGCCATTGATTTTTCCAATAAAGATACCTATGAGGATGCCAGAAATCAGCTGAGGGAATTGATTGTCAGAGACAGAAACAGGGCAAGCGTCGTTATCTGGAGCGTGGGAAATGAGAATCCGGATACAGAGGAACGGCTTCAATTTATGAGCGGGCTTGCGGCCGTGTGCCGGGAAATGGATGACACCAGGCTTGTAAGTGCCGCCTGTCTGGTAGATGTAAATACCATGAGCGTAAAGGATCGGCTGATTCCCTACGTGGATGTGGTAGCGTTTAATGAGTACTACGGCTGGTATTACAGAGACTATGAGGGCCTGAAGGAAATTTTGGATCATACGGCCATAGAAAAGCCTGTTGTAATTTCTGAGACGGGAGCAGGAGCCAGAGCCGGCCATTTCGGAGGACGGGAAGAGCTGTTTACAGAAGAGCATCAGGAAAGGTTTTATCAGAAGCAGATTGAGTATGCAGACGGCAGAATTCAGGGCATGTTCCCATGGATTCTTTATGATTTCGTCTCCCCCATACGTATGAACCCATGGCAGGAGGGAAAGAACAGCAAAGGTCTCATTGCCATGGATAAGACCACCAAAAAGAAAGCTTTTTATATTATGCAGGAGTATTATCAGAGGAAGGCAGGGGAGGAGAAAGAGTGAAAATAACGTTTATTCACCACAGCTGTTTTTTGGCGGAGCTTGACAGCGTATCCCTTCTTTTTGATTATACAGAAGGGGAGCTTCCGCCTGTCCATGAGAATAAACCTCTGCTGGTATTTGCCAGCCACCGCCATGGAGATCACTACTCGCCGGAGATTTTTCGCCTGGCACAAGGCCATGAGGCCATCCGATGGATTCTGTCCTTTGACATCTGGAGAAAAAGGCTTCCCCATGAGGTTTGGCCGTTTGCCGACTCTTTGAAGTATAACCAACAGCTGTCCTATCAGGTGAAAGGCGGAAAAGTGATTCCTGCTTCTGAGGACCAGTCAAATATAAAAGTAAGGGCTTTTCGTTCTACAGACGAGGGAGTGGCCTTTCTTATTGAGGCAGACGGAAAGGTTCTCTACCATGGCGGGGATCTGAATCACTGGTACTGGGAAGGTGAGGATCAGAACTGGAACCGGTCTATGGAAGAGAAGTATACCAGGCAGATAGAGCGGCTGGCGGAGACGCTGGCAGAAAGATCCGTTGACGCCGCCTTTCTTCCCCTGGATCCCAGGCAGGAGGATGCGTTCTATCTGGGGTTTCATGAGTTTATGGAGAAGATAAAGGTAAGATTTGCCTTTCCCATGCACTGTTAGGGGGATTTTTCCGTCATAGAAAGGCTGAAGTCTATGGAGTGTTCTGCGGAGTACAGGGACAGAGTAATAGAAATAGTAAAAGACGGAGATGCTTTTGTGGAGTCTTTTGATGGAAGCGCTATGGTGAAGGTCATAGGAGGCAGCAGATAGAAAACTGGAATAAAGGGAGAATTGCTCCACAGACCTTTTTATGGTACACTTTCTGTAATTACCTGAAGGCGTTATCTTAACAGATTCCGATTTCCATGAAGGAATATTTTTCCAAAGGAGGAAGACAGTATGATTTTAATAAAAAATGCCAAGGCGCTCAATCCTGGAGGCGGCTGGGAGAGAGAAGCGGATATTTTAATTGATAACGGCATCATTGCCAAGATTGCCGCTCCCGGAACCATAGAAGAAACAAAAGGGATGACAGTGATAGAAGGAAAGGGATTGGCTGCGGCCCCCGGGCTTATGGATGTTCACGTTCATTTTCGCGATCCCGGACTGACTTATAAGGAAGATATTCATACAGGTGCCGCAGCTGCGGCAAGAGGCGGATACACGGCAGTGGTCTGCATGGCCAATACCAAGCCTCCGGTAGACAATGTGGAGACTTTGGAATATGTCTTGGAAGAGGGAAAGAAGACGGGAATTCATGTATATCAGGCGGCCGCTGTGTCTAAGGGAATGCAGGGGAAAGAACTGACAGACATGGAGGAACTGAAAGCTTGCGGGGCCGTAGGATTTACAGATGACGGCATCCCTCTGGTAAACGAGGTTTTGGTGAAAAAGGCAATGGAGGAAGCTGCAAGGCTGCAGGTACCTTTAAGCTTTCATGAGGAGTATCCCGGATTTATTGGAAGCAGCGGCGTCAACGAAGGAAAAATTTCTGCTCAGATGGGATTAAAAGGAGCTTCTGCCCTGGCTGAGGACGCTTTAGTGGCAAGGGACTGTATGATTGCTCTTCATACGGGAGCAGATATTGATATTCAGCATATCAGCTCAGGCAGCTCTGTTAAGATGGTAAAGCTGGCCAAAGAGCTGGGAGCAAAGGTGTGGGCAGAGGTAACGCCTCATCATTTTACTCTTACAGAGGAGGCAGTGCTGAAGCACAAAACTCTGGCCAAAATGAACCCGCCTTTGAGAACAGAAAAGGATCGTCAGGCTATTTTGGAAGGACTTAAAGACGGCACCATTGACATGATTGCCACAGACCACGCCCCTCACAGCCAGGAAGAGAAGGAAAAGGAGTTTACCAAGGCGCCAAGCGGAATTATTGGTCTGGAGACAGCCCTCAGTCTGGCAGTAACTTATTTGGTACGGCCAGGCCATTTGACCCTTCTTCAGCTGATGGAGAAAATGAGCCTGAATCCCGCTCGCATGTACCATATGGATTACGGATATCTGGAGGAGGGGCGTCCGGCAGATGTGGTGGTATTTGCTCCGGAAGAACAGTGGGTTGTGGGCAACTACGCCTCCAAAGCGTCTAATTCTCCTTTTACGGGAGAGACTCTCTACGGAAAGATAAAAGCAACAATCTGCCAGGGCAAGGTGGTATATGAGGATGGAATTTGCAGAGAATAAATCAATGGAGAAACCGAAATACAAAGATCTGCTTTTTGATGTAGACGGAACTCTTCTGGATTTTGCCGCAGCTGAGGAACATGGGCTGAGACAGGTATTTGCTCCCTTTGGCGATTTGATGGAGCCGATGACTGAAGCCTATCAGATTTTAAACAAACAGCTGTGGGAGGACTTTGAAAAGGGACTGATTACCAAGGAGGACATTACCCAAACCCGTTTCCGCCGAATTTTTAAAAAATTCGGCGTTGACGCGGACGGAGTGGAGACAGAAGCCAGATACAGGCAGTGTCTCAACCGCTGCGCCATTTTAATAGACGGGGCTTTGGAAGTTCTTGACTATTTAAGACCTAAATATAATCTTTATGTGGTAACCAACGGATTTGTCCAGACTCAGAAGATGAGAATGAAGGATTCAGGACTGGAACCATATTTTATCCGGTCCTTTATATCTGAAGAAATCGGCTGCCAGAAGCCGGGAAAAGAATTCTTTGACTACTGCATGAATCATATAGAGGAAGCGGACAGGCGGAAAATGCTGATTATAGGAGATTCCCTCACCTCAGACATGAAGGGCGGGGAGATGGCGGGGATTGATACCTGCTGGTACAATCCGCAGCGTAAAGAGAATTTGGACCAAGTGAAACTAACCATGGAGATAGAAGATTTGAGACAACTGATGAAGAAGCTGTAAAAAAGAAAAACTGGAGGGAGATCATATGCTGAAGGCAGGAGAAAAGGCACCGGATTTTACACTGAAAGATAAAGATGGGAATTCTGTTACTCTTTCTTCTTTTTTAGGAAGAAAGGTAATAGTTTATTTTTATCCCAGAGACAATACACCAGGCTGTACCAGAGAGGCCTGCGCTTTTGCCGGGGCCTATGACGGATTTAGGGAGAGAAACGTGGAGGTAATCGGCATCAGCAGAGACAGCGAAAAGTCCCACAGCAATTTTGCCGCAAAACATCATCTTCCCTTTATACTGGTTTCTGACCCGGAACTGGAGGCCATTAAGGCTTTTGATGTGTGGCAGGAAAAGAAGCTGTATGGAAAGGTGTCCATGGGGGTGGTGCGCAGCACCTTTGTCATTGATGAAAAGGGTATAATAGAGAAGGTATATGAGAAGGTGAAGCCAGATACCAATGCGGCGGAAATTTTGGATTATCTGGATGGAAAGTAAACTGCTGCGGCTGGACAGACAGGGGTTTTCATTTCAAAACTTAAGAAAAAAGCAAAGTATTTTCTTACTGGGGATGGTATACTAAGAGCACAATCAGAAAGAAAGAAGAGGATGACAGATGAAACGAGTGTGGATTGTAATGGCCGCTATCTGCGCGGCGCTTACATTTACAGCCTGCAGCAGGGCGTCCGATAATCAGAATACAACATCAGAATCCCCCGCTTCCACGGAGGAAAGTACAGCAGAGACAGAAGAGGAAAGCCCTGTGGCTACTACGGAAGCTCCGGGAGATACGGCGGAGTTTAAAATACTGACTGCCCAGGTGACAGGAATCTCTGATACTATGGATCATATGACTGTGGAAAAGGATGGAACTTCCATGGAGTTTGACCTGACAGGAGTTGTGGTGGAGACCTCCTATTCTCTTGATACAGAAGGAGTGGAAGTGTCTATCATTTATAAAGGAGAGATTTCCGGTCAGGATACTTCCAATGCTCAGATTGTTTTGGTGCTGGATGCCCAAAGCAATATGGAAGTTCAGGAGGTTACCGGAAGGGTTACCGATCAGGCGATGAGTACGTTTACCATAGAAACCGATTCCGGCCAGGCTTTAAGCTTTATGAAAGATAACTGCGAAGGACTGGACACAGGCGTGCTGGGGCAGGCTGGCGATGACAGCAATGGAAGCGGCGCTGCGGTCAAGGTGACATACGTGACTGTATCCTATGACGCGGGAAGCCAGGTACATTATCCGCTGAAAGTAGAAGCGGCTCAATAGAAACTTTGAAATATCCCGGATTTACAGGCTTTTTTGATAATAAGGCTTGCAAATTCGGGATTTTCATGTAAAATGAGATGTGGTGCGCCCAGAGAAAAGGGCTGCTTGAAAGCGGCCTGGCGAAGTGATAAGAGCAGATTTCAGAAAGGAAAGAGATTATGATCAGTGCAAGCAATGTAACCCTGCGTATCGGCAAGAAGGCTTTGTTTGAGGATGTGAATATTAAGTTTGTTGAAGGCAACTGCTATGGATTAATCGGCGCCAATGGAGCCGGAAAGTCTACATTTTTGAAGATTCTGTCTGGTCAGTTGGAACCTACCAGCGGAGATATTGTTATCACTCCGGGCCAGAGACTGTCTTTTCTGCAGCAGGATCACTTTAAATACGATGAGTATCAGGTGCTTGATACAGTTATTATGGGGAATGCCAGACTGTATGAGATTATGAAGGAGAAAGATGCCATTTACATGAAGGAAGATTTTACTGATGAAGACGGCATCAAAGCAGCAGAGCTGGAAGGCGAGTTTGCTACCATGAATGGCTGGGAAGCGGAGTCAGACGCGGCGAACCTGTTAAACGGCCTTGGAATTGAAACAGAGCATCATTATAAATATATGAAAGAATTAAATGGCGCTCAGAAGGTGAAGGTCCTTTTGGCTCAGGCGTTATTTGGAAATCCTGACATCCTTCTTCTGGATGAGCCTACCAACCACCTGGATTTAGATGCCATTGCGTGGCTGGAGGAGTTTTTGATTAACTTTGAGAATACCGTAATTGCGGTATCTCATGACCGTTACTTCCTGAACAAGGTATGTACACAGATTGCGGATATTGACTACGGAAAAATTCAGCTGTATGCCGGTAACTATGATTTCTGGTATGAGTCCAGCCAGCTGATGATTAAGCAGATGAAGGAAGCCAACAGAAAGAAAGAGGAGAAGATCAAAGAGCTGCAGGAATTTATCCAGAGATTCTCCGCCAATGCTTCTAAATCCAAGCAGGCTACTTCCAGAAAGAGAGCTTTGGAAAAGATTCAGCTGGATGATATTAAGCCGTCCAGCCGTAAATATCCATACATTGATTTCCGTCCTGCAAGGGAAATCGGAAATGAGGTTCTCACTGTGGAGAATCTGACTAAGACTATAAATGGAGTTAAGGTTTTAGATGGAATTTCCTTCACCCTAAATCGGGAAGATAAAGTGGCGTTAGTCGGGCCAAACGAGCAGGCTAAGACTGTTCTCTTTAAAATTCTGGCAGGAGAGATGGAGCCGGATGAAGGAAGCTATAAGTGGGGGCTTACCACAACTCAGTGCTATTTCCCTAAGGACAACAGCGCGGAATTTGATAGTGATGACACCATTGTAGACTGGCTGACTCAGTATTCCCCGGAGAAGGATGCAACCTACGTCCGCGGCTTCCTGGGCCGTATGCTGTTTGGCGGAGAGGATGGAGTAAAGAAGGTAAGAGTGCTTTCCGGTGGTGAGAAGGTGCGGTGTATGCTTTCCAAGCTGATGATCTCTGCGGCTAATGTGCTGATGTTAGACGAGCCTACAGACCATTTGGATATGGAGTCTATTACAGCCCTGAACAATGGACTGATTAAGTTTTCCGGTGTGCTGATTTTCTCATCTCGTGACCATCAGATTGTAGAGACTACAGCAAACCGTATTATGGAGATTGTTAACGGTCAGCTTATTGACAAGATTACCACTTACGACGAGTACCTGGCGAACGATGAGATGGCTCGTAAGAGACAGATCTTTACTGTATCTGAGGAACAGATAGAGAACGACTAATAAAATAGCTTTAAGGAATGCCTTTGCAGGAAGAAAAAGAGTACCGCTGCGGCAGGAAATCCATAGGATTTCCTGCCGTCTGGCGGTACTCTTTTTTGCGTAAAAATTCTCTGATTGCCTTCCTGTTTTGCTTTACTTCCACTGTTTTCTGTAAGCCAAAGGAGTAATGCCTTCTCTGGCCTTAAAAAGATTAATAAAATGGCTGACATGACTGACCCCTGATTGGGCGGCGATATCTGAAATCGATAAGTCAGAATATTTTAACAGTCCTTTGGCATAGGTGATTCTGGTTCGGATAATGAATTCGTTAACCGTCATACCTGTGTATTTTTTAAATTCTCTGGACAGATGAAATTTACTTACTCCGTAAAGGTCAGCAAGGTAATCCAGAGAAAGGGAAGCGGAAAAGTTATGTTCGATTTCTGCCATGACTGATCTGATATAATCAGGCATAGAGAAACTGCCGCTGCCTTCACAAGGGGATTTTAACAGAACCTCAGTGAGGAGATTGGTGATTAAAGCAGAGACAACAGGCTCAGCTGCCCGGCTTTTTTCCCGGCTGCTGTGGAGAATCTGAGTCATATAATTTTTTACGCCATGGGAATGTCCGTATTCCAGGGTTCGAAAGCCGCTCCTGACAAATTCCTTGTAGTATCCCAGCGCAGATGGACCATTAAAATGTACCCACAGAAATTCCCACTTTTCTCCAGGAGGCGTCAGATAGCGATGATGTTCCATGCAATGGATAAAAAATAAGCTGCCGGGACAAAGGGTATATTCTCTGCCCTGGTACTGAAGCTGGCCTTTTCCAGTAAGCGTATAGACAATAAGAAAAGAATTTAAATTTTTCCGCTCTGTGTAGTAGGAATCAGAGGTTTTGAAATAACCGGTTTCCTGTACGTGAAAATAGATGGATTTTGCCAGGGGAGAGGGGCTTAATATGAGACGGATCGAGTCTTTTGACCAGGTATAAGAAGCGTTTTCCAGATATTGTCTGCCGTGATCCATAGAGGGTCGCCTCCTGCAAGATTGTGTTATTTATAAGCAAGAATGTTCGTTGATATCCCTATGATAAAAGAATAGAATGGGATTGTAAATACAAAAAACTGAGAAATTTTCAGCAATGGGGAAAGGGGATTACACAATGGAAAAATTAAAACAGACCAGGAAAGCCAGAATTGGAGTTTATACTATGGGGCTCAGGCATTACTGGGATCAATTTGCCGGGCTGAGGGAACGGCTTCTGGAGTATGGACGGTTTATTGTGGATAAGATTGAGAAAATGGGGAATGTGGAGGTGTTTTTTTATGGTCTTGTGGACTGTGAGAAGGAGGGAAGGGCCGCGGGAGAGTATTTTGCCTCCAACCATGTGGATTTAATTTTTGCCCATGGAGGAACCTATGTAACCAGTGCTTCTGTTGTGCCGGTCCATCAGATCTGCAAGGCTCCTGTGGTAGTGCTGAATCTTCAGCCTGCGGCCAGGATTAATTACCAAAAGACGACTACAGGGGAATGGCTGGCTCACTGTGGGGCCTGTTCTGTCCCAGAACTGTCCAACGCCTTTCACCGGACAGGAATCAAATTTCGCGTGGTCAATGGACTTCTTGGTTTGGATTATACGCCGGACATTTCCATGACCAATGAAAACACGGCTCAGATGCCTCAGGCTAAACGGGCATGGAAAGAAATTGAAGAGTGGGTTCTGGCTGCGGGAGTAAAAAGCGGTCTGGCCCATTCCAGATTCGGATTTCTGGGAAATACATATAATGGAATGCTGGATATGTACAGCGATTTTACCATGTTTCAGGGACAGACGAAAGCTCATCTGGAGGTTTTGGAAATGTGTGATTTAAACCGGATGATGGAGGCTGTCACCCAGAGAGAAATGGAAGAAAAAAGGAGAGAGATAGAGGAATTCTTTTATATCAGCGACACAGGGGGAGCAGACCCTCTGGCGCAGAAACCTACAAAGGAGCAGTTAAACTGGTCTGCCAAGGTAGCGGCAGCCCAGGAGAGACTGGTAAAGGAGTATGATTTAGATGCTCTTACTTATTATTATCACGGCGCTCCTGGGAATGCCTATGAAAAGCTGCAGGGCGGATTTATAGTAGGACACTCCCTTTTGACTGCAAAAGGAATTCCCTGTGCCGGAGAAGGAGACTTAAAAACCTGTCTGGCTATGAAAATCTGCGATCTGGTTCATAAAGGGGGATCCTTCTGTGAAATTGTGGTGACAGATTATGAGGATGGAACCATACTTTTAGGACATGACGGTCCCTTCCATCTTGCTATTGCAGAAGGAAAACCTATTTTAAGAGGGATGGGCCTGTTCCATGGAAAACAGGGCACAGGAGTTTCTGTAGAGGCGAAGGTAAGACAGGGAGACATCACCAATCTGGCATGTACTCAGACTGGAGAAGGAAAGCTTAAGTTTATTATTACAGAGGCTCAGGCAACATCAGGTCCCATTATGTCCATTGGAAATACCCAGACCCCGGTGAAGTTTAAAAAGGATCCGGATGCCTATATGGATGAATGGTTTGCTCAGTATCCCACCCATCATTTTGCCATGAGCGTGGGACATAATGGCTCCCTGTTTGAGAAAATCGGGGATATTTTAGACATCCCCACAGTTGTTTTGGACAAATAGACGGAGGGCAAACATGGGTACATTAAAAGAAAAATTTCAAGATCCTCCAAAAGAGCAAGGGTCAGTTCCTCTTTGGTTTTGGAATCAGGATGTGGCTCATCTCAGCCGTCTTTCTCAGGAGGAATTTGAGAAAATGAAGGAACAGACCAGAGAGATTATGAAAAGGTCGTTTCAGAACAGCGGATATGCCGGTTTCGGCATTCTTCCTTCCGGCAATCGTCTGCGGGAATTTGTTGGCCAGTATGTTTTTGAGGAAGAGAGATTTTTTCAGCTGTATGAGATTGCTTTGCAGACAGCCAAAGAATACCATATGCAGATGGCTTTTTATGATGAGTATGGCTGGCCGTCAGGGGCGGCCGGCGGTTTGGTGAAACGGGATTATCCCCAATATACCACCAGGCGTCTGGATAAATATGAGGCAGAGGGACGGGCCGGAGATAAGGTGAGACTTCCTCAGATTCAGAAGGATTATATGGGAGCGGTTCTTATGAATCGCCGTACGAAAGAAATAGCTGATATTTCCAAGGAGATAGAGAAGCTGTATCACACAGTGTCTGGTCAGCCGCTGTATTATCAGATTCCTAAGGACAAAGATGGAATCTGGATTCTTATGGTATTTGACTGTGTCATACAGGGCAATCAGGGACTGGATTATCTTAATCCTGACGCAACGGATGCCTATATAGGATACACCTATGAAACCATGTATAAAAGATTTCCCCAGTATTTTGGAACTGTCATCACAAAAAGTTTTTACGATGAGCCTACTTTAGGGTATTTCAGGGAGGCGGGAACCTACGGACACCGGACCTGGACGCCGGGATTTAACCGGATGTATGAGGAAAGGTACAAAGAATCTCCCGTAAAGTATTATCCGGCTTTGTTTGAGGATATCGGGCCTTCCACAACGGAGGCCAGACACCGGCTGTATCAGGCAAGAACAGAAATGTTTGCTGTTAATTTTATAAAGAGAATCGATCAGTGGTGCCGGGATCATGGAATTCAGTATATGGGCCATCTGTATGGTGAGGAAACGGTCAATCCGGTATCGGTGACTGGAGATTTGATGAAAGCGTTTCAGTATCAGGCAATTCCCGGGTTCGATCATATCCATGACCCGGAGGCATCGGCGGCAATTCATCAGGTATCAAGAATTGTATCCTCCTGTGCATATAACTGGGATAAGCCTTTGGTGATGAGCGAAAGTATGGGAGCCGATGAAGGGCTTACCATAGAAGCTATGTACATGTATACTATGGACGATTATGCATCGGGGGTTAACTACATTGTGCCTCATGCCTTATGGTTTGACAATAGAAAAGAAAATGTGTTTTATCCCACGGAACTATCCTACCGGAATCCCCGGCTGAGCGGAGGATTAAAAGACTACAATACTTATGTGTCCAGATTAAACAGTATGCTTCAGGGAGGACGGCATGTGGCGGATATTGGCGTTCTGTATCCCATTGATTATCTGGAATCCGTGTTTGTAATGGACATGCAGAACAACAGCGAAGAGCAGATGGAACAGGCAAATCGAGAGGGGAGGCTTCGCTGCAGTCCGGCAGATGCAGATTATCAGGATTTGCTGGGCTGGTTTTCTTATGAGCTGAGAAAGGATGTGACGTTTCTTCATCCAGAGGTGTTGGATGAACGGTGCGCGGTGGATCAAAAGAGTAAGGTGATGGGCCTGAAAAATAAAAATAATTATGAACAGTATACAACCCTGATAATTCCGGCAATGAAGGTAATCCGGTTAAGCAATTTAAGAAAGATTATGGAATTTTATAAGGCAGGAGGGCTGGTGGTCGCAACTGGCCAGCTTCCTTGGAAGGGAATTTGTCAGGGGGAAGACGGGGAAGTAAAAGAACTGATCCGGGAACTGTTTGGAGTGGATCCTGAAACGGGGAAGGCGCTGGACGCTGAAAGAAGACAGGGATTTACTCTGAAAAAAAATCAATTGGGAGGACGGGCCTGTTACAGTCAAATCCCTGACGTCCGGATTCTGAGGGAAATTTTAAATCAGTCCGGTCTGGTCTATGATGTGGAATTTCCTCAGGATATACCTGGCTGTTCCAAAGGACATCTTCACTATATCCATAAGAAGAGAACGGAAGGAAATCTTTACTTTATTGCCAATACTACGGAGCGGAAGTTTGAATCTCTTCCGGTTACAGTAAGAGGAAGCATTGTCCCTTATCTATGGAATCCCTATACGGGTTATATTGAAAAAGCGGATTATAAAGCCGGTGAGAAAAACGGTGTGAAAACCACAACAGTTTTTCTGACAATAGGAGAAAAGAAGTCTTTGTTTATTACTGATTTTCCATCGTAAAAAACAGGAAAAATGCCCGATATTTTCTGTCTGAACTTTCTTGACGGCAGGGAATAAGGGCATTTTTTGCATGTCAGACCAGGATGAAAACATTAAAAATTAGACATGGATCATCGCTTTTCTGACATTAGATTTTAAACACGAAAACCTTGAATCCTGCATTTACCACAGCCTTCCAAAACTATATAATCAAACCAGAAAATAACTTAGGGAGGAAAGTAAAATGAGAACAAAAAAAATGACTTGCCTTGTAATGGCAACAGCCATGGCAGCCTCTATGTTAGCTGGATGCTCTTCTTCTGACAGTTCCCAGGAGCAGACCACCGCAGCTGCATCAGGAGAGCAGAGCGCAGAGACCACCACAGCAGCAGCCAGCCAGGACAGCGGAGAGAAGACAGTCATCACAATCTGGTCCAAGGACAGACATGACGCAACCTATGTACAGGAAAAGATTGATGAGTACAATGCCAACAATACCGATAACATTCAGGTAGAATACAGCCTCTATACAGACAACTATCAGCAGGCTGTAGATATGGCAGCACAGAACGGTGAGCTTCCGGATATTCTGGTATACCAGCAGGATGTATTTGCCAAATACCAGGGGCAGGGCCAGTGGGCTGATTTGTATCAGTTCATGGATGACGACATGAAGAATTATTTCCAGGATGTAATTACAGAAGGATACAATGAGCTGGATGGAAAGCTTTACTTCATTCCTACAACAGGAACCACCTGCCGTCTGTTCTACAATACAGAAATCTTTGAGAGAGTAGGCATTGACGGACCGCCAGAGACAATGGAAGAGATGGTAGAAGATGCCAAGCTGATTACCTCTCAGCTGAGCGGAGAAGGAATCTATGGATTTGCTCAGAATATGAAGAGCGCGTCTTCCGGACTTGCCAGATCAATGTGTGTAGCTTTGGAAGCTGAGACTGGCGATGAGAGAGGATACAACTTCGCAGAAGGCGCTTATGACTTTACAAAATGGGCTCCAGAGCTTGAAATGTGGAAACAGCTTCTTTCTGAAGAGTGCGCGTTCCCAGGCTGTGAATCTCTGGACATCGACCCGTTAAGAACACAGTTCGCAGCAGGCAAGATTGGTATGTATTTCGGTTATACACATGCAGAGCCAGGCGTATATGAGAACCAGTTCCCTATGGACAGTTCTAAGTGGGATGTAGCTCCTATTCCAACAGTAGGCGGTGAGAGATTAGGCAAGCAGTATTATGAAGGAACCAGTTCTTATCTGCTGAACGCTCAGAGCCCCAATCTGGAGAAGGCATTCCAGGTATACAAAGATATCTTTACAACGGAAGATTATCTGATTGGCTATTATGAAGGCGGATACGGCGTAAGTATTATCCCGTCTGTTCTTGAGAAGGCTCAGCCAAGCGAAAACTTCCAGACAAAAGAATGGCTTCAGATCAATGAGGAAACAGACGCTCTTCTTCCAAAGCCGCCTCACACAGCATTTACCTCCGGTATGATTGTAGAGGGCGAGGATATGTATCAGACCTGTGCTTCCATTTACTATGGAGATGCAGATATGGAGTCCACTCTTCAGGATCTGACAGACAGGTATAACAAAGCATATCAGGATGCCATTGCCAATGGTACTGGTTGGGAAATTAAAATTGACAACTATGACCCAATGAATCCAACTATGGAGTAATCAGGCCTATTGAAAGGGGCTGCAAAATTGAGGCAGCCCCTTTTCCTGTGCAAGCCTGGGAGAAAAATATACGGAAAGGATGTGGATAATATGAAAGGTGAGGGAAAATCAAAAGTGTTTACTAAAAAAACAGTGAAGCGGAATCTCCAGGCCTATTCCTTTCTGGTTCCGAACCTGATACTATTTCTTGGCTGTTCTATTTATCCTGTATTATGGACAATCAAATACGTATTTTACCAGTATGGAGGTTACGGAACCGGGGAACCCAGGTTTGTAGGTCTTGACAATCTGGCCAGGGTATTCCGGGATGAGGTATATTGGGAAAGTGTAATCCACACATTTACATATGGTTTCGGAAAGGTAATTATTATTATTCCATTGGCCTTTTTCCTGGCGTTTCTTCTTAACGCCCAGAAAAAGGGAAACGGACTTGCCCAAAGTATTGTATTCCTTCCTACCATTATGAGTTCTGCTGTAATGGGCCTTGTTTTTTATCTGTTGTTTAACGCTTATAATGGAGAAGTTAACAAGTATTTAATGGAATTAGGCATCATTGATCAGCCCATTAACTGGCTGGGTAAGGATAATGCCATGAAAACGCTGATCATTACTGCTGTATGGGGCGGTGTGGGAAACTACATGGTTTATTTTATAGCAGGAATTCAGCAGGTATCAGAGGATGCCATAGAAAGCGCCCGTATTGACGGTGCCAATAAGCTGCAGACAATCTGGTATATTATTGTACCCATGCTGGGGCCTATCTTAAAGATCATTCTTATGCTGGCCATTACTTCTGCTTTCCACGACATTACAAATATTATGGTTCTTACAGAAGGAGGTCCCAACAATGCGACAATGGTTATGTCCTTGTATGGCTACCGTTTCTTCTTCCCTATATCAGCAGGGGAATCTGTTGTGCCGCAGTATGGCTATGGTGCCGCAGTCAGCGTTGTATCCGCCTGCATTACAGGAGTGGTTACTGTTATTTACCTGAAACTGTCCAAGAAACTGGATGACATTTATTAAGGAGGGGATAGGTTATGTCTAGTACACCAATGATTCAGGCTAATAAAAAGCATATGTCCAGAAATCAGCTTATCTCCTTTGTTGCGAAATGGATTTTCCTGGGCATTATGATTGTCTTTACTTTGTACCCTGTTGTCTATACTATTTTAGGTTCCTTTAAAACAAACGCGGAACTGACTCAGGGCGGCGGATTCTTTCCGGAACAGTGGCATTTTGAAAACTATTACAGAGCCTTTGTGGAGGCGGATTTTCTTCAGTATACCTGGAATAGTATAATCGTCAGCGTTTCTGTTACCGTTCTGGCAGTGGTTACCTGTTCCCTTGCAGGGTTTATTCTGGCAAGAAGGGACTTTGCGGGAAAGAAATTGTGGATGACCTTATATCTGTCCATGATGTTTGTATCCCTTGGATCGGTTACGCTGTATCCCATTTATGAGGTATTAAGAGAACTGGGCCTTCATGAAAGCGTTGTAGGTCTGGTGATTGCCTTAACCGGAGGACAGGCCACCAATGTATTTCTGGTCATGGGATTTACCAAAGCCCTGCCAAAGGAACTGGATGAAGCTGGTATTATTGACGGCTGTTCCCTTTACCAGGTATATTACAAGATTGTGCTGCCCTTAACAAAGCCCATTCTGGCAGTTGTGGCATTGTTCTCTTTCCGCAACGCATGGAATGATTACGTGACCGGTTTGGTAATGACCATTACAGCGCCGGAGCTGAAGACATTAACCGTTGCCGTTGTACAGCTGAAGTACTCTGTAAATGCTGCAGCTGAGTGGCATATTATGCTGGCAGGAGCATCTATCGCGATTATCCCGATTTTAATTGTCTATGCCTTTGCCCATAAACAGTTTATTGCAGGCCTGACCGCCGGAGCAGTAAAAGGATAATAAAAGTTGAAAAAAGCGAATGATAAGTAGTATTATTTACAATAGCAGGTATAATGGAAACAAAAAACAGAGGAGGGAATGAGTGATGCGCTTTCATATTCAGAACTTAAAATTCCGCAACCAGATTGTTTTGCTGTTTTCCATTATATTCCTGCTTACTTGCGCTTTTTCAGGAATTGCGTTCTATCATCTTTCCGCTCAGAATGTAACAGATAATTTTTCCAGAAGCGCCAAAGACGCCATTGGCCAGATGGAAAATACATTGGAGACAAGGCTGGGAATTATTGATGAAAAAAGCAGATCTATGCTGATTAATCAGTCATTTTATAATACACTTGCCCAATATCTCAATCATCCCAGTATTAGTACCAATGTAAGAACTATGGGAGTGATCGCTGATTACCTGAGAGATTTTGAGAGAGGAGAGGAACTGATCAGTTCCTCTTATTTGTATACAGAAGCGGGTGACTTTGACAATTACATTTCTTACCGCAGGCAGGATTTTGTGTTTAAGGAATCGCCTTTTTACAAAGTCTATGAGCAGGAGGATGCACTGTCCGTTCAGTGGCTGTGGCCTATGGAGGATATGATTTTCCAGGGAAACACTGTAGTCATTCCCTGTGTCCGGCGTTTTACGGTTCAGGGCCATGACGGATGGCTGTATTTCGTATATCAGCTGGATCAGCAGAGGATAGAGGAGCTGATATCCGGCCAGCATAATTTCTTTGATGAGATTATCATTCTAAGCCCGGAGGGAAAACGAATTTTAGGCCATATGGAGGTACCGTCGGCTTCATTAATGGAACTGTGGGAAGGCCAGGACAGTGGGGAAAGTGTCGTTGATGGCGACTTGTCAGTTGACGGGACCAGCTATATGGTGGAAAGCTGTCAGATCAATATAAATGGCTGGAAGCTTTTTGCCCTGAAATCCAAGGAGCAGCTGCTTGGAAGTCTTCATGAACTGGCTATGCGTATTTTTCAGATTGACGCTGTGGTTATGATTGTGAGCATGTGTCTGATTTTGCTGATTTCCAAAAGGCTGACAGATGATCTGATCCGCCTGGAAAAACAGATGAATTATGTGGAAAAGGGGGATCTGAATGTCCGTTTTATCTACCCTTATGACAATGAGATTGGAAGCCTTTCCAGAAACTTTAACTATATGCTTGACGAACTTGAGGATATGGTCAGAAAAAGGGATCGGGCCATAGAGGAGCTGAGAATTGAGCGAAACCGAGTAGAAGAGGTGCAGAAACAAAAGCGGAAGGCAGAACTGAAGGCTCTTCAGGCTCAGATTAACCCTCATTTTCTCTATAATACGTTAAATGCCATAACCTGGGAAGCGGCGGAGAAAGGGATGACAGACGCCAGTATTATGGCCAGCTCTCTGGGAAAATTTTTCCGCCTCAGCCTGAGCAAAGGCGCGGAGATTATTTCTCTGGGAGAAGAAGGGGAGCATGTGAGAAGCTATCTTAAGATTCAGGGAATCCGGTATAAAGACAAGCTGAAGTTTGAAATTCATATACCGGAACCTCTCACTAAGTGCAGAACGTTAAAGCTGATTCTTCAGCCTTTGGTGGAAAATGCTATTTATCATGGAATCAAAGAGAAGAAAGAAGGGGGGCTGATCCGCGTCAGCGCGGTGAAACAGGCTGCAGCTGATGGAGATGTTATCAGGCTGGAGGTCTGGGATAACGGAGTGGGAATCCCTAAGGATAAGCTGAAAGCTATCAATGAGGGATTGAAAAACGGAACAAAAGAAGAAAAAGAAGGCTATGGCATTTATAATGTAAATGAAAGAGTTATGATTTATTACGGCAATGCCTATGGTCTTCATTATGACAGTGTGGAAGGTGAGTATACAAGAGCAGTTTTAATCATTCCAGTCAGTTACAGGGAGGAATAGACGTGTATAAGGTAATGATTGTAGATGATGAAGTCTCCGTAAGAGGAATGTTGGAAAGAAATCTGAAAGCTTCTTCACTGGATATTGAAGTAGCAGGCTGCGCCGGAGATGGGCAGGAAGCTTTGGAGATGGCCAAAAAGATAAAGCCGGATATTGTCATAACAGATATATCCATGCCCTTTATGAATGGTCTGGAGCTGATTTCAGCGTTACAGGAAGAGGGAATTGCGTCTAAGAATATTATTATCAGCGGCTACGATGAATTTGATTACGCCAGAACGGCCATTGCTCTGGGAGTGACCGATTATCTTCTGAAACCTTTTATGCCGGATGAACTGTGGGAGGTTCTGGAAAAAATCATAAGGGAGCTGGATAATCAGAATATTTTAAGCAAAAATCTCCAGATGCTTAAGGAACAGGCAGACCGCCACATCATTCAGGACAGGGAGTTGGCTCTTAGAAAAATCATCAACGGGGAAAAGCTGGGAGACAGAGAAAAGGAAGCATTATCGTTTCCGAAATCCGGCACAGGAAAATTTATGGAAGCCTGTCTCTTAAATCTGAAGGGGACTGTGTGGAATTTTTCTATGCAGGAACAGGTAGAGGAATTTATGGAGCTTATGGAATACGGATATTTCCCGGGAGATATTGCGTTTAGGGGAATCAGTATTGAGAAAAACAAGCTGGCAATTTTCTTTTTCGGAACGGCGTCTTCTGCCAGAGATTTGAGAAATCAGGTGGTAGACGGTCTGAAAAAGATAACCCGCAGCCTGATGCAGTATTATGATATTACAGCCTATTGCGCTTTAGGGAGAGTATATGCCACAGTAGACGAGCTTTCCAAGTCTTATCAGGAAGCAGTTGAAACCTGGAAAGAGGCTTTGAATCCGGAAAAGACCATACGGATTTATGGAGAGGAGAAGGCTACCCGGCCTGTGGATGACTCTCAGGTATCTGAGAGAATCCGCAATATGAAAAGCTGTATCAGAGGAGCTGTGTCCATTGGAAATGCGGAAGAATCATTAAATCTCCTGGGACAGCTGATGAAGCTTTACGCATCTATGTCCGGTAAGGGAACAGAATATGTTGTGGTTTCCATTGGAGAACTGGTATATGGAATTGGAGATGATATGGAGAAAAACGGATTCGGTCGGGTGGATCAGGAGGCCAGCCGTCAGCTGAAAGGGAAAATGGCTTCCGGAAGCCTTCTGGAGATTGAGGAGCTTATGGAAGAGTATCTGCGCCTTTGCTGTGATAAAATTCAGCAGAATATGAGACAGAACAGGGCTGAGGCAGCAGTAAGTCTGGTTCAAAACTGGGTGGAGGACAATTTAAAAGATCATACCATATCGGTGGAGACTGCAGCTGAGACCGTCCATTTTAGTGTCAGCTATTTGAGACAGATATTTAAAGAAATTACAGGGGAAAGCTTTAACGAGTTCCTGATCAGAAAAAGAATGGAAAAGGCAGGCGAATATTTACAAAATACGTCAATGAAAATACAGGACATTGCCGAGCGGTGCGGTTATGAAAATCAAAGATATTTTGCCAGCAGCTTCAAGAAATTTTATGGTTGTACCCCTACAGATTTTAAGGAACTTGTAAGCAAAAAACAATTATAATCATCAATGGAAAAACAATGGGAGGAAAGGTAAAACACATGATTCAGTTTACAGAGAAGGAAGTAGAAAAAATAAGAATAAGAAGCAGGAAAGCTCCTCAGGTAATGGAGCGATTAAAAAAAGAGGTGCAGGAAGTCTATAAAGGAGAGATTTTGGCCCCTAAAACAGGAATTGCCAATTGGCAGCTTTATTATTACTGCCCCGACTGTTCCGTTTCCCTTATTTTTGACAGAACAAGTCCGTACAGTCATCTGTGTCCCCACTGTAAGAAGTCATTTTCCGGAGAGCCTTATGACAGTTCCTGGTGGGGACTGGTAAATTCCTCAAATTACGAAGGGGTTTATAAGATGGCTATTTTATGGCTGGCCACAGAGGATGATTCTTATGCCAGAAAAGCTGTGGATATTATGACGGAATATGCAAGAAACTATCCTAACTATGAGGTCCACGGCAATATCCCCTATAACGGACCTGGAAGGTCGGGAGCCCAGACCTTAGACGAAGCCAATTTTCAGAGAACCTATGCCATGGCATATGACATCCTCAGTGATTATATGACTAAAGAGGAGAAAGAACTGGTGAGAGATTCCATGCTTCTTCCAGGGGCGCAGTTCCTTTTGGAGCACCGTCACAGACAGCTGCATAATCATGAGGTAATTATCAACTCTGCCATTGCGGTAATAGGAATTCTCTTTGGACGGGAGGATTATGCCAATGCCGCGGTTTATGATGATTATGGACTTGTGTACCAGCTGGAACACGGAATGCTTCCCAGCGGCATGTGGTTTGAGGGGGCGTTTGGCTATCATTTTTATGCTCTTGTCAGCTTTTTTGCTTTTGAAAAGTTTGCGCTCCATACAAAGTACAGCCACATTAATCATCCCAATTACAAAAAAATGATGGAGCTTCCCTTTGAGTTTCTGCAGCCGGATATGGAAATTCCTATGCTCAATGATACAAATTACGGCCATAAATCTTCCATGAAACAGATGTATGAATTTGCATACCGGGAGCTGGGCGGACAAAAGCTGGCCTTTATTCTCAATACGGTTTATAAGGGAACAGAGAGAGATAATCTGGAGGCCTTTCTTTACGGAGCAGATGAGATAGAGACTGCGGATCTGCCTCTCCATAATTATCACACCGCTGTGGGAACTTTTGGTCACACGGTTCTCAGGGGAGAGAATGGAAGGTATCTGCTGTTTAAGCATGACAGCTATGGCGGAGAGCATGATCATTATGACAGATTGTCTCTTAGCTGGATAGCTTTTGGAAAATCTGTTTCCCATGATTTGGGAACCACCGGTTATGGGGCGAAGATGCACTATGATTATTATAAAAACACAGCAACACACAATACAATGGCTGTGGGAGAGGAAAATCAGGCTCCGGTTAACGGGATTCTAACCCGTTATGAGGAAGTGGACAAAGTGATCTATGTGGAGGCCAAGGCTGACTGGACAGCGCCATACACAATGCCTGACAGCTTTACTATTGTCCAGTGGAAAGAAGAAAATTACAGACCTGTTACAATGACAAGAAAAATTGCCTGGACAGGAACGTATTTTGCGGAGATGATGATCTGCGAAAACGCGCCTGAAGATCAGCCGGTTGACTGGATTATGCATTTTTCCGGAGAAAGGGTTTTGCAGCCTAAAGGAGGCCAGTGGGTGCAGAAGGAAACCTTTTCTCAGAAAAAACCGTTATGTTATCTGAAGGATGTATGGGAGACGAAGGCAGATCAAGGCACTTATCTGGTGAAATACCAGGATAATGATGTAGTTACCCATGTATACGGATGGGGCAGCGGCCAGAGTCTGTTTTTGGCCCAGGGGCCTGACAATCCATCTACGGGAGATATTCAGTATCTGATTGAGAGAAGGAAGGGAACGTCTGTGATCTGCGCCCATGTAATAGACACCTGGAAAGAAAAGCCGGCCGTTAAGGAGGTAAGCTTCCGGGAAGAGGGAGAAGGACATATGGTTATTGAAATTCTGGAAGAAAGCGGAGAAAAAAGGATCATTCATTTTTAATCATAGGTTACAGGTAAAATAAGAAGCGAAGGCGGATACGCCTTCGCTTGTTGTCTAATCAGGCCGGTTGTCTTCCAGCCAGGATAAAAATTCCGGAAGAATGACGGAAAACTGGGCAGGACCAAGATCCAGAAGAAAGGTGTGGAATTCTTTCAGGGAAAAATTATCTCCCAGTACGTGCTCTGCCGTCTGCCTCATCTGACAGATTTCCATGTAGCCTACATAGTATTCCATATAATTGGTTGGATTTTCCACCAGGCTGTAGTAGATAGAGTCTACCACATCATCTCCGGAGATTCCATAAAAGCTTTCCAGGTAAGATTTTACCTCATCCCGTCCCCAGCCGTCATAGTGAATATAGACATCCAAAAGAGCATACAGCCCCAGGGACACAGCGTTGTTGTAGGCCAATAGTTCTCCCATATTTTCTTCTAGGCCATTGTCCAGAGTGTAGGAGTAGTGTTCCACATAGGTAGCCCAGCCTTCTGTGTAGCTGGAAAAGGAAAGGATTTTCCTTAAGCTGCTTTCGTTGTTGGCAATGAAATATACATTTTGATAGAGATGTCCCGGATATCCTTCGTGAGCCAGAGTTGGAAAAAGATCTTCACTGTGAAAGCGGGAATCGTTGTTAATATAAATTACATTGTCTTCATATTGGTCAATAGGAGGCACAAAATAGAATGCCGGGCTTAGAGAGCCTTCCAGAGGCTTGGGAACATATTTCACCGTATAGTTGCACTGAGGAAGTCCGGGGAAATCTTCCGTGATCTGGGTTTTCAGGCTTTCCAGAATCTCAGTGGGGTCGGAGCTTGAAAAAGAGTAGGTTTCCAGAGAGTCTGAAAGCTGGGGATTGCTGGCGGCGATTTCGCCAAGAGCGTTCAGATCTTCGCTCATCTGCTTCTCCATCGCCCGTTTCAAGTCCTCTATGGTGTTGTAGGATGAACAGATATTGGCTCTGACCAGGTATTCGTAGTATTCTTTTCCCTTCGGATACCAGCAAAGCCCCTTGTCGTTGGTTCCCGTTCCCATAAGACCGTTGATTCCATCCATAAGGAGTTGGTAAGCAGGGATAAAGTGATCCGTAAGAACCTTGAGATTCTCTTCCTTGTAGGCAGCTTTTTCTTCCTCAGTCAGATCAGTAAGGGCATCGATTCTGGTGTTGAAGGTTTCAGACAGGAAGCTGTGGTCAGCCTGGATCAGATAGGGCTCACAGGAAGACAGCACATCTCTGGCCGCCTGATCACACATAAAAAGTCCTGCTTCAGATTTCTGCTTCTCAAACTCAATGATCTGGCTGTAAAAGCGGTCAATGTCAGATAAAAGAGAGAGATAATTTTCCACATCCTGGCGGTCATAAAAGGCATATTCGGAAAGAAGGATAGGAAGCTGAGCCTGAAGGCCTATGGTACTGGAAAGAGGCTCTGAGTACAGCTCCAGTCCCTGAGCGGACAATTCTGTTTCCAGATATTCAGAGAGAATTCGATAGGTCAGCTTTTGGTCCTCTTCCAGATTACGGATGGAGATGGCATCCAGCTGATCTTTCCATTTGCCAAGTTTTTCAAAGTCTTCCACAGTGGTTTCTGTGGAAAATTGACCGAAGGTCTGTGAAATCTCCCCTACTCCCCATTCCTCCGGAGCGGAGAGAGTAAAATGAAGATCCAGAGCAGATTGGGTGAGACTGTCCTGAAAGATCTCCTCCTCCAGCTGGCGGAATTGATTTTTATGGGTTAATTCATTGGCAGAGTAGGTTTCGTAACTGCTGCCAGTTTCCGGCTGCGTTTGAATGGTTTCGGGCCAGGCGCAGCCTGTCAGCAGAATGGCCGACATGAGGACGGCTGTAAACCGGCGGGTCTGATAGCGTGTTTTTTTCTTCATATTCATTCCTCCGTCTTTCACTATTATAATTTATATGGACGTTTAGGGAAAGGCATGAGAGGAAGTTTTTTCTTCCCGCTTTTCCTGTGCCGGTTACTGCTTGACAAACCATGCGGAAACTATTACACTAAAAATTAATCAAAGAACAGGAAAATGCAGAGAAGAGAAGAGTAGGAAAGGAAACGGCTGACAGAGACTTCCGGCAGCTGAAAAGGAAGGAAAGGGAACTTTCTGAAGATGGCCTCAGAGCAGAAAAGCTGATTGGCCCAGGTGGCCTTTAGGCTTTCACGGTTGTGCCCGTTATCGCACAGGACTGTCTGTTCTCAGCAGAGGGGCAGTCTGTAAGGTCTGTACCGCGAGGTGCGGATGAATTAAAGTGGTAACACGGTGAGATACCCGTCTTTAAATTTCCGGAATGGATTTTTAAGGCGGGATTTTTTTCTTTTCAGGAATCCATGTTCTCAAGAAAACAGGAGGGAAAGCAATGTGTAAGGATTGCAGCAAAAAACCATATTATATTACAACGGCTATTGCCTACGCTTCCGGTAAGCCTCATATCGGCAATACCTACGAGGCAGTTCTGGCTGATGCCATTGCCCGGTATAAAAGGGCAGAGGGCTATGACGTGTTCTTCCAGACAGGAACCGATGAGCACGGTCAGAAGATTGAGGAGAAGGCAGAGGCTGCCGGAGTCACTCCTCAGGAATTTGTAGACAAAGCTGCAGGAGAGATTAAAAATATTTGGGATCTGATGAACACGTCCTATGACAAGTTTATCCGCACCACGGATAAGGACCACGAAGCTCAGGTTCAGAAGATTTTTAAGAAGCTTTATGATCAGGGAGATATTTATAAAGGATACTATGAGGGATTGTACTGCACTCCCTGTGAGTCCTTTTTTACGGAGTCTCAGCTGGTAGACGGAAAGTGTCCCGACTGCGGACGGGAGGTAAAGCCGGCCAAAGAAGAAGCTTATTTCTTCCGTATGAGCAAGTATGCCGACAGACTGATTCAGTATATTAATGACCATCCGGAGTTTATTCAGCCAGTATCCAGAAAAAATGAGATGATGAACAATTTCCTTCTCCCAGGGCTTCAGGATCTGTGTGTTTCCAGAACTACTTTCAGCTGGGGAATTCCTGTTACCTTTGATCCCAAGCACGTTACTTATGTATGGCTGGATGCTCTGACCAACTACATTACCGGTATTGGCTATGACTGTGACGGAAACAGTACGGAGCAGTTTCATAAGTTCTGGCCGGCAGACCTTCATCTGATCGGAAAGGACATTATCCGTTTCCATACTATTTACTGGCCTATTTTCCTTATGGCCCTGGATCTTCCTCTTCCCAAGCAGGTATTCGGCCATCCGTGGCTTCTCCAGGGAGACGGCAAGATGAGCAAGTCGAAGGGAAATGTTCTGTATGCAGACACTTTGGTAGACTTTTTCGGTGTAGATGCGGTTCGCTATTTTGTACTCCATGAGATGCCGTTTGACAATGACGGCGTAATTTCCTGGGAGCTGATGGTAGAGCGCATGAATTCTGATCTGGCTAACATTTTAGGGAATTTGGTAAACCGTACTATCTCTATGTCTAACAAGTATTTCGGCGGCGTTGTAACCAATGCCGGAGTTTCAGAGCCGGTAGACGAGGATTTGAAGACAGTGGTTCTTGATGAAGTGAAGAAGGTTCAGGAGAAGATGGATAAGCTGAGAGTGGCTGACGCTATCACTGAGATCTTTAACATTTTCCGTAGAAGCAACAAGTACATTGACGAGACAACCCCATGGACTTTGGCCAAGGATGAAGCGTTAAAGGGACGTCTGGAGACGGTTCTTTATAATCTGACTGAGGCCATTGCCATCGGCGCATCTCTTTTGGAATCCTTTATGCCGGATACTTCGGCCCGTATTTTAACCCAGCTTAACACGGTTAAGAGAGAACTTGATCAAATGAACCAGTTTGGTCTGTATCCATCAGGCAATAAGGTAACGGAAAAACCTGAGATTCTTTTTGCCCGTATGGATGTAAAAGAGGTTCTTGAAAAGGTTGAGGCAATGCACCAGGCGGAAGAGAAGAAAGAGGCAGAAAACAGCGAGCCTGTTATTGACATAGAGCCAAAGGCAGAGATTACCTACGATGACTTTGCCAAGCTCCAGTTCCAGGTGGGGCAGATTATTGCCTGTGAGCCTGTGCCTAAATCCAAGAAGCTTCTGTGCTCACAGGTTCGTATTGGAAGTCAGGTAAAGCAGATTGTCAGCGGAATCAAGGCGCACTATTCTCCGGAGGAAATGGTTGGCAAGAAGGTTATGGTTGTGGTGAATTTAAAACCGGCAAAACTGGCGGGAGTTTTGTCAGAGGGCATGCTGCTGTGCGCTGAGGATGAAAACGGCAATCTGTCTCTTATGGTTCCGGAGAAGCCAATGCCGGCAGGAGCGGAAATCTGTTAAGGTATCTGCAAAAGGTCTGTAAATGCAGAATGCTCGGTAATCTATTAGAATAAAGCCATGGATGGAAGGACGCCGTGGGAGGAGCGTGGGGCAGGCTGTAAAAGGTCTGCTGCGGCTGCAGATTCTCCCGGGGCGTCCTTTGGCGGTGAGAGAGGTAATTATGAGCCAGGGAAAGAAACAGGGCCTGAGAGGAATTTCAGGAAATCAGCTTAAGGTTATAGCCATTATTGCTATGTTTATGGACCATGTGGGAGCGTGCATACTGCCCAAGGCCCTGGCCGCGGCGAAAGGAGAAGCCGGTGTTTGGAGAAATGGGGGACTGGCCTCCCGCTTTTTTTCTTCTGCCGGTTTTTCTGTGGGGGAGCTGGAGAATCTTTATTTTGTTCTGCGCACCATAGGAAGAATTACCTTCCCTATTATGGCATTTTTGCTGGTGGAAGGCTTTTTTCATACAAGAAATGTGAAAAAGTACGGAGCAAGGTTGCTGTGCTTTGCATTTCTGTCAGAGATCCCTTTTGATCTGGTTGTTTCCGGCAGGATGTTTTACTGGGGGCACCAGAATATATTTTTTACGCTGTTTCTTTGCCTTATGGTCCTTTTTGCCTATGAAACATACAGGTATCAGCCTTTTAAACAAGCGGCGGCGGCTATAGGGGGAGCGGCAGCCGCTGTCTTTCTGGCTGTGGATTATGATTTTATGGCTGTTTTGCTGGTGCTGGTTTTGTACACTTATTATGGAGATAGAAAGGGTACCGTGATTTACGGAGGACTGATTTGCGCGGCTATGAGCATTGGCAATTACGGTGCGGCAGCCCTGGCTTTTCTTCCCATCGCTTTGTATGGTGGGGAGAGAGGGAAATGGAAAATGAAATATTTCTTTTACTGCTTTTACCCTCTTCACCTGGTGATTATTTATTTGGCAGGTATGTAAGGAAACAACAGATTAAGCGCTGCCTTTTTAGGGCAGGCGCTTTTAAAGACAGAAAGGAAAATATCATGATATTTGATACCCATGCCCATTATGATGATGAGGCTTTTGATCAGGATAGAAACCAGCTGCTTTGTTCCCTGAGAGAAGGGGGAATTGAGGCTGTGGTTAATGTTGGAGCCAGTCTGAAATCTTGCAGAACCACACAGAAGCTGACAGAAGATTACCCCTGGATTTACGGCGCCCTGGGAGTTCATCCCAATGAGACCGGTGAGCTGACAGAGAGCAGTTTCCAGTGGCTGGAGACACATGTGGACTGTCCTAAAATTGTGGCTGTGGGAGAGATTGGACTGGATTACTACTGGGAGGAACCGGATCATGACACTCAGAAGAAGTGGTTTGTCCGCCAATTGGATCTGGCAAGGAGAAAGAACCTTCCTGTGGTAATTCACAGCAGGGACGCGGCCAAAGATACTCTGGATATTATGAAAGCTGAGAAAGCTGGTGATATGGGAGGCGTGATTCACTGTTTTTCCTATTCCGTGGAAATGGCCAGAGAGTTTCTCAATATGGGCTTTTTTTTGGGAATCGGCGGCGTTGTTACGTTTAAAAATGCCAGAAAGGTACGGGAGGTAGTGGAGTATATGCCTTTAGACAGGCTTGTGCTGGAGACAGACAGTCCTTATCTTGCTCCTGTTCCCAACCGGGGAAAGAGAAATTCTTCGTTAAATCTTTCCTACGTGGCGGAGGAGATCAGCCGGATTAAAAATATTTCCGTTGAAGAAGTGGAAGCAGTCACATCCCGCAACGCCAGGAATTTATATAGGCTCATTGACTTTTAATTTTAGATAGGATACCATAATGGAAAAAAGTAAAGCAGGTAAATCTATGGATAATAAATTGGGAAATCCTCAGAAGACAATAGAAATCATTCAAAAGTATCAGTTTGCCTTTCAAAAGAGATTCGGGCAGAATTTCCTCATTGATCCTCACGTGCTGGATAAAATTATCCGGGCTGCTGAGGTGACAAAGGAGGACTGCGTCCTGGAAATCGGTCCCGGAATCGGTACAATGACTCAATACCTGGCAGAGGCTGCCGGACGGGTGGTGGCCGTAGAAATTGATTCTAATCTGATTCCTATTCTCAATGAGACGTTAAAGGATTACCAGAATGTGACCATTATCAACGATGACATTCTTAAGGTAGATATCCCCAGGCTGGCTCAGGAGTATAATGGAGGACGGCCGGTTAAGGTTGTGGCAAATCTTCCCTACTATATTACCACTCCCATCATTATGGGACTGTTTGAGGGGGAGGTTCCTTTGGACAGTATTACAGTGATGGTACAGAAGGAAGTGGCGGACCGTATGAAAGTAGGACCGGGCTCCAAGGATTACGGAGCTTTGTCTCTGGCAGTACAGTACTATGCACAGCCCTATTTGGTGGCCAATGTACCGCCTAACTGTTTCATTCCAAGACCCGGGGTGGGTTCTGCGGTAATTCGTCTTACAAGACACAAAGAACCGCCTGTTCAGGCAGATGATCCTAAGCTGATGTTCCGTCTGATTCGGGCCTCCTTTAACCAGAGGAGAAAAACGCTCCAAAACGGGCTGAGTAATTCTCCTGAACTGTCTTTTACAAAAGAACAGATTGCAGCTGGAATTGAGAGTCTGGGGCTGTCCCCGTCTGTGAGAGGCGAAGCCCTTAGTCTGGAGCAGTTTGCAGCTCTCAGCAATTATTTTACCAGAAATAATTTGCAATTGCAGATGGAAAGAGGAGGATAAACAGGCGCAGTTAACAATTTTACAGCACAGCTAATGATTTTCTAATTGCCAGAATGAAAGATTTGTGGTATGCTATAACCCGCACTGTCTGTCTAAGACGGACGTGCCATCGAAAACAATTGGAGGGAAACAATATGAAGAAGATGGCGCTTGTATTAGCAGCTGTCCTGGCTTCCGGTATGATTCTTACAGCCTGCGGCGGTTCCGGAAACAGCCAGGGAACAAACACTGAGACAGCGGGAAACACACAGACTACCGCAAACGGCGGGGCAGATATCGCGGTTCAGCTGGGACCGGATCCTGAGACCGTAGACCCTGCTTTAAATACGGCAATTGACGCGGGAAATATTATTCTCCATGCCTTTGAGACTCTGCTTACGTTTGACGAGAAAAATAACATTGTTCCTGGACAGGCTGAGAGTTATGAAGTAAGTGAAGACGGACTGACCTACACCTTCCACTTAAGAGACGGCTTAAAGTGGAGCGACGGCTCTGATTTTACAGCTGAGGATTTTGTTTATTCCTGGAAGAGACTGGCTGATCCTATGACAGGAGCTCCTTATGCGGCAGATATGCTGTCTGTTGTAAAAGGATATGAGGAGGCAGCGGCAGGCAATACAGACGCTTTGGGAGTATCTGCTCCTGACGCGCAGACACTGGTAGTAGAACTGTCTGCTCCATGTGTATATTTTGATAAGATTGTAACTCACTCCAGTATGGCTCCGGTTAATCAGGCTGTTGTGGAGGCTAACGGAGATCAGTGGGCTTTGGATCCATCCACTTATGTGTCCAACGGACCTTTGAAAATGATTGAATGGGTTCCTGGTTCTCACATGACCTTTGCTAAAAATGAGAACTACTGGAATGCGGACAAGGTTACATTAAACACCTTAAAGTTTGTCCTTATGGAAGATTCCAATGCGGCTTACAGCGCATATCAGACGGGAGAGGTTCAGATGATCAGGGATGTTCCGACAGAGGAGATTAAAGCTCTTCAGGGAACAGAGGACTTCCATTTAGAGCCTCGTATGGCTACCAGCTATACTATTTTCAATACTCAGGTAGCGCCATTTGATAATGCGGATGTTCGTATGGCCCTTAGCCTGGCTGTAGATCGTCAGTATATTGCAGATGTGCTGATGGAAGGAACCGCTTCCCCGGCAACCAACTTTGTAGGAGCCGGTGTCTCTGACGCAGAAGAAGGCTTTTCCTTTGAAGAAGTGACAAGAGAAAGAAACGGCGGCGATTTCTTCAACGTAGATAATTTTGAGCAGGATCTGGACAAGGCAAAAGAGCTTTTGGCTCAGGCCGGATATCCCAACGGTGAGGGATTCCCCGCTATTGAGTATATGACCAACGATGCCGGTTACAACAAGCAGCTGGCAGAGTATTTCCAGAGCGCATGGAAAGAACTGGGAATCAATATGGAAATCAAGATTGTAGAGTGGGCATCCTTCACACCAACCCGTCGTGCCGGAGACTTCCAGATCTGCCGCGGCGGCTGGGTATATGACTACGATGACCCATCTAATATGCTTAACCTTATGTCTACTACCAGCGGAAACAATGATGGAAAATATTCCAATGCTGAGGTAGATCAGCTCCTTCAGGAGGCAGCTATAACTGCAGACAGAGCGGAGCATTACGATAAGCTGCATCAGGCAGAGAATCTGATTTTGGAAGACGCAGCAGTGTCTCCTCTGGTATATTCCAATGACTACTATCTGCAGAAGCCAGAGCTGAAAGGCGCATGGCATTCTCCATATGGTTACTGGTACTTTATGTACGCAACTTTGGAGTAATCAGAATACACACCATAGGAAAGACAGGCCTGCTTTTTCATTGGCCGGTTAAAAAGGTGTCAGGAATTCCTGACGCCTTTTTCAATATCCTTTTTTCCGTGAATACTTGGAAATTCAAAATAGGTATGTTACAATATAACGCAAAAAATGGAAAAGTTGTAAATATCCAAGTTGATATAGAAGTCAGGAGGAGTCAGTGTTGAATAAGGCACAAGAACGGTACCTAGAAATTATAGAAATTTTGAAAAAAAATCCTATTGTTACGGTGGCAGAGCTGGCAGAGCATTTATCGGTTTCGGCTGAAACGGTAAGAAAGGATCTGAATTATCTGGCTCAGCAAAAAGAAATCGTGCGGATACACGGAGGAGCGGCATTAGCTGCGGAAGGGGAACAGACACCTACCTTTAGTTCTCGTAAAACCGTGCGCCAAAGAGAAAAAAAGATGCTGGCCCAGAATGCATTGACTCTCATTGAAGAAGGCGATTCTCTTATTATTGAGAGCAGTACGACTATGGTGGAATTAGTGAAGCTCCTTGTGGAGCAGCCGGAATTGCTGAAAACGCTGGTAATAGTCACCAATTCCTTTTATATTGCCAGTCTTTTGGAAATGGGGAAACTGTGTGCCAGGATGTTTTTCTTAGGCGGCTGGGTAAACGCAGAAGAGCAGTCTGCTCATGGCCAGCTGACTTCCTCACAGTTAAAAAATTTCCATGTAGATAAATGCCTCCTCAGCGGTGCGGCATTGGGACAGAATTTACAGCTATCGGCATATTATGAAGACGATATGCTGTTTCAAAAGCAGGCCATGAAAAGCGCTTCCTGTAAGATTCTGTTGTTGGAGGAGGCTAAATATCGTTCATCTGCTATTTTATCTGTGGCGCCTGTGAAAGATTTTGATTATCTGGTAACCAACGTGAAGTTTGAGCAGGATGGAATAGATAAACTCAGCAGTTCTCGGGTAAGGCTGCTTTACGTGGATACGGAGGAGAATAAGGAATAAAATATGAGATTTTAAAACTGGGAGCTGTAACGCCTTGGTGGGAGGCGTTATGGCTCTTTTTATGCTTGCAGTTTCTGCAAAATTCTTATAAAGAACCAAAAGTTGGCTTAAACAAACGAATGTAAAAAAAATGTAAAAAACGGGTTTTATTCTTGACTAATTCTTTGAAAAGTGGTAGTAATAAAATATAAATATTTTGAAAAACCAATTTTAATAAATTAAAATTGGAAAAACAAAAGAAAGGAAAAAAATAAAATGCCTATAATACCAACCCCCTTTGGCTTTGCCTATACGGATGATATTGATATTCAGGGAATGGCCGAATCCATTGAAAGGCTGAAACGACCAGAAGGCCCTGTGGATGTGGTACTGGATACAGATACCTACAACGAAGTGGATGACCAGTTTGCTTTGGCCTATTTAATTCAGTCCGGAGAAAAGCTTAATCTAAAAGCCATTTACGCAGCTCCATTTGACAACCATCATTCCTGCGGTCCCCTGGATGGAATGGAACGAAGTTATCAGGAGATTAAAAAAGTTCTTTCCATGATGGGGAGAACTGAGTATGAGGACTGCATTTATAAGGGAGCAGGGGCATTTCTGAAAAATGAAACCGAACCTGCAGACTCACCTGCAGCCCGCCATTTGGCTGAATTGGCTATGAATTATACAAAGGAGCAGCCGCTGTATATAATTGGAATTGCTGCAGCTACTAACCTTGCCTCTGCTTTGCTGCTGAAGCCAGAGATTAGGGAAAGAATTTTTGTGGTGTGGCTGGGAGGACTTGGGTTAGATTGGCATGATAACTTTTCTTTTAATGCCAAGCAGGATGTGGCAGCGGCAAGAGTCCTTTTGGGCAGCGGTGTTCCTCTTGTGCTTCTTCCTGGAAGAGGTGTTGTGGATCATTTCCTCACTACCGGACCGGAACTTGAGTATTGGCTCAGAGGCAAGAATCCTTTTTGTGATTATATGTTGGATAAGACTGCCCATGAGGCGGCTATTATGAGCGGTGAAAGCTGTTGGAGCCGTCCAATTTCAGATGTGACGGCAGTAGGCTGGCTGGTAGACAATGAATTTATGCTGGATCGTCTGGAACCCAGTCCTATTATGGAATACGACCACCATTACAGTAAGGATAAACGAAGACCTTTTATTCGGTACGTATACAGCATTAATAGAGACCGTCTGATGAAGGATCTGTTTGACAAGCTGGCGGCCATATAGGACGTCAATAGGAGGATGCCATGAAACGGAAAAAAACTCTGATGAAGAAAGTGGAACCCTATCTCTACCTTCTTCCCGCCTTTATTTTCTTTATCCTTTTTGTGTATTACCCATTCCTGAAAAATGAAATACTCAGCTTTTTCACTTTGGACAAGTTCCGTACCATTAAAGGATTTGCAGGTCTGGGTAATTACGTGAAAGTGCTGACCGATGAAACATTTATTCAATCCATAATCAATACACTGATTTATGTATTTGTTACGGTTCCTGTATCTATGGTGATCGGATATTTTCTTGCGCTTCTGTGCAGAAAGAGGAGACGATGCTCATCTGCTTATGAGGCTATGTTTGCTATGTCCATGGCAACATCTGCCTCTGTTATGGCGATGATATTTCAATTGATGTATAACCCTTCTATGGGAATCATTAATAAATTGCTGGGAATACAGGTTAATTGGCTGAATAATCCGGATCTGGCTCTTCTCAGTATTATGATGATTCAGATATGGTCAAATATAGGATATAATTTTATTTTTATTCTTTCCGGCTTAAGAGGAATTTCGGATGATATTATGGAAAGTGCCAATGTAGATGGAGTAAAGGGGCTACAGCTTCAGACTAAAATTATTCTTCCGCTGATTTCTCCCACGATTCTTTTCCTTTGTGTGAAGGATATCGCCTATGCTATGACGACAGCCAGCTTTACTCTCATTTTGACTCAGGGAGGACCGGGAGGTGCTACAGAAACTATGATTTCCTATATCTATAAAAAAGGGATTACGGGAACGAACTATAATGTGGCTTTTGCGGCTACCACTATCTGTTTTCTCCTTTCGGCGGTAATGATGGCGGCCAGTATGGCCTTGGAAGGAAAGAAGGTGCATTATGAGTCTTAAAAGAAAAGTAAAAAGCGGCATTTTTCAGATGTTTTGTCTGTTTTTGGGACTGGTGGTGATTTTTCCAATTATCTATTGTGTGCTTATTTCCTTTATGGAGCCGTCTGAGATTTTGTCCAGAGAACTGCATCTTATGCCTAAATATCTGTATTTGGTAAATTATATCAAGGCAGTGACAAAAACGGAGATTTTCCGGTTTATGCTTAATTCTTTTATCGTGGCCTTTGTATCCAGTGCGGTACGAATTGTTACCTCCAGCTGCGCAGCCTATTCTTTTGCTTTTTTTGATTATCCTGGAAAGAAATTATTGTTTAATCTGGCAATCGGGACCATGATAATTCCGTCGGATGTGCTAATGGTTCAAAATTATTTTACGGTAGCAGGTATGGGGCTTCTAAATACTTATATGGGAATGATGGTAATTTTCTTTGTTTCTGCTATGAACATTTTTGTGATTCGCCAATATTTTCTTAGCTATTCTGTGTCTCTGAAAGAAGCGGCTCATATAGATGGATGTGGAAATTTAAGGTTTTTTCTAAGAATTTTGCTGCCAACGACTACTCCGGCTCTGGCAACAGTATTTATCTCCTCCTTTGTTGGAACCTGGAATACATATTTGTGGCCTTTGATTGTTACGAATGTAAATGAAATGCGCACTGCACAGGTAGCAATTACAATGCTTAACTCAGAAGCATCGAATGATTATGGAGTAGTTATGGCTGCCGCTACTATTATTCTTATTCCTTCCATTTTGGTATTTGTTATATTCCAGAGAAAAATTGTAGGGGGACTTATGGGAGGAGCTGTAAAAGGCTGAGAGACTACAGCGGGATCAGGGAAAAGTTTCTGCCGGAATGCTGTATAAAAAGACTATAAGATTATTAGCCTGAAATCAGGCGGAAAAGGAGATTGCTATGAAGAAGAAACTAATATTGCTGTTATCTGTATCTATGGCAGCTGCTTTGCTGGCAGGCTGCGGAGGCATTAAAACCACAGAGGAGGGAGCGGCGGAAAATACATCCGCTTCTGAGGAATCTTTAAAGGAAAATTCTCAGGATGGGCCTGCAGAAGGACAGACTACAGTCACTTTTTGGCACAGTTTAAATGGTTCCGCGGGTGAGGCGCTTACAGAAGTAATTAATAATTACAACAATGGGAGAGGAAAGGAAAAGGGCATTTATGTAGATCTGGTATTCCAGGGATATGAGGGAACCGATAAAGTGATTTTGGCTTACCAGACAAAGGACACAAAAAACGCTCCGGATATTAATCAGGGCCTGACATCCACAATCCCAAGTATGATGGACTTAGAGTGGACAGTGGATCTTACAGAAATGATGGAACAGGAGGGCAGTTTGGTGACCAAAGAAGATTTCTATGAACCGATGCTTCGCTCCTGTACCGCTGATGGAAAGCTGATGGCAGTTCCCTTTGCAAATTCCAATCTTCTTCTGTATTATAATGAGGAGGCTTTGGAGGAGGCGGGATTTGACGCGCCCCCAGCAACCTGGGATGAGCTGGCTTCCTATACGCAGGCGTTAACAAAGAAGGATGAAGACGGAATGGTAGAGCGCTATGGTTTTGAGATGCAGATAAAACGATATCAGTTAGATAATTTTATTGTTCAGCAGTCTCAGGATTCTTTTGTGGGAGATAATGAAGGCGGCCGTGCAGGAGAAATGACAAAGCTGACAGTAAAGGAAGACGGAACTCTTAAAAAAGTTCTGGAAAAGGTAGAAGCCGTGAATCATACGGGCGGGTATAAGTATGTGGAAGACAGTCTTAATGAAGAATTTGCCAACGGTATGACTGCTATGTGTATGATGTCATCTTCACGTCTTGCTACTATTAATGATTTGGTAGGAGATTCCTTTCAGTGGAATGTTGCTCCAATTCCCAAGATTACAGAAGAAGATACAAGCGGAGCAGCAGTGGGAGGCTCTTGTCTGACGTTATTTAATCTGGGAGATGAGAAAAAAGTTGAGGCTGCCTGGGATGTACTTCAGTACTGCAGTTCTCCAGAGGCGCAGTTCATTCTTTCAACTAAGTCCGGCTATATTCCAGTAAATAAAAATGTAGAAGAAATGGAAGATATGAAGGCATATTATGAGAAAAATTCTGAATTCAAGGTGCCCTTGGATCAGATGAAGGCCTCATCACCCCTTGCTCAGGAGCCCTTGGATTTGGTATATAATGATATCGATGAAGTGATGACAAACACAATGCTTCAATTTTGCCAGGGTGAGCTTACCATAGATGAGACAATAGATCAAATTGTGGACCAGTGCAACAGCCTTCTGGACGAATACCACCAGGCTAACGACTAAATCACAACAAATTGAAAAGCACTCCTGAATGGGCAGAAGGCTGCATTCGGGAGCGCTTTTGCTTGTATGACCGTAAAAATAAACCCCCTGCTCTGCAGGGGGAGGGAAGTTCTTTAGATAAAAGAAACTCCTGTGCTAAAATAAATGTAGGTCTGCAAACCACAAATAAAAAGCACAGGAGGTCCAAAGAATG
>DXFU01000053.1 GCA_019114305.1 Candidatus Hungatella pullicola | reverse complement strand
GAAAAAGCGTTTTATTCCAAATAATTTCTGTGCTATAATAAACTGTAGAGCAGATTTTCAACTATTCGCGAAAGCCTAGTTTAACGAATAGTTATGACAAAAATACGACTTTAGGAGCTGAAAATGAAACTTCAACGTTTATACAGTTTAACCCGTCAGGCTATTGATTGCTATCGTCTGATTGATGACGGCGACCATATTGCTGTTGGTATTTCCGGAGGCAAAGACAGTTTAACGCTGTTATATGCATTACATGGTTTAAGAAAATTCTATCCAAAACCGTTTTCCTTATCAGCCATTACGGTGGATCTTGGATTTGATGGTTTTGATCTGTCCCCTGTAAAGGAACTTTGCGCTCAGATGGATGTGCCTTATACCATCGTTCCCTCTGAAATCGGCAAGATTTTATTTGATACCAGAAAAGAGTCCAACCCTTGCTCTTTATGTGCCAAATTAAGAAAAGGCGCTTTGAATCAGACCGCTGCTGAGCTTGGATGTAATAAAGTAGCTTATGCTCATCACAAAGATGACTTAATTGAAACAATGCTTCTCTCTCTGATTTATGAAGGCCGATTTTACTCCTTCTCTCCTGCTACTTATCTGGATCGAACTGGTTTAACTGTTATTCGGCCTATGATTTATGTGGAGGAGGCTGATGTCATAGGATTTCGGAATAAATATAATCTTCCTGTTTGCAAGAATCCATGTCCTGTGGATGGCTACACCAAACGGGAATATGTTAAGCAGCTAACAAAAACATTGGAGAAGGAAAACCCAGGTGCTAAGGACAGACTGTTTCGAGCAATTATAGACGGGAATATTGAGGGATGGCCATTACGGCAAATGAAATCAGAAAAAATGAAAGAATCGAATTGAGGTGAAACATATGGCTGCACTCTCCTACCATGAACAAAAAGATATCGAAAACGTCAAACATTTACGTGAACTGATCAAAGAATTGCCGCCCTTCTGCGCCGACTTTTTTCGTGGAATTGAACCACGGACTTCCTCCCGAACCAGAATTGCCTATGCTTATGATCTGAAGGTATTCTTTGACTTCCTATTGAAAGAAAATGCTTATATAAAGAAGCTTGGAATGAAGGATATACAACTCTCTCATCTGGAACAGCTTCAGGTGGTGGATTTGGAAGAGTATATGGAATATCTGAAATATCGCTTTAACGACAAAAAACAGGAGGTAACAAATAAAGAACGGGGAATCATGCGAAAAATTTCCTCTCTGAAAAGTTTCTATAATTACTATTTCCGCAATGAACGGATTCGATATAATCCGGCAGCTCTGGTTCAGATGCCAAAGCTGCACGATAAAGATATTATCAGGCTGGATGTAGACGAGGTGGCTCTGTTGTTAGATGAAGTTGAGTCCGGTGATGCATTGACGGAAAAGCAAAAAGCATTCCATGCTAAAACAAAGCTTCGGGATCTTGCACTTTTAACCTTAATGCTGGGCACAGGAATCCGCGTATCTGAATGTGTGGGACTGGATGTGAATGACATTGATTTTAAAAACGGCGGTATCCGAATTCACAGAAAAGGCGGAAAGGAAGTGACGGTATATTTCGGTTCTGAGGTTGAAGACGCGCTTCAGGACTATTTGGCAGAGAGAAATCAAATAATACCGGAGGAAGGTCATGAAGACGCTTTGTTCCTGTCTATTCAGCGAAAACGGATCAGCGTCCGCAGTGTGGAAAATCTGGTAAAAAAATACGCCCGATTAGTTACACCCCTGAAAAAAATCACTCCCCACAAATTAAGAAGTACTTATGGAACAAATTTATACAGGGAGACAAATGATATTTATTTGGTCGCCGATGTACTTGGACATTCTGATGTCAATACCACCAAAAAACATTATGCCGCATTGGAGGATGAAAGACGGAGAAGCGCCAGAAATAAGGTGAAATTAAGAGAAGTCTAAATTTGAAATAAAGAAAAATACCAATACATATTATGTTATTTAGGGAGATTCTGTTTTGAAACCAATGATAGTTCCAGGGAATCCCCCTAATAATATTTAGAGAAAATGAAATCAAAAAACAGTACTCAGCGTCTAATCAGCACAAATATTTTTAAAGGTAATATTCTCGCAGTACTTTAGAGCGATTGTCTGATCTCCTTTGGTGTTTGTTCCGCTTATTTTTATATTGCTGAAAACGATATCTTTAACATAGTACCCACTCTCATCGAAGCCGCATAGCTCAATCGGCCGACAGGCATGCCACTGGTTATCCTCTCCGTAATATTCCCCGCTGATCTTTATGCCGTCAAACAGGCAGTGCTCGAAAACAGGGGGGACAGGCGCCCCAATGCCGTCATTGTTATAATCAACTGAATGAAACAAGATTCTGGCGGTAGCGCAGTTTCTGACAGAAACATTTCTGACAAAACCGCCTCTCTTTTTTGTTCCCTTGATCTCGATTCCGCAGAGAGAATGGCTCACATCACAATCCCATATAGCCACGTCATTGATTCCCCCGGACATTTCGCTGCCAATGGTAAATCCATGACCGCAGGCACTGTAACAGTCAAATATCTTAATATGCTCAGAAGGACGGTTGATTTTATTCCCTTGAGGATTCTTTCCTGATTTAATAGCAATGGAATCGTCTCCCGTATGAAAAACGCAGTTAAAAATAGTACAATTGGTAGACGAATCCGGATCCCAGCCATCGCCATTCCAGACCCCTTCTGATCGGAAGGTACAGTTATGGGTAACAATCTGATCAGAATAGATCATATGAACATTCCAGCTGGCCCCATTTTCTAAGGATACTCCTGTAAGCAAAATGTTCTGGCAATTACTCATATTAACCAAGCGTGGGCGGACTCTTCCTGGTATGGTGTCTGCCTTCTCATAATCTTTAATCTTATCACCAAGAGAATGTAAATAGTCTTTCAGTCTCTCCTTTTCTGATTCTATGACATTCCGGGCCAATACTCTTCCACCGCTTCGGATGGTCCCTTTTCCGCGAATTACAACATTACAGCAGTTATATCCGCCATTATGATCCATATATCCCAAATTCAAAAGACTGCTGTAACACTCCATTTCTATTCCCTCAAACCGACTGGGAATCCTTGGAAGATAGTCATCCACCTGCTCTGTCCCCTGAAGAACAGCCCCCTCTTCCAGATAAAGCTCCATATCACTGTGAAGACGCAGGGCTCCTGTAAGAAAAACTCCTTCCGGGATGTAAACCATTTCATTCTGTCCGCAGTCATCAATCGCCCTCTGCAGCTTATCTGTATTCATAGTTTTTCCGTCGCCCACTGCCAAATAAGGCGGTTTTGTTATATCAATTCTATTCTTTTTTGGCAAAGTACGTACCGTAAGAGCTTCTGAGAAGCATCGCGACGACTGGGGACCATCTATTACTACCTGCACCTGGTAATCACAGGCTTCCTTCAGATGCTCAAAGGTGTAATGAGTCTTTTTTGTGGTTCCCACCAGATTCCCGTCCATAAAAAGTCCATACAGGGAATCTTCAGGAATATCTTCTTCTTTGTTCCAATATAAGGAAATAGAATCTGATGTAGAGATGCAGTTTACATCATGCAAAGAGTAATTCATGATAATCCTAAGCCTCCTAATTTCACTTATCTGCATATGTATCAACCATAAGCGGTTAATGCCATCATAATACATATGGCAAAAAAATTCCAGATCATTTTGTGAATCCTTTTATATTTTGAAGGAAACAAAAAGTGACCTTGCAGACCGTGATCATTAAGAAAATGTTAACCTGGAATGGGTGTCTGCGCCCCTATTTAAACTGATCCTGCTCCAGAAAACACTCTGTGAAATCAGTGGGCAAAATACATAACTGTAAGATATCTTCCCTGATGTATGGTATCTCCCGTCAGACCGTTCATCTGTCTCAGCTCTTCAATATAATCTTCTACAGACATAGAAGTTCCCTCTGTATAATAGGAAGCAATGCTCCAAAGAGTATCCCCCTTCTCTATCTCTATGCAGGTATAATACTTTTCCAAGGCTGGTTCCTGAGTTTCTCCTGCCATTACATTGGTCATAGAGCAGGTGAAAACACCTACAAGTATAATGAAAAGTACTGCAACAGCAGTTATAAATTTTTTCATCGTTTTTATTACCCCCTATTCTTTAGTATCAGAACATGTGTTCTATATCGCTATCATACTACCAGAACATATGTTTGTCAATTAAAAAGCAGGAATTTCGAACAAAAGTTTGCATTTTTTTCGAACATATGTTACTATATATATAAATAAGATACGAGGAGGCTTCCTTATGGCTCAGCAAAAGATTACTGAAAAACAGCAGGAAATATTGGAATATATAAAAGAATGTATATTAAAAAAAGGATATCCGCCGGCCGTTAGGGAGATCTGTGAGGCGGTCCACTTAAAGTCTACCTCTTCTGTCCATTCTCATCTTGAGACTCTGGAAGAAAAAGGCTATATAAGAAGAGACCCTACAAAACCGAGGACAATCGAAATTATAGATGATATGTTTCATTTGACGCGGCGTGAAGTAGTTAATGTTCCTCTTATTGGAACAGTTGCCGCAGGACAGCCTCTTTTTGCGGAAGAAAACATTGAAAATTATTATCCAATTCCCTCTGAGCTGCTCCCCAATTCCGAAACATTTATGCTCCATGTAAAAGGGGACAGCATGATCAACGCTGGGATTTATAATGGAGATCAGATTATTGTACAGCACTGTCCCACTGCTGAGAATGGAGATATTGTGGTAGCGCTTCTGGATGATTCAGCCACTGTAAAACGATTTTACAAAGAAGATGGTTGTTATCGCCTCCAGCCGGAGAACGATACCATGGAGCCCATCTATACCGATCATCTTGAAATTATAGGTAAAGTAATCGGACTTCTTCGTCTTGGAATTCATTAATCTGTACAGTTGATCATTCCTGACATACAAAGCGCATCGCCCGATAAGTTAACATAATAAAATTATGTTAACTTATCGGGCGATTTCATCTTAGACCTTACTAAAATCGAAAAAAGAGGAAAAACGGCAGTTTACTTCCTGTTTTCCTCTTTTTTGTTATATTTTCCCTGTTCTGTTAATCTTCTATATCTTCCATTGTAAGGGTTTTCCCATCTCTCCAGATCCGTTCCAAATCATAGAACAGGCGATTTTCTCTGTCAAAAGCGTGAACAATAATATCGCCAAAATCCATAAGAATCCAATTGGCAGTGGAATAACCTTCAACCTGGCGGCATGGATAACCGGCTTTTCCCAGTTCCTCCTGAGCGTTGTCTGCCATTGCCTGAACCTGATTGGGATTTGAGCCGCTTGCAATGATAAAATAGTCTGCCATTACGGACACATCGCGAATATCAATAATTGTAATGTCTTCCCCTTTTTTATCAGACAGAGCTTTGTAAGCGATTTTTGCCATTATTCCTGACTGATTCATTCATTTCCTCCTTTTTCTTCTCTATTCTTACTGTCATGAAGCTGTTTATAATAATAATATGCCTGATTGGTCATAGAGTCTACATAGCAGTCTTTTGAATCCAGATAAGAAAGGGTGTCTCTGAGAATCAGATAAACACATTCATCCAGATCAGTAAAAGCCAAAGGACGCACTACAGGAAGATTGGAAGCTTTATCCCTGCGGGGTTCAATATAATCCGCAGTAAAAACAATTTTTTCCAGAAGACTCATATTAGGCCTTCCGGTGGTATGCCAGCGGATAGCGCCGATCACTTCCTCGTCCTGAATATTATATTTCTTCTTCGCCAGCCATGCGCCGTACTTGGCGTGAAGAACAGCAGGGGCCTTTCTCTCATCCTCGCTTAGAGACAAGCCTTCCATAAGACATTTTTTAATAATTGTCTCATCGCTGTAATGTTTTGCGCAGTCGTGGAGAAGTCCCGCTATTTCTGCTTTTTCCAGATCACAGCCATATCTCATGGCAAGGGCCGCGCTGGTAAAGGATACACTGATCGTATGCTCATATCTGGACGGACTTAATTTTTCCTTCAGACTTTTTCGTAGTTTTTGAATTACTTCCTTCATCTTCTGTCTCCTGATACAAATGATGGGTTACTATATATTCGTACACAGAATGGGGAACATAGGCCTCAATGGATTCTCCCTGGGCCGCCATTTTTCTGAGCATAGCAGAGGATACCATCATTTCCGGACAGTGAAGCCTGCGTATGTCGCATTCGTATTTCCCCTTCAGATATAAGATCTGCTGGTCCACAGACCGTTGTGACTTACCATACTCCCTGCCCGCTACCAGGAGCACGGCCTGTTTCATAACCAGTTCAGGCGTATACCAGTGCTCCATCTCATAAAGGGAATCTGCTCCGATTATGAAATAAAATACATTGCCGGGATATTGCTGGTGGAGAAGAGACAAGGTCTGAGCTGTATAAGTCGTTCCGCTGCGCCGAATTTCGAAATCAGAACAGCAGAAACCGGCTCGTCCCTTTATGGCCAGGCGGGTAAGTTCCAGACGTATAGAGCCGGCTGTTACATGATGATCTCTTTTATGAGGCGGCTGCCCGGATGGCATATACCAAATCTCATCTAACTGATATTCTCTGTAGGCCTGCTCTCCCAACAGGATATGGCCGTTATGAATAGGATCAAATGTCCCTCCCACAATTCCGATGTTCGCCATTGTTTCTTCTCCTCCAATCCGATGTTAAAACAGATTAATCCGGCAGGACAATCTTTCTCTTAGTCTCGTCTTTGGCGGGTTTGTATAATACAATTTTTCTTCCAATAACTTGGACAACCTGGGAGTGAGTACGCTCTCCCAAGGCCTGAGCGATGGATTTTCCATCATCCAGGCAATTTTTTAATACTGTTATTTTTATCAGTTCTCTTGCTTCCAGTGCCTCAGCGATGGCCTGAGTAACCTCAGGGGTAAGGCTGGATTTGCCAATTTGAAAAATAGGCTCTATATTCATAGCCAGTCCCTTTAAATAGGCTCTCTGCTTACTTGTCATTGTAATCTCCTTTATCTATCTGTAATAGTCAAATTCAAGACCATACATACGAACGGTATCCCCTTCCTGAATACCGGCTTTTTCTAATTCCTCTAAAATACCATTTTCTTTCAAGAATTTCTGGAAGAAACGGAAGCCTTTCTCAGATTCCAGGTTGGTATATCCAAGCATTTTCTCGATTCTCGGTCCTTCCACTACAAATAAACCATCCTCCGTACGCTCCACGGAATAAGGAAGGGAGGCAACGGATAAGGTAGAAAGATCAAATTCTTTTTCAAAAATAACCGGTGTCTGATCCACAGTCTTTAACAAATCAGAAATTGCGTATAAAAGCTCTTTGACTCCCTGACCACTGACTGCAGAAATAGGGTATACTGGAATTCCCTGATCCTGAAACGCTTCACGGATTCTGTCTACAGGATTTTCATCCTCTCCATAGATCACATCCACCTTATTAGCTGCTATAATCTGAGGCCTGTTCAAAAGTTCCTGATTGTAGTTTTCCAGTTCTTTGTTAATTGTTTTAATATCTTCTACCGGGTCTCTCCCCTCAGTAGATGCAGCGTCCACCACATGCACCAGCACACGAGTCCGCTCAATGTGACGAAGAAAATCGTGTCCCAATCCAATGCCTTCGGATGCGCCTTCAATCAGTCCGGGAATATCGGCCATTACAAAGCCGTTATCACCATCTAAGTCGACAACGCCTAAATGGGGATTTAAAGTAGTAAAATGGTAATTGGCAATCTTAGGTCTGGCATTGCTGACTCTGGACAACAAAGTAGATTTGCCTACGTTTGGAAAGCCTACAAGTCCAACATCTGCAATTACCTTAAGCTCCAGCTGAACCCACAGCTCCTGAGCCGGCTGACCAGGCTGAGCGTATTTAGGCGCCTGCATGGTAGGGGTCGCATAGTGCATATTACCCTGTCCGCCTTTACCGCCCTTAAGGATCACTTCTCTGCGGTTTTCTCCGGACATATCAGCAATTACCTTACCGGACTCAAAATCCGTAATTACAGTCCCTTCAGGAACCTTGATGATCAAATCTTCTCCGTCTTTACCATGACAGCGTTTTTTTCCTCCCGGCTCGCCGTCTTTTGCGGCATATTTGCGGATATGACGGAATTCGCTGAGGGTATTCAGACCGTCGTCAACCTGAAATATAATATCTCCTCCGCGGCCTCCATCCCCGCCGTCCGGGCCTCCGCAGGGTACATACAGCTCTCTGCGGAAGCTTACATGACCATCTCCGCCCTTACCGGATCTAATAAAAATTTTTGCTCTGTCGGCAAACATCGTTTCACCTGAATCCTTTCTTAAGGCGGCGTGACCGCCATATATCAGAAACGGCTCCATACAGTGAAGTATGAAGCCGGTCTAATTACTCGTTAATTACTTTTGGATAAACAGAAACCTGCTTTTTGTCTCTGCCCTTTCTCTCAAATCTTACAACGCCATCCACTAAGGCAAACAGTGTATCATCACCGCCGCGGCCTACGTTGATGCCTGGATGGATATGTGTTCCGCGCTGTCTGTAAAGAATGTTACCAGCTAATACGAACTGTCCATCTGCTCTCTTGGCCCCTAATCTTTTGGACTCGGAATCTCTGCCGTTCTTTGTGGATCCGACACCTTTCTTATGAGCGAATAACTGAAGGTTCATCTTTAACATAATCTACACCTCCTCGATGCGAATTCTAATATATGGTTCCCCGTATTCCTCCTCTATGTCCATTAAACCGGACACGAGAGAATTCATAAGGAGCATGGATTCCGCGCTGATATGAGAAGTAAAACGAAAAGTAAAACCGCCTTCCTTCTCATCAGTATCTGTCTGAAATTCATCTTCGGTAAAACGCTCAATGGAATTGGCCATATTAATCGTCAGCGCTGAAACAGCGGAACAAACCAATTCCTGACCTTCTGCGGGGTTCTCCGCCAGGCCTGCGTGACCAATCATTTGAATTCCAACATATCTGCTGTCAGAATCAGTAAATACTGTTACACAAATCATAAATTATGCGTTAATCTTCTCAATCTTAACCTGAGTGTAAGACTGTCTGTGACCATTTTTCTTATGGTATCCAGTTTTTCTCTTATACTTGTAAACAATAACCTTTTTTGCTCTGCCTTCCTTAACAACTGTACCAGTTACGGTAGCACCTGCTACTGTAGGGCAGCCTACTGCCAACTCACCATTGTTTACAGCAAGTACCTGGTCAAAGGTTACGGCTTCGCCTGCACCTGCGCCCAGCTTCTCAACGTTAATGATATCGCCTTCAGATACTTTGTACTGCTTACCACCTGTTGCAATAATCGCGTACATACGGCACCTCCTATTATCATTACTCGCCAACTGCGGTGTTCCTGAAAGGAAACTTGTCAACCTCATTGTGCGGCATACTTTAATATAATAGCATCTGATTCTTATCTTGTCAACTATATTTCAAAAAAATTCCTTTCCCTTTTGGATCCCTTATTGTATAATGAAGCGAGATTATATGCAAAGGAGCTATGATAACTATGGAACAAAAGAAAAACCTTATTTTTCTCCGCTGCTGTTACGGTTACGGAGTCAGTGGAATGGCAGTATTGGTTATTGGCGCTATTCTTCCATCCCTGATCGAGGAGGCTGGAATCAGCTTTCTGGCTGCAGGGGGACTGCTGTCTGTCATGGCTGTTGGAAATTTTTGCGCCAGCTTTCTTTTTTCCGTTCTTGTGCCTGTCTTTGGTCGGCGTTTTTCCATTACATTAATGACCGCTTTCGTTCCCTTATGCCTCCTCGGTCTGTGCGCTCTTCCGCCGCTGCCCGTTATGTATGTGATTTTATTTATCTATGGGCTTGCAAGAGGATCTGTCACCATATTAAATAACGGAGCGGTAAATGACATTTATGGGGATAAAGCAGCTGGCAGACTGAATCTTCTTCACTGCAGCTTCGCTGTAGGCGCCTTTCTGGCTCCTTTTCTGACGGCTGTCTTAATCAGCCTGGGGAATGGCTGGCGGACTGTTATTTATATTCTCATTCTTCTTACTGCAAGTTCCAGTCTTTCCTACGGTACAATGGATTATAATTTGCTCAACGAGAAAGCAAAAGACCTTGGGAAAAGGGAAAGCAGAAACGAATTGGATGAACGTTCCTTTCTAAAACATCCGGAATTTTACTGCATTGCTTTTATTCTGTTTTTCTATCTGGGTGTAGAGAACTGTATCAATGGCTGGTTTGTAACTTATCTTCAGAATACCGGTGTTATGGGAGAAGCCTACGCCACTGCCTTAGTCTCTTTTACATGGCTGGTTATTATGGCCGGAAGACTGGTATGCGCCTGCCTTTCCAGAACCAAAAAGAAAAGTTCTATTATACTGATGAATGGAGTCGGAAGCGGAATTTGTTTTTTTGTAATGATATCTACCACGAGCCTCCCGATTATTACCTTATCTCTTCTCGGCTTTGGATTTTTTCTGGCAGGAATCTATCCAACCTGCGTGGCAGATGCCGGTCCCCTTATTCAGGGCTCAACCCTGGGAATGTCGGTTCTTACAGCTATCTCAGCAGCCGGAGGCATAATCAGTCCTCAGCTGGTAGGTTGGGCCGGAGACAGAATCGGAATTGTGGCAGCCATGGGAATTCTCACAGTAAATGTGATAGCAGTGATTTTTTTAGCTGCGGTCAACACCAGGAAAAAAATAGCCGGGGCCCATTAAATCAGGGCTTCCGGCATAGATTTCAGCTGCTTTATCTGTTCCGTCAGAGGACGGCGTATTTTCTTTCTGGTTAGCTCTACAAGGTTTAATTTTGTCATGTCTACGACCACTGTCTTTACAGGATCCTTAGATACCTTTTCGGTTAAAAGGCTCATAAGCGCCTTCTTATCTGCCTGCGCTTCCATATCAATGAAATCTACAAGAATAATTCCTGACAGATTTCTCAGCCGCAGCTGACGGCTGATCTCCACAGCTGCCTCGCAGTTAATTTTAAGAATGGTTTCCCTTAGATTCTTTTTCCCAGAATACTTTCCCGTATTCACATCAATCACCACAAGAGCTTCTGTAGGCTCAATGACCAGGTATCCCCCTGATTTCAGCCATACTCTTTTATCCAAAGCGTCATCCAAAGCCTTTTCCATTCGATACAGCTTGGAAAGGGGAAGAAGAGAATCTTCATAGAATGTAAGTTTCTCTATATCCTCAGGCTGATATAAAGAAAGGTACTCTTTCATATTCTCAAATATTTCCCTGTCATCTGTAATAATGGCATCCAGAGAATTTCTGACAGAATCCCTCACCGCTGTAATATAGGGGGGATAAGACCGATATAAAAGGCTGAAACAGGTTCGATGGGAGGCTGCATTCATGACGGCACGATAAATTTGTTTCAGCTGCCTTAGTTCGTAAAGCACAGTTTGGATATCTGCGCTCTCAGCATTGGTTCGAACAATAATTCCAAAATCCTCGTCCTTTTGTTCTTCCAGAAAAGGACGAATCTGATTTTTCCATAGTGTCCCATGAATTTTAGAAGAAAAACCAATCTGATTTTTTCCCGCTGTCAAGACACAGTACCGGCCTGTAAAGTTTAAATTGCTGGTAAGTACAAGGGCTTTTGTTTTTACCGCTTCCTTTTCTACCTGAACTACAATCTCGTCTCCCTCACACACAGGTCTTTGAGGAAGATTCTGGGATGCAAAATGGATGCAGCCGTCCCCCAGACTTAAATACCCGGTAAGATGATCACCAATATCCACGAAAGCCGCATTAATATTTTTAACAATATGTTTTACTTTGCCGATGTAAATATTTCCCAGAATGGTATGCTGGCCCCTGGGTTCCGCATCCAGAACAGTTGGGGCGCCGTTTTCCTGAATCATAGAGAGAATCCCGTTTTTCCAGGGGGTAATGATTAACTTATTCACAAACTTCTCCTATCTTGGATAAAGGAACCAATGCTCCCTGATCGTCAAGAGCATATACCTCTTCCCTTTGAATCTGAAAAGCAAACTCAGGACAGGTCTGTCCCAGACTGTTATAATAAGCCTCCATAACCAGCTCTGGTTTAATATTACAGGAGCTGCCGGCAGATACTTTCAAAAACACAGCTTCTCCCCGGATTTGAAGATCATAGATCAAAGGTTTTAAATCCATCTCCTTTTCCCCTTTTTTCGTCTTCTTTACAATCCGAATCTGATCTTTTCCATAAAATTCAAGAAGACCGTTTAAAAAGCCGGGCAGATCCTCAGGAACAGCAGAATCACGAAATGTAAGAGTATAGTCAGCGGCAGCTACAATGGACATGGCATTCTTGGCGGTATCTTCCAGCCTGTGACAGGAAAGGATCTGGATTCCTTCTGCCATAACCTGATTTAACGCTTTTTTTAAAGACTCACAGTCTGCCATGGAATTAACCTCAATATCCATATATTCTCCATTGCTGGTAAGGCCCAAGCCAAGAGGCGCTGCAAATGACATTATCTGATGAGGGCTGAAGCCTTCGCTGTAGCGAATATCGATCTCCGCTCTTCTCATTGCCTTTTGAAAATAT
>DXFU01000052.1 GCA_019114305.1 Candidatus Hungatella pullicola | reverse complement strand
TTAGGTAGTCATGAACTACTTGTTTTTTAAATTCCTCATTGTATTTTTTAGCCATAAAGGTTTCCTCCTTGTTCGTTTTTTATTATAACTTATCCGAACAAGATGTTACAACTTTAGTATACCACTACAGCTCTTATATTCTGCATTCTCAGGGCAGGGCAAGGCATTTCTCTGACTATCCGGATCATCTTCTGCAGCTGAAATTTTTGGAAAGCAATCACCGGCTTCAATATAACACAGGATTAGGAATTATTGTGAAGAAATTCTTATATGTACCGTTTCTTGCCTGTAAAAGCTGTCTATGATTTTCCCTAATTCAACAGGATTATCTGCATTTACCTCATGTCCGGCGTCAGGGATTATGGAGAATTGGGCGTCAGGGATTTGCTCTTTCAATTGAAGGGCTGCATCTTTGTTGGATCTATCTTTTTCCCCGCAGATTACAAGCACAGGACAGCTGATTTTATGCAGATCCTTTCGAAAATCCAGATTCATCATGGATTTTGTAAGGGCCATTATCTCTTTTTTGCTCAGACCTGTATTTTGAAAGGCAGATTGAGGCATGATCTGAAAAATTATATTTTGCAGTTTCAGCAAATTTTTGGGCATAGTAAATTGGGTTCCTATCAAAACCAGGGAATTGGTTTTATCCGGATGCAGAATTCCGTATTGTAAAGCAAGGATACCGCCTAGGGAAAGGCCGCATAGGTTTACAGGATCATTCCATTGCCCGCAGTATTGTTCCAATGCCTGATAAAGATTAGAATATGACGGAGTTGAGCCGCAAAACCATTGAAAATCTGAGGGCAGAGAATAGAATATTGGCCATCTATGGCGTTTATAGTATCTCTCCAACTGGAGGCCGTCTGCCCTAAACCATGAAGAAAAATATAGTTCATTTTTTCCTCCCTTCTGATGAAATGATGACAGCTGTCTGCTTGGGCTGCAAAGAGCACCGGCTTTTAAACTTATAAGAATTGAACTGTTGTGATGTCAGATGCCACGGTCATACAAAAACAGAATAGCTGCTTTTAGTTTACCAGAATTTTTTTACCGGAACAACGGTATATCTGATTTTGAAAAATTTTCCTGGAGCATAAGAACTAAAACATTTGATTATGGAATTGTTATGACATGCCTCGGATTTCTAAAGTTTTATAAAATGAACAAATTGGAAAATCTGTACATTGGATAAAAAAGGAAACATACTAAACTATTAAAAATAATACCAGAGTATGATGTGAACCATTTCCTATACTTTTTGGAGAAACAGCAGTGCAAAATACTGGTATACTTTGTGCCGCTGATAGTTCCAGCTTCTGTATTCCAACAGGACTTGCCGGTCTGGCGGAAGGGTTTGTTTTTCTGGCAATCATGGGATTTATTTGGCGTACAGGCCATGGATTATCAAGACAATGGCTGCGGCCATACTTCCTCAGCAATTTCTTTCACCAGAGCTAATTTTGCCCACTGTTCTTCTTCTGTCAGCTTATTTCCGATTTCACAGGATGCAAATCCACATTGAGGGCTGAGACAGAGACGGTCAAGGGGCACATATTTTGCGGCCTCATGAATCCGGGCGATGATGCGGTCTTTATTTTCCAACTGGGGATGTTTGGTTGTAATCAGGCCCAAAACCACCTTTTTGTCTCCAGACACGTATTTTAAAGGCTCAAATCCGCCGGAACGTTCATCATCATATTCCAAATAATAGGCATCTATGTGTTCTCTCCCAAACAGCGGCTGTGCAACGGTGTCATATGGGCCGGAGGAAAAATAGGTAGAATGATAATTGCCCCGGCAGATATGGCTGGCTATGGTTAAGTCGTCAGGCTTTCCGTCAATAACCCGATTATTCAGATCAACCAGCAGGTCCATAAGACGGGGAAGATCTTCTTCTTTTTCACCAGTAAGGGATAAGGCCATTTTTTTGTTTACCAGGCCGCCCCACACACAGTCATCCAGCTGCAGGCTGCGGCATCCCGCATCATACAGATCTTTTATAATTTTTTTGTAAACAGATACAATATCATTGGCAAATTCTTCAAGCGTGTCATAAATTTCAAGTGTTTTTGCTTTCAGTTCGGCGCCGGAAAAGAAGGCGTATACCTGGCCCGGGGAAGGTATGGTCTGTTTGGCTGTGGTAGTTTCGTCTTCCAGCGCCTTTATGAATTTAAAGTGCTCTACAAAGGGATGACGGCATACAGAAATTTTTCCGGTTAAAAAGGTATCGTCGATCATAGCAGCCTCTCCGTCGAAGGTGGTATTGCCGGATACGGTTTTTTTATGCCCAATTCCATCTAATCCCCACATGAAATCCAGATGCCAGGCAGAACGGCGGAATTCTCCGTCTGTAATAACGTGATATCCGGCTTTTTTCTGTTTGGCCACCAAGTCCCGGATGCAGGCATCTTCTGTTTCTGTCAGCTGCTGTTTTGTGATTTTTCCCAATTCAAAGTCTGCTCTTGCCTTTTTTAACACTTCCGGACGAAGAAAGCTTCCTACATAGTCATAACGAAAAGGTATATTTGAATTTTCCATATAAAAACGTCTCCTTTTTCTTATAGTATTTTCGAATTAGTATAGCAGGAGGATAATTTTCTGTAAAATAGATAAAAGAAGCGGTTGGACATAGAAGAAATCTATGCCAAAGGCTTCTTTTCGTTTTCATATCTGGTATGACGTTTCAGCGCGTCAATATAAAGGCTGGCCAATCTTCCAGGGACAATTTTTTTATGGGTGATATATCCGATTTCCATGTAATCGTCCACATCTAAAGGTATTGCTACAATGTGTTTTCCATTTAGCTCTTCGCTGATTACACCGCTGCAGATGGTGTACCCGTTCAGCCCGATCAGCAGGTTAAATAAGGTTGCCCTGTCACAAACCATAATATCTTTATCCCTTTCCATGGTGCTTAAAATTTCCTCGGAAAAATAGAAGGAATTGTGTTCTCCCTGCTCATAGGAAAGACGGGGATAGGGGATTAAGTCATCAAGCGTGACAGTGGACTGTTTGGCCAGAGGATTAAATATGCTGACAAATACGTGAGGTTTGGCCACAAAAAGCCGGGTGAATTTCAGATCGTTTTCCCGAAATGTTTTTTCCATTATGGTTTCATTGAAGGAATTCAGATAAAGGATTCCCACTTCACTTCGCAGTTTTGCTACATCTTCTATGATCTCATAAGTCTGAGTTTCACGAATACGGAAATCGTATTTGTCTGCCTGATACTCTTTCAATAACTCCACAAAGGCTTCTACCGCAAAGGAATAATGCTGAGTGGACACGCAGAACTGATGCCTGACCGGCCCGCGGCCAAAATACTTTTCCTCAATGAGGTTTGTCTGTTCAATTACCTGTCTGGCATATCCCAAAAATTCTTCCCCTTCAATAGAAAGAATCACTCCTTTGTTGGTGCGGATAAAAATTGTAATGCCCAGCTCCAGTTCCAGCTCTTTTATGGCAGAAGTCAGAGTAGGCTGAGTAATATAGAGCTGTTTGGCTGCTTCGCTGATCGTTCCGGTGGCGGCCACAGCTAAAATGTATTTTAATTGCAGAAGTGTCATGGCTGTACCTCCCTTTTTGTTGTGTTTAAAAAATTTTCCGCTGCCTTCTTTTAGGAAATTTTACATGGTTAAAGCAGAAATAGCAACAAAAAGGAAAAAAACTACAAAAACATACTTAAAAAGCATTGTATATAATCCAGTATAGGTAAATATGGATAGCAGAATAATATAATACTTCTGTAAGAGGAGCTGATTTCCAAAACATAGGTAAAACCTATATGTTTATATAAAGGATAAGTATTTGCTGTTATATAGCTTATGGGACTATACTAAATACAGAATTGAGATGCCCCTGTTAGGAATCAATCTTTTTTGAAAAAACCCAAACGGAGAGGAGAGAGAACAATGAATATAATTCAAAACAAAAACTTTGATGAAGAACGGGCTCTTTATGGAAGTAAGAAGCTTTTAGTAAAGGGCGCGCCTTTGACGGCCAGTAAGACGGTGAAAGTGCTTTGAAAGAATGTGCCTCTGTGTAGGTAGAGCGCAGCTTTTTCAACCTCCGATACCCATTTTTAGCATGATCATGGAATGTAAGGCTGAAAGGAAAATATTCTTTCCAGTATATTGAAAATTCGGTCTTTGAAAACTGTAGTGTACTTAGCATAAAAAATCCTTTGTCCGGTCATATTACGGTCCCTTCTGTAGGGGAGATTATCCGGGATATTCCTGACGCAAAGGGAGAGATTACGGTGACAGGGAAGAAGGATGCCGCAATAACTGGCATATTCACCATGGAAAAAAAGGGGAGGCCAGATTCTTATTTGCACAGCAGGCGAAGGCTGGTATCAGGAGGAAGGAAAGGAAGCAGTGAGCCTTACCCCCCGGTACAGTTATTACCATTCCGGCGGAGGTTAAGCATTGGCATGGCGCTAATGCAGCGTATGGTGAAAAACAGATATGTCCGGTACTTCACCAAATTATCTTTGCCATCTCCTGGATTTTATGCTAAACTACCTGTAATTACGTTGTTGTAATAGGTAGGTTTGAAGCGGTTCTTCAGGAGGATTCCGGTCTATGATGTCTGGTAGGTGTCAGCGGGAAAAATTATCAGGAATTTATTTATATGATTAACAGTCTGGCCCGAGCCCGGGGATAAAACCCTGGTATCGGGCTTTTGTGGATTGAGGGAAAAAGGGACGTATGTTTCCCAAAAGACGTACAGCACAACAGGAATAGGCAGAGAAGGCGGTGAATGTCTGTGAATTCATTTGCTGTCAGAATATACCCAGAAAAGAGAAAGAGGCATAGAGATGCGCTATATAGGTGGAAAAAGTTTACTGTTAGGGGCCATAGAACAGATTATAAACAAACAGATGCCGTCTGTCTATTCGGCACTGGATCTGTTTGCAGGCTCTGGTGCGGTTTCCCGGTATTTTAAGAAGAAAGGACTGCGGACAGTCACCAATGATTTTCTGTATTTCAGCTATGTGCTGCAGCAGTGCTCCATTGGCTTAAACAGGACCCCGTCGTTTCGGACGCTGGGGATTAAGGATCCAATCAGGTATTTAAATGGTCTTCGGATTCAGGATACTGACTTTGAAGAAAGCCAGTGTTTTATTTACAACAATTACACGCCTGCAGGTGAGTGTAAGAGGATGTATTTTCAGCCTGCCAACGGACTGAAAATTGATATAATCCGTTTGACAATAGAAAAATGGCGTATGAGGGGGCTGATTGATGACAAGGGGTATTATTATCTTTTGTCCAGCCTTCTTCAGGCGGTTCCCTATGTAGCCAATATTACAGGTGTGTACTCTGCTTATCTGAAATTCTGGGATGCCAGATCCTATCATATTATGGAGCTGAAGAAGCCGGAAATCATCAGCAACGGAAAGAAAAATCAGTGTCTGAATGAGGACTATGTCCAGGTGTTGGATAAAAGGTGCGACCTTCTTTACGCCGATCCTCCTTACAATTCCAGAGAATACCTGCCTAATTACCACATACTGGAAACCATTGCCCGATACGATTATCCCCAGCTGTCAGGAGTGACGGGAATGAGAAACTATCAGGGACAGAAATCAGCGTTCTGCAGGAAAAGCACTGTATACGATGCCTTTGAGACCCTGCTTCGGGACTGCAGATGCAGGTATATTTTAATCAGCTACAACAATGAAGGTTTGATCTCAACGGACCAGCTGTCCCGGCTGTGTGAAAAATATGCCTGTGAACATACCTTCTGTCTGTTCGAATACGATTATCGAAGATATAAAAATAAAATTCCCAATTCCAAAGAGGGACTTAAGGAGCAGCTGTACTTTCTGAAACGAAGGTAGCTGTCCGACGGGGAAAAGGAGGCCTATCCCCCTCTCTATTTTCCGTTGTTTGGCGCTGCTCCCTCAGCAAGATCCATTCTTCCCCAAACAGGCGGAGAGATGGAAGAAATGCCTTTGGCAGTGGTATCAGATGTGTTTTTGCACATATGGGGGAGATTTTTCTGTATCACAGTGGAGTCTCCGGGGTTTAACACAATATCTGTATTCCCAATCTGAACTGTCAGCTGTCCCTCCGTTACATAGATCATTTCTTCTGAAAAGTGGCGGATAGGCTCAGGCACATCCTGAGAATGGGGAGCTAGGGCAAAGGAAATAAGCAGCGTTTCAGGAGAGTACTCCGGGGAAGGAAGAGGAGTGAGAAAACGGTAGGTTACAGCCTTATCCTCAGAGTAACAAACCACCTGCTGATCTTTTCTTAAGGTAAGGTTTCCCATTACCTCCATATCGTCCAGCAGCATATAAAGGGGGAGCTGGAATACTGCGGCAATTTTTCTTAAGGATGAGAGGGAAGGATCAATCTCTCCGCGCTCAATTTGGGAAATATAGCTGATAGACATTCCGGAAAGGGCCGCCAGTTCTTTGATTGTCAGCTTTCTTTGTTTGCGGTATTCTCTGATCTTTAACATAATTCACCTCAAGTCGTTATATTGCCACCATTATATCTCATAGATCTTAAAAAAGCAAAAAGTTTCGATGATATTTCCCATTGTTGTTGACAAAAAAATTCAAAAATAGTAAAATTTTAATCATTAATTGCATAAAAATTCATTATTTATGAAAAAGGAGAGGCTATGAAAATTACAGACGTGAAGATGGAGAAATTCTTCATCGAAATGACAGAACCTTTTAAGGTTGCCTTTACTGAGGTAACCCATTCGGTAAGCCTTCTGATTAAAGTGGAGACAGATGAAGGCGTATGCGGCTATGGGGAGGCGGCTCCCTTTGCGCCGGTTACAGGGGAGACCGTGGACGGATGCGCGCAGGTTCTTTCCATGTTCCGCACCGGACTTATTGGCATGAATCCTCTGGATATTGAAAAAATTCATGTTATGATGGACGGCCTTGTTCATGGCAACGGCTCTGCCAAGTGCGCGGTGGACATTGCCCTTCACGATATTATGGGAAAGGTAATGGGACAGCCTCTTTACCGTGTTTTGGGAGGTTATCAGAGCCAGGTGCAGAATGACCTGACCATCGGAATTGCCCAGCCGGAGAAAATGGCGGAAACAGCTGTGGATTACGTGAAGAATAAAGGCTATGGAATTTTAAAAATTAAGGCGGGAATTAATGTTGAAGAGGATTTGAGAGCTTTAAATTTGATCCGTCAGGCAGTTGGCCCCAAGGTCCGTCTTCGGGTAGATGCCAATCAGGGCTATACAGTCAGCCAGGCCATTTACGCAATTGAGGGAATGAAAAAAGTAGGAGTAGAGGCCGTGGAGCAGTGTCTTCCAGACTGGGATATGGATGGAGCCGCTGAATTAAAAAGCAAAGTAAGTGGAATTCAGCTGATGTTGGATGAATCTATCCACACGGTTAAGGATGCGGCAAGAGCCTGCAGAATGGGGGCTGCAGACTGCTTTAACATCAAGCTGATGAAATGCGGCGGACTGTATCGGGGCGGGCAGATCTGCACTTTGGCGGAGAATTTCGGCATTACCTGTATGGTGGGCTGTATGATGGAAACCAAGATTGCCATAACTGCAGGCTTAAGCCTGGTGGCCTCCAGAAAAAATATTACAGAGGCTGACTGTGACAGCTTCCTGTATTACAAAGATGCGGACAACGGCATGCCCGGCGGCTTCACCAGAGAAGGAGATCAATTCAAATTGTCTGAGGAACCGGGCCTGGGTCTTCAAATATCATTCTAATTGAGATGGGAGGAAGGAAATGATGTTTCCAATATTTCAAAGTTCAGACGCCATGCTGGCAGTTATCCTTTGTATGGTAGCTCTGGCTTTTTGGGTGCAGAAATTTAAAGTGTTTAAAATGGTTGGACCAGCTTTGATTATTATCATAGCGGGAATCATACTGGTAAATTTGAAAATTGTAACAGGAAGCTGCGAACTGTATGGAGTAATACAGACCTACTGTATTCCTATTTCTGTATCGTTGTACTTGTTAAACGTAGATTTTAAGAAAATTATGAAAATGTCCAAACAGCCTTTGATGTCTATTGCTTCCGCCATTTTCTGCGTCAGCCTGGTGGCTGTGATTTTTGGTGTGATTTTTGCTGGAAAGATTGACGAAGGCTGGAAAGTAGCCGGAATGTTTGTTGGTACCTACACAGGAGGAAGTTCTAATCTGACAGCTATTGCTACCGGGTTAAACGCTTCCGCTTCTACGATTGCGGCAGCCAACGCGGCGGACTATGTTATTGGAATGCCCACTCTGGTATTGATGTTTGCGGCCCCTACTTTGATGAAAAACTCCAAAAAATTCCAGAAATTCTGGCCTTATTCTTTTACTGAGGCAGAGCTGGAAGGCAATGGAGACCATCAGGAGCTGATGGGGTCAGAGGAATGGAGCATTAAGGACATTGCCATTCTTCTTGCAATCTCTACAACCATTGTATCTGTCTCCACAATGCTTTCCCAGTATTTCAGCGCAGATTTTGCCAGTGCGGGAAGAATTCTTCTGATCTCCACCTTCTCTATTCTTGTGGCTCAGATTCCGGCTGTAAGGAAGGTAAAGGGCGCTATGAACCTGGGATTATTCTTTGGAATGATGTTCCTGGCTGTGGTAGGATTTTCTGTGGATATCCGTGGCTTCTTGGGATCTGCTTTTACCATTACGCTGTTCTGTTTCTGTGTCATTGCAGGCAGCCTGATTCTGCATTTGGTTATTACCAGACTTTTAAAAATCCGCTACGAGTATGTACTTCTTGGAATCGTAGGCGCTATTGCTGATGGTACGACAGCCGCATTGGTGGCATCCGGCGCAAAATGGAAGAGCCTTATCAGCATTGGGCTTTTGATGGGAATTATTGGAGGAGTATGCGGAAATTACGTAGGAATCGCGGTGGCTTATATTGTGCGTATGATTGTGGGAGGCTGATATGAATCAGTGGAATTACTATTTTTCCGGTATTTTATATGGAAAAATCTATGAAGAGGAAAGCGGGCTTTTTGTGGAAAGACTGAGGGAAGAAACTGGGGTCTTTGAAGAAAAACGGCCTTACAGGGAAGAGGATGACAAGGCTTTTGGAGAGCTGTGCAGCCGCAGTCTCAGTCTGTTTTTTAAAAACAGAAAGGAATATGAACAGAAAGCCTTATCCCTTCCCAGGGAATTTACCACAGAGTCGGGAGAGGAATTTACCCTGAGAAAGAGCGGAGAATATTTCCAGCGAAGAAAGAAGTTTCCCTTTGATCTTCTTTTTCGGGACGGAAAAATTTACGGAGTTCTTATGAGCGGCCGGGACAGCTGCGCTGTTTTAGTGAAAAAGGGAATGGAAAGACAAACGCCTTTGTCTCTTTGGGAGGAGGTTTATGGAAACCAGGAGAAAGGGGAATTTCAGCCGGGTCCGGTATATCTGGTAAAATTCCACGGAACGTTTGTGGTAAACACCAGGGACAAAGAACAGCTGGCAACAGATGTATACCTTCCGGAGGGACTGAAACAAGTTCCGGCGGTTCTTGTTCGTACACCCTATGGCAAGGGAAAGGGTGCTTCTGTCTACTATCGCTTTGTTCAGAGAGGATATGCGGTAGTCATTCAGGATACCAGAGGACGTGAGGACAGTACGGGAAAATGGCAGCCGGAGCACTATGAAGTTGAAGATGGAGATGATACCTTAAACTGGATTGCTGCTCAGGAGTGGAGTGACGGACAGGCAGCTATGACAGGAGGTTCCTATCTGGGCTATGTCCAGTGGGCGGCAGCAGCCAGCGGAAATCCTCATCTGAAGGCTATGCTGAGCAGCGTGTGTGCAGGAAGCGCTTTTACAGACCTTCCAAGACGGGGAGGCTGCTTTACTTCCGGTATGCTGGCATGGGCATTCGCCATGTCCGAGCGGTCCATGCGTCCGGAGCTGATGGCTCAGGATAATTGGGATGAGATTCTGGATATACGTCCTCTGACATCTATACCGGAAAAAGCGCTGGGACATCCAGTAGAATTTTTATCCCGGTGGCTGGAGCATAAAAATATGGATTCCTTCTGGAAACAGTCCAGCTGGAAGGACAGATATGATGGTCCTCCCGTTCCTGCCCTTATTATGTCCGGCTGGTTTGACGACAATGGTATGGGAACTACAGAGGCTCTGGAATTGGTGAAAAACTGGCCAAAGGGAACCTGGAAAGCGGTATTAGGTCCTTGGAAGCACAGCGGTAACGCGGATTATGATCTTCATGGAGTCTATATGGGAGAAAATGCCTTACGCTACGACATGGATGTTCTTTGTATGAAATGGCTGGAACATTTCCTTAAAGGAGTGGAAAACGGCATAGAACAGACTGCTGCAGTAGAATACTTTACTGTAGGTGAAAATAAATGGAAGGAAGCCTCTGCGTGGCCTCCGAAAACGGCTGAGGAAACCGTATTTTATCTGGGAGGAGAGCCGACAGATGGAAAGGCAGCTGGAAACGGGTCCATCTGCGGAACGGGGATTCTTCTGGAGCAGCCGCAGAAGGTTTCAGGAATGGAATCCTATATTTATGATCCTGACTGTCCGGCAGTCCATATTGTAGATATGTCGGAAAACGAGCTGGAGGTACCGGAGGATTATACAGAGGAAGAAAAAAGACAGGATATTCTCTCCTTTACTACTCCTGTGCTTAAGCAGCCTCTTACCATAACCGGAGAAGCCAGAGTAAAGCTTTTTGTTTCCTGTGACTGCCCGGATACAGATTTTGTAGTGCGGATTACAGATGTAGACGAAAATGGAACGTCAGTAAAGCTGGCTGACGGCGTACTGGGAGCCAAGTACAGAAACGGATTTGAGACTCCTGAGTACATGGAGGAAGGAAAGGTTTACGAGATCAACATAAGAACGACTAAGATTTCCAATACTTTCCTGCCGGGACATCGTATGAGACTGACTGTAACATCCAGCGCAAAGAACTTTATTTTTCCAAACAGCAATACAGAGCTGGGATTTGACAGTATGGAAAAGAGAAAAGCTTCCATTGTTCTTTACCGTGGAGGAGAATACAGCTCTTCTCTTACAGTCTGGAAAGAATAAGAAAAACAGCAGACAGGCAAAAAAAGAAATGCTGTTATAAGAATTTTATAGAGGTTCTGCCGAAAAGTTCGGCTGTTTTGTGATGAATGATCGTACAAAACAGCCGGATTTTTTTGTTGCATCCAGAATATGAACAGTTGATTTTACGAAAAAGGCTTATTGAGAAACAATGTGCTTGCAATTTTTATACCTCACATGTTATACTCGTGTCCATTGGTTAGCAAGAACTAACTAATGGACTTATTTTTTAGGAGGATAACATGAACGCAAGTCGAATGATGACAGCAGTCCTTTTGATTTGTCTTGCAGTATTGTCTGTTCTTTCCCTGTTTGTGGGCGTCATTGATATAAATCCTGTCTCACTGCTCACTGGGGATTTGGAACAGCTGGAAATATTTCTGATTTCCAGGCTGCCAAGACTTTTGGCTATCTTATGTACCGGTGTGGGCATGAGTGTAGCTGGCCTGATTATGCAGCAGCTGTGTATGAACAAGTTTGTTTCTCCCACTACAGGAGCTACCATTTCATCCGCTCAGCTGGGAATATTGCTGGCGCTGCTTTTTTGGCCCGGATCAACTCTCTGGGGGAGGGCATTATTTGCTTTTGCAGCAGCAATCCTGGGAACCTGGATATTTGTCTGGTTTATTCAGCGGATTCAGTTTAAGGATGTTATTATGGTTCCCTTGGTTGGAATTATGTTCGGAAATGTGATCGGAGGGATTACCAACTATCTTGCCTATAAATATGAGATGACACAGGCGCTTTCCTCCTGGTTAGTAGGTCATTTCTCCCTGGTTTTAAGGGGAAGATATGAGATTGTGTATCTGGTGGTGCCTTTGGTGATTCTTGCCTTTCTTTTTGCCAATCATTTTAACATTGTGGGAATGGGAAGGGATTTTTCCAAGAATCTGGGAGTGCCTTATAATCTGGTACTTTTTGCCGGTCTAACCATTGCGGCTATGATTACAGCTTCCGTGATTGTGGTAGTGGGCTCTATTTCCTACATAGGACTGATTGTTCCCAATCTGGTTGCCATGTTTAAGGGAGACAAAATTCGTGGAACCTTGGTGGATACAGCCTTGTTTGGAGCTATTTTCGTTTTGGTTTGCGATATGCTGGGAAGGACTGTGATCGCTCCCTATGAGCTTCCTATTGAACTGATTGTGGGAATTGTAGGAAGCATTTTATTTATAGGCCTGTTATTTTATCGCTTGAAGAATGGACGAAAGGCAGTTCGTCTTGGCGGGCTGGGGACTTCTGGCTGCAGCGTGACCGCTTCACAGGCAGCGTCCTCTCTGGAGGGAGGTGATCTGTCATGAGAACGGCCGCATACAGGGCCAATATAAGAAAATTGGCCGTTTTATTTCTCATTGTGCTGGCGGCTGCTGTGGCTTACATGGTGGTGGATGTGAATTTTTGCAATGAAAAGCTGTTCCATTATTCCATGAAAATCCGAACTCCTAAGCTGATAGTTATGTTGATTACGGCATTTGCCATAGGCGGGGCATCTATTGTATTCCAGTCTATTATTAACAATACCATTGTAACCCCATGCCTTCTGGGAATGAATTCTCTGTATACCCTTGTTCATACGGCAGTGGTGTTTGTGGCGGGATCAGGAAGTTTGCTTGCAGTGAACGCCAACCTTTCTTTTGCAGTGGATCTGGTGGTAATGGGAGCGGCGGCCATGGTGATTTACGGCTACCTGTTCCGAAAGACAAAGCATAACGTACTTTATGTGCTTTTGATTGGGACTGTGTTGACTTCTTTTTTCTCCAGTATTCAGACTAGTTTAACCAGAGTGATGGACCCCAATGAATACGATGCTCTATTGACAACTTTAGTTGCCAGCTTCAGCAATGTAAACTCGGAAATTATTCTGTTCTGTTTCATTGTTTTGGGAGGGGTAATTTTTGCTCTCAGAAAAGAGCTGTCTCTTCTTAATGTACTTACATTGGGAAAGGATCAGGCCATTAATCTGGGGGTAGATTATGACAGGTGTGTACGGCGTCTGCTGCTGGGAGTTACGCTGTGTATTGCGGCTGCCACGGCTATGGTAGGTCCTATATCATTTCTTGGACTGATTATCGCCAATTTGTCAAGACAGCTTTTGAAAACTTACCGTCATGAACAGCTGATTTTAGGTTCCGCTTTGTTTGGGATGATTGTATTAGTGGGAGGTCAGCTGATTGTGGAGCATGTATTTACTTATTCCGTTCCTGTCAGCGTATTTATTACAGTAGGAGGCGGATTCTATTTCCTGTATCTTCTTCTGACCAACAGGAGGGCTTAATATGAGAATAAAAGATTTAACCAAACGATATGATGGAAAAATTGTAGTGGATTCTGTCAGCTTTCAGATCCCTAAGGGAAAGGTAATTTCCCTCATAGGGCCCAATGGCGCAGGCAAGTCCACGGTTATGGGAATGATTTCCCGATTGATTGCCAGGGACAGCGGCATGGTGGATTTTGAGGGGCAGGATATTGGCAGATGGAAAAGCAAAGAACTGTCCAAACGTCTTGCGATTCTGACTCAGAGCAATAACATTCAGATGAAGCTGACTGTGCGTGAACTGGTAGCGTTCGGCCGATTTCCTTATTCCGGAGGAAGAATCACCGCGGAAGATCAGGCCATTATAGATCAGGCCATTGAGTATATGGAACTTCAGGATTTTCAGGACCGGTTTATTGATGAGCTGAGCGGAGGACAGAGACAGAGGGCATATATCGCCATGGTCATTGCTCAGGATACAGAGTATGTTCTTCTGGATGAGCCTACCAACAATCTGGATATCTACCATGCTACCAATATGATGAAAATTGTCCGCCGGCTTTGCGATGAGCTGGGAAAAACCGTGATCCTGGTGCTTCACGATATTAACTACGCAGCGTTCTATTCTGATTATATCTGCGCCTTTGTAGACGGAAAAATTGCCAAATTTGGAACTGTGAAGGAGGTGATGACCAAGGAGACGTTGTCTGAGATTTATAAGGTAGATTTTGAAATGATGGAGATTGGGGGGAAACCTCTGTCTGTTTATTATTAAAATGAGAGAATACAGATCAATGGAAATTTATAAAAAGAAAGGGAGATTACCATTATGAAAAAAACTATTGCATTTATCCTTGCGGCGGGTATGGCCGTAAGTCTTGCAGGATGCGGAACCAGTTCAGGAACTGCGTCTACAACAGCTCCATCTGCAGAGACCGGGGCAGCAGCTGTTGAAACTTCCAGTGAGGCGGAGTCTGCAGTTTCTGAAGATGCAATCCCCGAGACTGTGACCATTAAAAGCCTAAACGCCAGCAAAGAGGAGATTGATCTGGAGGTACCATACGATCCACAGCGTGTTGCCATTCTTGATATGGCCTGTCTGGATATTCTTGACAGTCTGGGACTGGGAGATAGAGTGGTAGGCTCTGCCTCTACTTCCCTTGAATATCTTCAGGAATATGTTACAGATGAGAATATTGCAAATTTGGGTACCATTAAAGAAGCTGACATGGAAGCGGTAATGGCCTGCGAGCCAGATGTGATTTTTATTGGAGGCCGTCTTGCTTCCTCCTATGATGCACTGAGCGAGATCGCTCCAGTGGTATATCTTGCTACGGATACAGAGTTGGGAGTGGTGGAAAGCGTGAGAAAGAATGCTGCAACCATTGCTTCCATGTTTGGTGAAGAGGAGCAGGTAGAATCACTGATGGCAGACTTTGACAGCCGTATAGATGCTCTTTCTGCATTTGCGGAAGGCAAAAGTGCAATCGTTGGACTTTGTACCAGCGGAAGCTTTAACATTCTTGGCAATGACGGCAGATGCTCCCTTATTGGTATTGAAGCGGGCTTTAACAATCTTGGTGATGGAGATGTAACTTCTACCCATGGCAATGAAACTTCCTTTGAGCTGATTGTAGAGATGAATCCTGACTATATTTTTGTTTTAGACCGAGATGCTGCTATCGGCACAGAAGGAGCCCAGCTGGCACAGGAAATTGTGGAAAACGAGCTGGTAATGGGAACCGATGCTTACAAGAATGGAGCTATTGTGTATCTGGCTCATCCTGCAGTATGGTATACTGCTGAAGGCGGAATAAATGCTTTGGATCTGATGCTTCAGGATCTGGAGACAGAGCTGCTGCAGTAGCAGACTGTGTTTTGAAAATACATAGAATGTGCATATAGGTTTCAGGTTTGAGTTCTGAATAAAAGGCTCCGGCAGAGGAATGATTTCTTTCTTTGCCGGGGCTTTTTTGGACCTGTCTCTTTATGCGGGAGATTTGGAAAGAGAATTTCTTATTTGGTAGCAAGGGTTCCAGTTACTTCATGGGACTGATAAAATCACTGGTTGACAATAGGGAAAATAGATAGTAAGATAAAAGCACTTGCGCGGAGGGCAATTCATTCGGAAGAAATGAGGAGCTGGATAAGAGCACGGACTGAAATGTCTGTTTCTTATCCGGCTTTTTTGTTTGATTGGGAGGCTTCCCCGGTTTGGGAAAGAAGGATGGCTTTTGCGCTGGAGAAAGGAGTATCGTGAAAAATGGATTTTTTGCGCGGCAACATTAAAACTTTGTATTTCAGGTACCTTGCGGCGGCTTTTGGAAGCGCGCTGGTTACATCTATCTACTCTATAGTAGACATGGCCATGGTGGGGCAATATCATGGGCCGGAAGGCACGGCAGCCTTGGCAGTGGTAGCGCCCATCTGGAATATTATTTACAGTCTGGGACTTTTAATGGGAATTGGAGGCTCTGTTCTTTTCAGTACTGTCAGGGGAAGAGAGGAGAGCAACACAAAAAAGTCCAATGAATACTTTACCTTATCTATTCTTGGGTCTGCAGTTTTGGCTATAGCTGCGTGGATTGTCATTATATTTTTTGACAGAGAGCTTCTTCTGTTTTTCGGTGCAGATGAACAGACTATTTCCCTTGCCAGAGAGTATGTTTTCCCTATTAAATTTGTAATTCCATGCTTCCTCTTTACACAGACTCTGGCAGCTTATTTGAGAAATGATAAAAATCCAGTTCTGGCTACGGCAGCAGTTTTGGCGGGAGGAATTTTTAACATTTTTGGAGATTACTTTTTTGTTTTTACCTGTGACATGGGGGCCATGGGAGCGGGAGTTGCTACAGCTTTGGGAACAGTGATTTCTATTCTGGTTATGGTGTCTCACTTCTTTAAAAAGAAAAATTCCCTGTGTCTGGTGCGGCCTGTAAATATTCTTAAAAAATTCCGGGAGATTTTTGTAACTGGATTTTCTACATTTTTTATTGATATCGCCATGGGTGTGCTGACAATTTTGTTTAACCGGCAGATTATGGCTTATCTGGGAACCAATGCCCTTTCCGTATATGGAGTAATTGTAAATATTATGACTTTTGTACAGTGCTGTGCTTACAGTGTAGGTCAGGCTTCTCAGCCTATTATCTCCATTAATTTCGGTGCGGGAAAAGGGGAACGGATTCGGGAGACATTGAAATATGCATTAATAACAACCACATTTTTTGGAGTTATCTGGACCGTTTTATGTCTGGCCATTCCAAATCAGTTTATCCATATTTTTATGAATCCAACGGAAGAGGTTCTTCAGATTGCCCCATCGATTATTCGAACCTATGGAATTTCCTTCCTATTGCTGCCGTTAAATATTTTTTCAACTTATTACTTTCAGGCAGTGATGAAACCAAAGGCTGCTTTTGTGGTTTCTATTTCCAGAGGACTGGTTATCAGCGGAATTCTTATTTTGGTACTTCCCATTCTTGCAGGCGCTAGTGCCATCTGGTTTGCAATGCCTTTCACAGAGCTGCTGGTAGCCGTTTATGTTGTTTTCATGATCAGACGGTATACAAAAGAGTTATAAAAAAGGAAAGGAGAGTTTTTATGAACAAGATTATTACCATTGGCCGTGAATTCGGCAGCGGCGGACGTGAACTGGGCCGCAGATTGTCAGAGGAGCTGGGGATCGCCTATTACGATCAGGAGATTATCGGTGAGATTGCTAAACGCACCTCTTTGTCTGAACAGTATGTACAGACTATTGTGGAGCATCAGCCATTGTTTTCGTTCCCCATTCATGTTGGAAGAAGCTTTTATCCTTCGGCATCTCCTGTTTTGGAACAGACCATGGCAGTTTATCAGGGACAGGCACAGATTATTACTGAGATGGCTGAAAAATCTGACTGCGTAATTGTGGGGCGGTGCGCGGACTATATTTTAAAGGAAATGAAACCGTTTCGCATCTTCGTTTATGCAGATATGGAAAGCAAAATGAAGCGCTGCAGGGAAAAAGCTCCTGAGGGAGAAACGCTGACAGAACGGGAACTGAAACAGAAAATTTCAGCCATGGATAAAAAGAGAGCCAAATATTATGAATTCTATACCGGGTATACCTGGGGCAACAAGCTGAATTTTGATTTGTGTATTAATACAACCCAGACAGTTATTAAGGAAATGGTACCGGTTCTGGCTAATCTTTTCAGATAGCAGATGAACTTCACAAGAAAAGAGCTGTGGCAAAAATGTGATTGTTTGCCGCAGCCCTTTATTGTATGACCGTAAAAATAAACCCCCTGCTCTGCAGGGGGAGGGAAGTTCTTTAGATAAAAGAAACTCCTGTGCTAAAATAAATGTAGGTCTGCAAACCACAAATAAAAAGCACAGGAGGTCCAAAGAATG
>DXFU01000051.1 GCA_019114305.1 Candidatus Hungatella pullicola | reverse complement strand
CAAAAGCAGGGCTTATAAGCTGTCTTGACTATTACAATAAGCGTCATGCCTTGAAGTTATGTTGAACCGCCGTATGCCGGACGGCATGTACGGTGGTGTGAGAGGGGAGAGAAAATCTCCCCTACTCGATCCATATCTGTTTAATTTGGCAACGGCCAAATTATGTTTCTGTCTGAATCAGATTGCTGACATAGGGACGATTTCCGGAAAGCACCTCATCATAAAATCTCTGCTTCCAGTTAATGTATGCCACGCTGTCTTCCAGTTCCTTAATGGAGGCTCTGAGAGCTTCCTGCTTTGCCGTAAGCATTTTTTTTCTCTGGGGAATGGTGGATTCCCCTTTCAGGCATAGATCCAGATATTCCTTCATTTCCTGAATGCTCATGCCGCATTTTTTCAGGCACACAAGGTCTTTGATCCATTTTACATCTTTTTCATCGAATATGCGCCGGTTGTTGTCATCGCGTTTCACATGGGGGATCAGTCCTTCATTGCAGTAATATTTCAAAGCCTGATAAGTCAGATTCGTTTCTCTGCAAACCTGCATCATTGTATACACGGGCGATTCCTCCTGATAAAAATTAGAATTTGTTGAAAAAACACTTGACCGATTGTAACTATCGGAAATTATAATCGGTTTATACAACCGATTGTTTTGATCGCATTATAGCATGGCTTTCTATTCAATGCAACAGCGATGAGAGGGTTGGTTTGCAGTATGAAGCAAAAGAACCGATTGTATTTTTTAATGTGAGAAAGGGAGGATCATATTATGAACAAATTTACGTATTTTTGTCCGACAAAAGTTTATTTTGGTCAAGGAGCCGCAGCAGACGCGCTGAAGCAGGAACTTCCTAAAGTAGGAAAGACCGTTATGCTGGCTTTTGGAGGGGGTTCCGTGAAAAAGAACGGCATTTATGATGAACTGAGAACTCTGCTTCTTGAGGCTGGCAAGGAAATCGTAGACTTTGAGGGTATCATGCCCAACCCTACTTACGCTAAGGTACAGGAGGGAGCAAAGCTGGTGAGAGAGCGTCAGGTGGATTTTATTCTGGCAGCGGGCGGCGGCAGTGTCATTGACTGCTGTAAGGTGATTTCCGCTCAGGCTGTAATTGAGGAAGATATGTGGAGCATGGAATATGAACAGGGGAAATTCCCTGCGGCTGGGATTCCTATGGGGGCGGTGGTTACTGCCTCCGGCACAGGAGCGGAAATGAATTCCGGCGCGGTTATTACCTATGAAGAAAAGCTGTGGAAAGGACCCATTGTTGGAACAGGAGCCGCCTTTGCCATCCTTGACCCCATGTATACTGCAGCAGTTCCGCCTATGCAGGTAATGTCCGGCGCTTTTGATACTATGAGTCATGCCATGGAAACTTATTTCGGCCGCTCTGACGCAGATAATGTCTCTGATGATGTGGCTCTGGCAATTATGCGCAATACTGTTATAAACATGCGCCGGCTGACGCTGGATATCAATGATATGCAGGCCCGCAGCAATCTGATGTGGGACTCTGCAATGGCGGAAAACGGTATTTTGAAAGCAGGTCGTCTTACAGATTTCCAGGCCCATCAGATCGAGCATCAGCTGGGAGCTTACACTGACTGCAATCACGGTCAGGGTCTGGCGGTGATTCAGCCAGTCTATTACCAGCATATTCTGGAAGATGCGAAAGAAAAATTCACCCGGTTTGCCAAAGAAGTTTTTGGCCAGGATACCGGGGAAAAGGGACTGAAGGCGCTGGCTGAATTGATTAAGGAATGCGGCCTTCCTACTAAAATGGAGCAGCTGGAATCCAAAGTGGAGATTACGCCGGAAGTTCTCCGTCAGGTGGCGGACACCTGCAATATCATTAAAAGCGGTCCACGCCAACTGAGCAGAGAGGAAATTTATAAGATCCTTTGTCAATGTCTGTAAAAAGCTGTTTCTGGGGCACAAAGGGCAGGAAAGGCTGATTGACAGTATTCTGGAGGGAATAGATACCTTGGGAATTATGCCTACAGGGGCGGGAAATTCGCTGTGCTATCAGATTCCTGCCCTTCTTCTGGAAGGTATTACATTGGTTCTCTCCCCTCTGATTTCTCTGATGAAGCCCACTGTATTTCCAAATAGGCACAGGATTTCAGGCCCAGCTATTTGAAAATAGCGGACTTTATGGAATGCCTAAAAATTTAGAGGCTTACTATGAAGAAATGCTTTCTGTATCCGGAGTTGGGAAATTTAAATACCATAAGTACGGGCAGCGTTTTTTGGATTGTATCAGACAGCAGATTTTCGGGGACAGCTGATCATATCCAAAGAAGGGTATTTTGTCGAACTTTGTTGAATTTTTTCTCTCAATGTGCTAAATTTACCTTTATATGGAAAAAACTGGAAATTACCAGTTGGAAGGAGTAAGGCACATGGTACGGGAATATTCAGATCAGAATGTTTATGATGCTCTTCAGGAGCGGCTGAAATTTATTTTCCAGGAATTCGATAACATCTATGTTTCGTTTTCCGGCGGAAAAGACAGCGGCCTTCTTTTGAATCTGGTTCTGGATTATAAGAGAAAGTATGCGCCGGACCGGGTAATCGGCGTTTTTCATCAGGATTTTGAAGCGCAGTATACAGTAACAACCCAGTATGTGGAGCGAACCTTTGAGCGGATTAAAAACGAAGTAGAGCCGTACTGGGTATGCCTTCCCATGGCAACCAGAACGGCTCTCAGCAGCTATGAAATGTACTGGTTTCCATGGGATGACACGAAAAAAGATCAGTGGGTAAGAGAAATGCCCAAAAAGGAATATGTGATCAACCTGGACAACAATCCTATGACAACATACCGCTACCGCATGCATCAGGAGGATCTGGCAAAACAGTTTGGGCGGTGGTATCGTTTGTCTCATGGGGAGAAGAAAACAGTCTGTCTTCTGGGAATGAGAGCGGATGAGTCCCTTCAGCGGTACAGCGGATTTGTCAATAAGAAATATGGTTACAAGGGCCAGTGCTGGATCAGCAAAACCTTTAAGGAGGTGTGGTGCGCCTCTCCTATATACGACTGGTCTGTTAATGATATATGGCATGCCAATTATCTGTTCAATTATGATTACAATCAGCTTTATGACTTGTATTATAAGGCGGGTCTTAAGGTAACCCAGATGAGAGTTGCGTCTCCTTTTAACGATTATTCCAAAGACGCTTTGAATATGTACCGGGTGATAGACCCGGAAATATGGGTCAAACTGGTGGGAAGAGTGAGGGGAGCCAATTTTGCCTGTATTTATGGTAAGACCAAGGCTATGGGATATCGGAATGTTACCCTTCCGGAGGGGCATACATGGAAATCCTATACCATGTTCCTTTTAGATACTCTGCCGCCCAGGCTGAGAAATAATTACGCGAAGAAATTTAATACTTCCATTCTCTTCTGGCATAAAACAGGCGGGGGATTGGATGAAGACACCATCCGTGAACTGGAAGAACATGGCTATCAGATTCAGAGAAACGGGGTATCCAATTATACGCTCAACAAAAAATGCCGGGTGGTTTTTGTGGGAAGAATTCCTGATGATACGGATGATATAAAGTCCACAAAGGATATTCCCAGCTGGAAACGGATGTGTTACTGTATTTTGAAAAATGACCATATCTGCCGTTTTATGGGATTTGGAATGACCAGACAGCAGCAGAAACGGGTGGATATGATTCGCAATAAATATAAAAGCGTGGAGGACATGAATTATGGAGCATGAAAGTCCGGTGTACCATGTGATAGCGGTTCCTGTGGAGAAAATAAAGCCAAATACATACAATCCAAATACTGTGGCTCCGCCGGAAATGAAGCTTTTATATGACAGCATAAAAGAAGATGGGTATACCATGCCCATTGTATGCTATTATTCAAAAGAAGATGATACCTATATTATTGTAGACGGTTTTCACCGATACAGAATTATGCTGGAATATAGGGATATTTACGAACGGGAGAATGGGATGCTTCCGGTTTCTGTCATTGATAAACCGCTGGCTAATCGGATGGCCAGCACCATCCGCCATAATCGTGCCAGGGGAAGCCACGATGTGGATCTGATGAGCAATATTATTAAAGAACTTCATGAGCTGGGCAGATCAGATGCCTGGATTTCCAAGCATCTGGGAATGGATAAGGATGAGATTTTAAGGTTAAAGCAGATTACCGGTCTGGCAGCTTTGTTTAAAGACGTAAAATTTGGAAAAGCCTGGAGACCGGCTGAGGATGACTGGGAAGAAGACGGAATGGGCGAAGAGTACGAGGAAGAGACTGACCAAGAAGAGATTTAGTATAAGAAGGGGAAGGATTGGGATTATGGGTTACGACATGAAGAAGTATCTGCAGATCATTAATCAGGTCATTGAACAGGGGAATTACAAGGACACATGGGAAAGCTTAAGCGGCCATCCTCTTCCGGACTGGTACCGCCAGGGAAAATTCGGCATTTTCATTCACTGGGGTGTCTATTCCGTACCTGCTTTTGGAAGCGAATGGTATTCCAGAAATATGTATATTCAGGGAAGCCCGGAGTATGAGCATCACAGGAAGACTTATGGTCCTCACAAAGAATTTGGCTACAAGGATTTTATCCCCATGTTTCAGGCTGAAAGATTTGACCCTGAGGAATGGGCCTGCTTATTTGAAAAGGCGGGAGCCAGATATGTAGTGCCTGTGGCAGAGCATCACGACGGATTCCAAATGTATAAAAGCGAACTGTCCCACTGGAATGTATGTGAAATGGGGCCAAAACGGGACACTCTTGGAGAACTGTTTCAGGCCTTTGAAGGTCATGGGCTGACGGGAGGGGCTTCCTCTCATCGGGCGGAGCATTGGTTTTTTATGGGCCGCGGAAGAGAGTTTGACAGCGATATCAAAGAGCCTATGGCAAGAGGGGATTTTTACTGGCCTGCCATGCCGGAACCAGAGAATCATCACGACTTGTTCGGCAAGCCTTATCCCACAGAGGAATATCTTCAGGACTGGCTTGTAAGAACCTGTGAGCTGATAGACCGCTACCATCCTAAAATTCTTTATTTTGACTGGTGGATTCAACATGAGGCCTTTAAGCCCTATTTAAAGAAAATGGCTGCTTACTACTACAACCGGGCGCTGGAATGGGGACAGGAGGTCTTGATTAATTATAAACACGACGCTTTTATGTTCGGCACAGCTGTAGTTGACATAGAAAGAGGTCAGTTTGCGGAAGGAAAGAATTATTACTGGCAGACAGATACCTCAGTGGCGCTGAATTCCTGGTGCTATACAGAAAATAATGAATACCGCCAGGCGGCGGATTTGATCTGTGATTTGGCGGATATTGTAAGCAAAAACGGAAATCTGCTGCTGAACATAGGGCCAAAGGCAGACGGGACAATACCAGATGAGGATAAGGCCATACTACTTGAAATAGGCCGTTGGCTTGAGGTAAACGGAGAGGCAATTTACGGGTCTGGAGTTTGGAGAACTTTTGGAGAAGGCCCTACTAAAGTAGAAGAAGGACAGTTTTCAGACGGAATTAAGAAAGAGTTTACTTCCTCTGATATCAGATATACAGTCAATCATGGATTCTTATACGGGATTGTGTTAAAATGCAGTGACAGCGGACGGTATAACTTTACGCTGCTGGGAGAGAAGGACGCCTCCAAAAAGCCTAATTTCCATGGGATTATCCGTTCTGTTGAGATTCTTGGATTTGACGGTCCATGTGTCTGGGAAAGAGACGAAGAAGGACTGCATGTTGCAGTGGAAGGAGTTTCCACAGACAAACCTGTGGTATTCCGTATTGCCATTGATTAAGGAGAGGGATGGAAAATAGAAAGCCCTGCTTGGAGTTTTTCTGTCAAAGGATTGGAAACAGTTCCAATTGCCGGACAGGAGACAAAGCAGGGCTTTTCCATGGCTTTAAGCTCCATTTAGCCTTTTTTCAACGGCATCCCAGTTAATGATGTGAAACCAGCTGTCAATGTAATCTCCTCGGAGATTCTGGTATTTTAAATAGTAGGCGTGTTCCCATACATCCAGAGGAAGAATGGGATACAGCCCCTGAGTCAGAGGATTATCCTGATTGGGCAGGGCTGTAATAGAAAGGCCGCCGAACGAGTCAGAAACCAGCCAGGCAAATCCGGAGCCAAATTGACCCAGACCAGCAGTTTTCATCTGACTTTTCCATGATTCTTCCCCGCCAAAAAGATCGGTCACCTCTTTCAAAGGAGCCTGGCCGGCCGGAGCCATGAAATCAAAATAAAGGTCGTGGTTGTAGACTCCGCCGCCGTTGTTTCTTACAGCAGTTCTAAGAGGCTCGGGAAGCTGATTCAGCTGAATCAGCAGTTCTTCTAAAGTCCAGGAATGGTATTCCGGATAAGGCTTTAAGGCCAGATTCAGATTGTCCACATAAGTTTTAAAGTGTTTGTCGTGGTGAATGCGCATGGTTTTTGTGTCAATGTAAGGTTCCAAGGCATCATAAGAGTAAGGAAGCGGGGGGAGCTGGAACGGATAGGTTGTATCAGAAATCATAGAATACCTCCAAATCGGACAGCAGTTTTATAAGCAGTTTCAGGCAGCGTACCTTAAAAAGGAAAAGCAGGGAAACTGAATTTCAGCTGCCGTATAACAACAGAGTATTAGAGAATCTGTGAAAAGGTGAATAGATAGGTAAAAGAATGTTTGCTGTGAAAATTGGGCTGTCCTGTATCCGGCGGTGTAGAAAAAAGGACAGCATTGCCGAAAGATAAGCTGCTATTGAGAACAGTGGAAAAAGAATTGGAAGTCAGCCAGTGCGGCGGCAGCTGGTGTCTTGAATATACTGGCTTTTAATGAAATTGCTTATGGGAACGTCTGCAGGACAGGTATACCTAGGGACCAGGGAATATTCATGGAAAGGCAGAGATGTAAAAGTTTTTGGGTGTCATTGACAGAGACAGGGCAAGGTAGTAAAGTATACGAGAGTCCCTCAATGGAAACAGGGAAATGTATAATTGGAAGATGTTTGCAACCGGCAGGACTGCCAAGATAGAAGAGCGGAAGGGTAAAAAAATAATATGGAAAAAAAGGGAGCTACAAAAGGAAAAAAGCAGATAAAATCAACGGACAGATACAGCAGCAGAAAAGAAGCGTATGCCCATAATGACAACGATGGCAGCGTTTTTCAGAAAAGGGAAGGCAAAGGTGCTGAACGGCGGGGAAAGAAAGGCGGATTTCAGGAGGAACGGGGAAAAAAACGGAAGGCCAGCGAGAGCAGAGAACCATACAGAACTCAATACAGGGAGGGAATGCAGCAAAAGGGAAAAGCAGGGGCGGAGAAGAAAACAGAAAAGCAGAGACAATTAAGAGAGAAAATTTCTGCCAAGAATCAGGGACAGCAGAGAAAAAAAAGCGGCTCAGGCAGCCGGCTGTGTCCTGTGTTTCAGCGCTGCGGCGGCTGCCAGTATTTGGATGTGCCATATGAAAAGCAGATAGCTGAGAAAAGAAAAATGCTTGAGGACCTTCTCAGGCCGTACTGCAGGGTAAAGGGCTTTTTCGCCATGGAAAATCCATGGCATTACCGCAACAAGGTTCACGGGGTATTTGACCATGACAGAAAGGGAAATGTCATATCCGGAGTGTATGAGGCAAATTCCCACAAGGTGGTGCCTGTGGAAAGCTGCCTGATAGAGGACCAGACAGCTGATGGGATTATTCAGACAATCAGAACCTTGCTTCCTTCCTTTAAAATACGCACCTTTGATGAGGATACCGGATACGGTCTCCTTCGTCACGTTCTCATACGCCGTGGATTTGTGACCGGAGAAATTATGGTGGTTTTGGTTACTGCCTCCCCTGTTTTTCCGTCCAAAAACAACTTTGTAAAGGCGTTAAGACAGCGACATCCAGAAATCACAACGGTTATACAGAATATAAATGGCCGGGATACCAGTATGGTGCTGGGAGATAGGGAACAGGTGCTTTATGGCAAGGGATACATTGAAGATATACTCTGCGGTCTTCGCTTTCGGATCTCCTCCAAATCCTTCTATCAGGTAAACCCGGTACAGACAGAAATACTGTACAAAAAGGCGGAGGAGCTGGCAGGCCTTACAGGCAGCGAGAGAGTGATTGACGCATACTGCGGAATCGGAACCATCGGTATGATTGCGGGGAAAGACGCGAAAGAAGTGATAGGCGTGGAGCTGAATGCAGACGCTGTAAGAGACGCTGTGGCAAACGCCAAGCTGAATCAGGTTAAAAATATCCGGTTTTACTGTAATGATGCCGGAACATTTATGGTTCAGATGGCTGAGCAGGGAGAGAGCGCTGATGTGGTTTTCATGGATCCGCCGAGAAGCGGGAGCACAGAAGAATTTATAGACTCAGTGGCGCGGCTTGGGGCGAAAAAGGTAGTTTATATCTCCTGCGGCCCGGAAACGCTGGCCAGGGATTTGAAGTATTTTGGGAAGAAAGGATACAAAGCTGTGGAGGCGTGGGGAGTGGATATGTTTCCTATGACGATGCATGTGGAAGTCGTCACATGTCTACAAAGGGTGAATTCGTAGAAATCCTTGAATTTACGCACTTTTCGAGGGTTTTCAAGTTCAATAAGACTTCGGAAATAGGACGAAAAAAAGAGATTTTTAACGAAAT
>DXFU01000050.1 GCA_019114305.1 Candidatus Hungatella pullicola | reverse complement strand
TTAATTTTACCACAAATGGATGCTCTTTTTTCATTCACTTGATAGGTGAAAAGCAATATTCAGTTAAAATACAGTAACTATGTGGCTTTCAGCCACATTCGTGGCAAAGTCGTGAATAATTCAGGATAATTTTTCCTCCAGTGATTTGTGTCAAAATTTATGGACTATGAAGTGAAACTTTTCAAGTGATATTTAAGCAAAAACAGCTATCTTCATCCACTTGCATTTTGGATAAGTGATATTTCCCATATAAAATATCCAAAATTCAAAAACCTTTATTTTATATACTGAAATTGCAATAAAGCCTGAATTTTAATTTTTACTACAATCTTCCACTTGCTACTTCAATAACGCCGATTCCATCTTCTCCCATTATAAAATCCCTGATTTCTTTTCCAATTCTCTCTTTCATATTGTAAACCTCCATGATCTTCCGCCGGATCTTATTCCTCTTACCGTTCTATAGGCCCATAAAAGCCGGAGCTGCAATAAGAACCATCACTATGCCCAGCAGAAGAAAAAGGGGAACTAAAAGCTTGGTTCCTGCCTCCTCTCCCAGCTGCCGAGCCAAATGCTTCCTCTTTTCAAACGCATCCGACATTTCCAGTTCTAAAGCTATTCTCAGCTCCCGCCCTCCATTTTTCCTGTTTTGTTCCAAAAGAGTCACCAGTTTTCTGTAGGGAAGAATCCCGCATCTGGCCGCAAACTCACCATATGCTCTGGATTCAGGCATTCCGCCCTCCAGCTGCCTCCAGGTATTTGCCATCTCCTCATAAGCCGGTCTGAACAGCTTTTCATTCTTCTGCTTTCCCAGTTCGTATTCAGACGCGATTTTTCCCCAGGCAGACCGAAGGGTAAATCCAGCACCTGTAAGAACAATCAACTTTGATACCACCTCAGAATAATCCATCAGCAGCAGTTTTTCTCTTTCCTTTTGCTCCCTTTCCTTTCGTCCCCGCTTTCTGACCGCAATCAGCAGTACTCCTGCTGCCGCCAAAATTACTGTGATCCCCAAATCGCTGGTTTCGGCCCGCCTGTAAGCCAAACTTCTCCCATTATAAGATTTCGGCAGCATCAAATACTCTTTGGTATTCTGCTGGATATCCTGTGTTGCCACCGTGTTTAAAAATTCTCTCGCTGCCTGTTCCTCCTGTCCTACCGTCTCAGGAAGCAGGGTTACAGCGAATTCATGTTCCCATTTAAACCTTCCGTCTGTAATATGAGCCTTTATTGTTGTTTTCTGTTCTTTAAAGCCGGCTTCTTTGTTTTTCACATGACCGAGGGAATCAATCCATTCCCAATCTTCTGTCTCCCAGCTGACCGAAAAACCATATCCTTCTAAACTGTCAACCAGATTCAAATCCTTGGTTACCTGGTCCAAAGATGGATTTTCTCCGGCAACAGCTGTCTGAAGCCGGCTGATGAAATCATCTAAAATTTCTTCTGCCTGAGAAACCGTATACTTTCTCTCCCCTACAGCAACCGTCAGAAGTATTTCTCTGTCAGGTTCTTCCTCCAAAAGCCCTTTTACAAAGATTCTATACTCCCTCTCTCCCTCCCCATATCCCCCGCGTTCCAGCCTCCCCTCATTGAATTCATGTTCTGTCCTTTCTAAAAACATACTGCCAATTCCGGCTAAACATCCCAGTACCGCCCCTATTGCAAAGATTATCCCCCCTATCTTTTTCCATCTTTTCTTTTCTGAGTTATTTTCTGTTTTTCTTTTTATTTTTTGCTCCCCCCTGTCTTTCGACCTTCACACTGTATTCCATTTTTCTTTCTTATATTTCTATATCCAAAATGGTCTTGGACAGCCACAAAGAAAGCAGATATATACCCAGACAGCATGTCATCAAAATTCTTCCTGTCCAGGTGGTATACATAATGTCAAAAAATCCCGGTGATGTAATCTCTACATAAAGAATAATGGCAAAAGGCATACGGTTCATAATTTTTTGTTCCATTCGTCTGGAGGCCGTCATATCCTGTATTTGGGACTTAACCTCTCCTTTCTCCCGGATAATCTCTGTAGTTCGGCTGATAATGGGAATCAGCTGTCCCCGGCTTCTTTTGGCTGCGCCAAACACCTCCGCAAAACTCTGTACCTCTTCCAAACCGCTTCTTTCAGCAAATTCCCCTATTACCTGTTCGACCGTTTGATTCATATGTATCTGATTCTCCATATAAGCAAACTCCCTGGTAATCATCTCGTCTCCGCCAAACAGCCCTTCCAATTCCCCCACGCTGGCAGAAAAAGCATTTTCTATGGAATAGCCTGCGCTTAAGAAGGAGGTCAATACCGCCATTGCTTCTAAAAACTGGCTTCTTAACTGGGCCAGCCTTCTCTTTTTCAGCTCCCTTCTCATAATCAGAGGATACCCTGCCCCAAAGGGGAAAAAAATTAAAAATGCCTCCATGCTTCTATAAAATACATACGCTGCAGCTCCGGCTCCCAAAATTCCTATACTTCCATAAACCAGCCACTCTCCCAGTGACAAAACATAGTCTTTATAATTCCAAACCGGCTGCTTTGAGCTTATCCCGCCTTTTAAGAAATCCAACCTGAACCAGTCTGCCCCGCACCTGCTCCTCATCCAGGATTTCTTGTTCCTGAAATTCATAAATAGGGTTGAGAATAATCTGTCCCTTTTCACAGCCTTCCACCTCCACAATGGACAGAACCCGCCTGCTTCTGTCGCGAAGCCTTCCCAGGTGAATCAAAAGATCAAGAGCAGAAGCAATCTGATTTCTTACGGCCGTCAAAGGAAGTTCCGCAGCCAAAAGAACCATCGTTTCAAGACGATACAGCATATCCGCCGGACTGTTGCCGTGGCCGGTACTGAGACTTCCGTCATGGCCTGTATTCATAGCTGAAATCATATCTAAAGCCTCTTTCCCCCTTACCTCACCTACAATAATTCTGCTTGGATTCATTCTCAGAGATGCTTTTATTAAATCCGCAGCTGTGATTTCCCCTTCACCCTCTTCATTTGGCTCTCTGGTCTCCATTCTCACCAGGTTGTCCATATTTCTGATCTGAAGCTCCGCCGCATCCTCGATTGTCACCAACCGCTCTTGTCTTGGAATATATTCAGTGAGGGCGTTGAGAAACGTACTTTTTCCGGAATTGGTTCCGCCGCTGATAAAAATATTGTATCCAGCCGCCACTGTCTTTCTTAAAAAAGCGGCTGCTTCCCGGGTAACAGAACCATATCCTATCAGTTTCTCCATAGTAATCGGTTCCGGAAATTTTCGTATGGTCACTGCCGGCCCGTCTAAGGCAACCGGAGGCAATACAATATGGACTCTGGAACCGTCTTCCAGCCTGGCGGACGCAATAGGTCTGGATACATTCACTGCCCGGTTTATCCTGCTGACAATCTGCTGAATCATATCCTCCAGCTGCTCCTGAGATTCAAAGCTGCCCGTCCACCGTTCCATACGCCCTTTTCTCTCAATGAAAATACAGTCCGGTCCATTTACCATAATCTCTGTAATTTCAGGGTCATCTACCAGTTCCTGAAGCAATCCAAGTCTTCGAAAAGAGTCAAAAAGTCCGGTTTTCAGCTCCAGCTTCTCCCGCAGAGTGAGAGCACTTCCGTATTCCAGTATTTTGCTGTCAATTACTCCGCACAATTCCTCATCAGATACCTGAAACCGCTGCTCCACTGCCGCCATAATCTCTTCCCTCAGCTTCCCGTACAGTTCTTCCTTCATTTTTCCTCCTGCCTACATTTCCGTTCCGCGCATCAGCTGCCTGGTATAATCTCCCAGTTCTCCCCACAGCAGCTGTTCCAAATACGTTTCTCGTCTTCCAGATCCCCGGTAATAGGGAAGCTTCAGTTTCTTTATTCTTTCTTTTAAGGGCGCCTGTCCCGAATTTTCCAGGTAGTCTTCAAACTCCTCTACCTTAGCTGCAGATACACAGTCATCTTTTAGCGGCATATAGATTACATCGCAAACCTGCAGTATATCTGTTCCCCTTTTGCCCATGTGTCCCAGATCCGCAATAATGGTCTCATAAGGACTGTCTTTAGCGATTCTGTCCAGCAGCTTTGCTATCTGACCGGAAGATATCTGGCACAAATCCTCCGGATATTTCACAGGGGGAATGTAGTCCATATCCTCCCATGTATGGATCACAGCTGCCAATCTGGCCCTGCTGTAAATTCCCTGGCTGAAAAAATATAAAAGATCGGACAAATCTGCTGCCGGCTCCTGTCCCATCAGTCTGCTCAACCCGGAGCAGTCCTCCAGGCTAATAAAAAGTACCTTGCCATCTCTTGACAAAAGCCGTCCCATCGTTGTTTTTTGTCAAGTACTTTTCCCTGAAAAAAGCGTCGGAATTCCCTTTTTTCAGCAAGGGATTTTCCCTGCCTTCAGCGGGCATTATGCATCCCTGCGCATGAGGGCGTGCTCCATTCGGTAGCTTTT
>DXFU01000049.1 GCA_019114305.1 Candidatus Hungatella pullicola | reverse complement strand
TCCTACTCGGGGAGTTCGTGACACTCAACAAAGATGAGAAGAGCGAAGTTCATATTTGGCCCCATGGTCAAGCGGTTAAGACATCGCCCTTTCACGGCGGTAACACGAGTTCGAATCTCGTTGGGGTCATTTATGCCGATGTGGCTCAATTGGCAGAGCAGCTGATTTGTAATCAGCAGGTTATCGGTTCGAGTCCGATCATCGGCTTTTATCATCAATTGAATAGAATGTCAGATTATGATATTTAGGACCTTTAGCTCAGTTGGTTAGAGCAACCGGCTCATAACCGGTCGGTCCTGGGTTCGAGTCCCCGAAGGTCCACTCAACTGAACTAAATATGGAATAATCTGGCCCGGTGGCTCAGCTGGTTAGAGCGCCGCCCTGTCACGGCGGAGGTCGTGGGTTCGAATCCCATCCGGGTCGTTCATCGAAAAAAACACTTTACAAATAAGAATAAAAGTTGTATAATAACCGATGGATGGAAAAATTCGTCAGAAGATTGATGGATTTTTTGTAAAAAAACAGAATATGGAATCTTAGCTCAGCTGGGAGAGCATCTGCCTTACAAGCAGAGGGTCATAGGTTCGAGCCCTATAGGTTCCATTATGCCGGCGTGGCGGAACTGGCAGACGCACAGGACTTAAAATCCTGCGGGACTTACCTCCCGTACCGGTTCGATTCCGGTCGCCGGCATTGCTGGAAACAGCAGCCCAACCCAATTGAATATGTGCGTGTAGCTCAGCTGGATAGAGCACTTGGCTACGGACCAAGGTGTCGGGAGTTCGAATCTTCTCACGCACGTAGAGAGGCCTCAGGTTTTTCCTGAGGCTTTTTTCTTATATTACAAATATATCTTATTTTTTATTAGAAAAAGAGTCCGACTGAGCGGACTCTCCTGTATTGTTTTCAGATGGATTTGCTGGAGAGAATCTCTCCATTGATTCCTATGGTTGCCACTGTACAGGGAATATTTTTTTTGCTGCGGCGGATTGCATCGGCTACGGCCGCTTCTATGCCTTGACAGCAGGGAACTTCCATGCGTGTTACTGTGACAGTACGGATATCATTGGAGGCGAAAATTGAGGCAAGTTTATCTCCGTAATAGACGGCATCCAGTTTAGGACAGCCAATGAGAGTGATTTTTCCATCAACAAATTCCCGGTGGAAATTTCCATAGGCGTATCCGCTGCAGTCTGCTGCAATGAGAAGATTACATTTGGAAAAGTAAGGCGCATTGATGGGAGCAAGCTTAATTTGGATTGGCCACTGGGAAAGAGAAAAGGAACTTTCTGTAAAATCTGAGGTAAGAGCTTTCTTCAGCTGTTTTTTATTTCTCTCAACCGCCTGGTGATCGTAGGCGGGAGCTTCTCTCTCTTCAAAAGTAATGGCCTGAACGGGACATGCCGGAAGGCAGTCTCCCAGTCCGTCACAGTAATCTTCTCTGGTAAGAACGGCCTTTCCATCAATCATTTGAATGGCGTTTTCATGGCAGGCCTGGGCGCACAGCCCGCAGCCGTTGCACAGATTTTTGTCAATGTGAATAATTTTGCGTATCATATATAGACTCCTCTCCTGTTCTTATGTGAAATCATATCAGAAATTAGAGGAAAAGTATGTTGTAATAACAACAAAATAGAAAATTTAGAGGAAAAATATGAGATTTGGAATTGTAAAGAAGGAAAGGGCTGTGATTTATGAAATTCCGGCCAGGAAAAAGGTGGACAGCAGAGGGACCCTGCTTTCTGCTGTGGCAGATGAGATGCTTTGCGGCATGGGTGTTTTGATTACGGGGGAGAAAGAGCAGGGATTCTTTCCCGTCAAAACCTTTTACGGGTATTATGGGTATGCAGAGGAAATGGATCTGCAGCCGGCAGGTTTTGAGGAAATAATGGAATGGGAACAGTCAAAGCTTAAGGAGGTGTCTGTCTTCTGCGCAGATGTAATGAATTTGCCCAGGGCAGATGGGGTTCCTGTTATCCATTTATGGGCAGGAAGTCTTGTGAAAGTTCTGGAAGAGGAAGCAGCCTTGGGCTGGTCGCTGGTTCAGCTGGCAGACGGAAGGCAGGGATATGTGAGAAATCATTTCCTTAAGGAGAAAAAGTATTCCCAGGCAGGATTGTGGAAAAGTTCACTGCCGCAGAGAAGTTTTGTGGATGCGGAAGAATTCAGAGAAGATGTAAGAAAAACAGCTCTGTCCTATTTGGGAGTCCAGTATCGCTGGGGCGGCAAGTCGCCGGCCGGCATTGACTGTTCCGGTCTGACATCCGTTTCTTATATGCGAAACGGTATTTTGATTTATCGGGATGCCAAAATAAAAGAAGGATATCCGGTAAAGGCTATTCCCCGAGAGAAGGTTAGGCCCGGAGATTTGTTATATTTTCCAGGCCATGTTGCCTTGTATTTAGGAAATGGAAAGTATGTTCATGCTACAGGAAAAGTTGGAAGCGGAGGCGTTGTAATAAACAGTTTGAATCCTTTGGATGACGATTATCGGGAGGATTTGGACAAGAGCATGTATACGGCGGGCAGCATTTTCTGCTCCTAGAAAGTAACTTGTTTCTTTTACAGTAATTCGATATAATGTGTGATATGGATGCTGGCGGCCTGAGAGGGAGAGTTGTGCTGAGATGATAAACGAAAAAAATGGGGAAGAACGGCGGGGAAAACTGATCTGTGAAAATGGGGAAAGGATCGAAGTTAAAATGATTCGCTCTTCCAGAAAAAGCTGTGGAATTCAGGTTAAGAAAAACGGCCAGGTGGTTGTTCGAATTCCCAGGGAAATGTCCTGGGAAGCAGGCTGGCAGCTGGCAGAGAAGCACAGCAGCTGGATTTATAAACAAGAAATCCACGCCAGGGAGGAAATGGCAAAGTATGCAGAGTTTCGATGGAGAGAGGGAGCAGAGATACTTTATTTAGGGAAGCTTTATACCCTTCAGGTGGAACCGGATTACGAGGGGATAAGATTTCGCGTCTGTGACATAGGACAGCGGCTGCTGGTATCAGGACCCTTTGCAGCAACAGAAGACAGAGAGGAGCAGATAAAAAATTCTGTAATTGCCTGGTATAAAAAGAAAGCGAGATTGTATCTGGAAGAAAAAGTTGCTTTTTGGGCGGAACGTATGGGTGTCAGTTATTTGCGAATCAGCATAAGGGACCAGAGAACTAGGTGGGGCAGCTGCAGCTTAAAGGGAAACCTTAACTTTAATTGGAAGCTGGTTCTTCTTCCGGAGGAGCTGGCGGATTATGTGATCGTTCATGAGCTGTGCCACCGAATTTATATGAATCATTCCAGTGATTTCTGGAAGCTGGTAGAGAGGGAACTGCCGGATTACAGACAGAGAAGGAAAGCACTGAAAAGCTATGAAAGTGAAATGGATCAGAAATATTAAGAAAATGAAAGCAGGCTGGCGGCTCACAGAGGATATGTGAACCAGAAAATCAAAGAAGAGACAGATAAGGAGATAGAAGTGATGGCAGCGGAGAGATGGATGCTTCAGACGAAGAAGGCTGATTTTTATAAAATAGCAGAAAAATATCATATTTCTCCCGTTACAGCCAGGATTATACGAAATCGGGATGTGGTGGGAGATGAGGCTTTGGAGAAATATCTTCATGGAACCATAGAGGATCTTTACAGCCCTCATTTGATGAAGGATATGGACCGGACAGTCGAGATTATCCGGAGAAAGGCAGAAGAAGGAAAACCAGTGCGTATTGTAGGGGATTATGATATAGACGGTGTCTGTTCTACGTATATTCTCTATCAGGGACTGAAACGGATTGGGGCTGTGGTAGATTATGTTATACCGGACCGCGTTAAGGATGGATACGGTATGAATGAGTCTATTGTGAGAAATGCAGCGGCTGACGGGATTGACACCATCCTTACCTGCGATAATGGAATTTCTGCAGTCAGCCAAATTCAAACGGCTATAGATCTTGGAATGACAGTTCTGGTTACCGATCACCACGACATTATTCAGGGAGATGAGGGAGATGTGCTCCCTCCGGCCCATGCAGTGGTAAATCCCAAGCAGAAAACATGTTCTTATCCATTTCCTGATATTTGCGGAGGCTTGGTAGCTTACAAGCTGGTAGAAGCTTTGTACGAGGCGTGTCAGATTCCCAGGCAGGAGTGGCTGGATATGCTGGAGTTCGCTGCCATCGCTACGGTAGGAGATGTAATGCAGCTTAAGGATGAGAACCGAATTATTGTAAAAGAGGGGCTGAAGCAGATTGCCAATACAAAGAATCTTGGACTTTTAAAACTGATTGAGAAAAACAATCTGGATAAAAACCACATTTCCGCCTACCATATCGGATTTGTTTTGGGTCCATGTCTTAACGCCGGAGGCCGCCTTCAGACAGCTCAGCTGGCCTTGTCTCTTCTTTTGGCAGACAATGAAGGGGAGGCGGATTTCATGGCTCAGAAGCTGAAAGAACTGAACGATCAGAGAAAGGATATGACAAAGAAAGGGGTAGAGGAAGCCTCTGCGCAGGTAGATGAAAACTATCGGCAGGACAAGGTGCTGGTGGTGTATCTTCCCACATGCCACGAATCTTTGGCGGGAATTATTGCCGGAAGGCTGAGAGAAAAGTACCAGAAGCCGGCTTTTGTGCTGACGGACGGGGAGGAGTCCGTGAAAGGATCCGGCCGTTCTATTGAGGCATACCATATGTTTCATGCTCTTACAGAGGTTTCCCATCTTCTGCTGAAATTTGGAGGCCATCCTATGGCTGCCGGCCTGTCCTTGAGAAAAGAAAATGTGGATGAATTCCGAAGACAGTTAAATGAAAATGCTTCCCTTACCCAAGAGGACTTTGTACATAAAATTTGGATTGATGTGCCTATGCCATTTGAGTATATTTCTCAATCTCTCATTGAAGAGCTGGAGCTTTTAGAGCCTTTTGGACAGGGAAATGAAAAGCCGGTGTTCGCGCAGAAGGGGCTTCATATCAGAGCTCTGAAAGTTTTGGGAAAAAACAGAAACGCAGTGAAGCTTTCTCTGGTGACGGACCATGGCACGCCTATGGACGCTATGGTATTTACAGACGGAGATCAGTTCACTTATGAGCTTGGGGAACACAGAGAACTGGATGTAATCTATTATCCTACCATTAATGAGTACAACGGCAGCAGAAATCTGCAGGTTATTGTACAGAATTATAAAATTTCATCTTGAGAAAAGGAGCATACAAAGAGCTGAGAGAAGACAGCCCAGTCAGCTATGGACGGGGGAAAGAACTTGACAGTGTTAAAAAAGAATTCTATAATCACCAGAAAAGAGTAAAGTGAGGGAATGGACATGGTTAATGAAGTGATGAAGTTTATTACCAGCTACGACAAAGAAGTAGGCGAGGCCATTGAGAAGGAGTGCGCCCGTCAGAGAAGAAATCTGGAATTGATCGCATCAGAGAATATTGTATCAGAGCCTGTGATGATGGCCATGGGTACGGTGCTTACCAATAAGTATGCCGAAGGCTATCCTGGCAAACGCTATTATGGCGGCTGTGAAGATGTGGATATTGTAGAGACAATTGCCATTGAAAGAGCAAAAAAACTTTTTGGCTGTGACTATGCCAATGTTCAGCCTCATTCCGGAGCCCAGGCCAATATGGCGGTTTTTCTGGCTATGCTTAAGCCGGGAGATACGGTAATGGGAATGAACTTAAATCATGGCGGTCATCTGACTCACGGAAGCCCTGTGAACTTTTCCGGACTTTACTTTAACATTGTTCCCTACGGAGTAAAGGAAGACGGTTATCTGGATTATGATGAGATGGAAAGACTGGCTGTAGAGCATAAACCGAAACTGATTGTAGCAGGGGCCAGCGCTTACGGAAGAGCCATTGATTTTAAACGTTTCCGCCAGGTAGCAGACAAGGTAGGAGCTTATCTCATGGTAGATATGGCCCATATTGCCGGTCTGGTGGCAGCAGGAGTCCATGAAAGTCCTATTCCCTACGCTCATGTGGTTACTACAACAACTCACAAAACCCTCAGAGGTCCGAGAGGCGGTTTGATTCTTGCCAATAAAGAAGCTGCGGAAAAGTTTAACTTTAATAAGGCTATATTCCCGGGGACACAGGGAGGTCCCTTGGAGCATGTGATCGCGGCTAAGGCTATCTGCTTTGGAGAAGCTTTAAAACCAGAATTTAAGGAATACCAGCAGCAGGTTGTAAAGAATGCCAAGGCGCTGGCAGAAGCTTTGACTAAGGAAGGATTTAAGGTTCTTACAGGAGGAACGGACAATCATTTGATGCTGGTTGATTTAAGAGATATGGATGTTACGGGCAAGGAACTGCAGAACCGGTGCGATCAGGTTTACATCACTCTTAACAAAAACGCAGTGCCCAATGACCCAAGAAGCCCATTTGTTACTTCCGGGGTTCGGATCGGTACGCCGGCAGTTACCTCCAGAGGTTTAAAAGAGGAAGATATGGGAACCATTGCCCACTGCATCTGGCTGGCTGCTACTGATTTTGAGAATCAGGCAGATAGAATTCGGGCAGAGGTGACAAAAATCTGTGAAAAATACCCTATTTACCAGTAATAAAGGATAATTAGAAAAAAATATAAAGGAATAAATTGTCAAAACCGGTGGGAGTATGTTATACTTTCCCCCGGTTTTGTTTTATAATAAAGGTAACACATAAACATACAGAGGGACAGGGAGATTAATAATAGGAGGAGGATATCAGTGGTCAAATTTAAAAATTATGTAAAAGCGGCCAGCCTTGAGGAAGCTTATGCGCTGAATCAGAAGAAAAGCAATGTTTTGGCCGGAGGTATGATGTGGCTGAAGGTCCAGAACAAGGTAAAAATGACTTTGGTGGATTTGTCAGAGCTGGGGCTTGATACAATTGAGGAGACAGAAGAGGAATTTCGCATTGGGGCAATGTGTACTCTGCGTCAGCTGGAACTCCACGAAGGGCTGAATCAGTATTTTCAGGGGGTAATGAGAGCATGCACCCATTCCATTGTAGGCGTACAGTTTCGCAATGGAGCTACAGTAGGAGGAAGTGTGTTTGGAAGATTCGGTTTTTCTGACATTTCTACCTGCCTTTTGGCTCTCAATACGCAGGTGGAGCTTTACAAAGGCGGAGTGGTAACACTGGAAGAATTCCAGAATATGCCCTATGACCGGGATATTTTGGTTCGGATAATTGTCAAAAAGGATGGAAGAAGAGCGGCCTATCTGTCCCAGAGAAATACGAAGACGGATTTCCCGCTGATTGCCTGCTGTGCTGCGTTAAAAGACGGAATGTGGCATGTTTCTGTGGGAGCCAGACCATCGAAAGCCCGTTTGGTTACGCTAAAGGACAATGGACAGACAGAGGAGATGGCAAAGGAGGCAGCAGGTTGTTTCCGTTTTGGAACAAACCTGAGAGGAAGTGCTTTGTACAGGCAGCATTTGGCAGAGGTTTATATAAGGAGACTGATGGATCAGATTAAGAAGGGAGAAGGAGATGGAAATTGAGTTCACTTTAAATGGACGGCTGACTTATGCACAGATTAAGGATGACTTGACGCTGTTTGATCTTCTGAGGCAGAAGGGATGCTACAGCGTAAAATGCGGATGCGATACGGAAAACTGCGGATTGTGTACCGTGCTGGTTGACGGGCGTCCCATGCTTTCTTGCTCCTTCCTGGCGGCAAGGGCCCACAAAAAGGAGATTGTTACCTTGGAGGGTGTGGAGAAAGAAGCGGAGACCTTTGGGCTTTATCTGGCCAGAGAGGGAGCAGAACAATGCGGGTTCTGCAGTCCGGGAATGATTATGAATGTGCTGGCAATGGAAAAGGAGCTGGATTCGCCTACAGAGGAAGAGGTCAAGGAATATCTGGCCGGAAATCTGTGCCGATGCAGCGGATATGAGGGACAGATGAGAGCTGTAATGAAATACTTAAACAGGGAGGAAGATCCGGTATGGGAAGAAAACTGAGAACAGTAAATGCGCCTGTAATTAAAAAGGATGCCAGGGCTTTGGTAACCGGAAAGCCTGTGTATACAGATGATCTGGCCCCTTCTGACTGCCTGATTGTTAAGGTATTAAGAAGCCCGCACGCTCATGCTCTGATTCGGTCTATCGATACTTCAAGAGCAGAGAAAGTTCCGGGGATTGCCTGCGTTCTTACTTATAAAGATGTGCCTCAGAACCGGTTTACCATGGCTGGACAAACTTATCCTGAGCCCAGCCCATATGACAGGCTGATTCTGGATTCCAGAATGAGATTTGTAGGGGATGCGGCGGCCATTGTAGCTGGTGAGACCGAAGAGGCTGTAGACCAGGCGCTTCGATTTATTAAGGTGGAATATGAGGTTCTGGAGCCGGTTTTGGATTTCAGAACAGCTAAGGACAATAAAGTTCTGGTGCATCCGGAGGATAATTGGAAGAGTCTTTGTGAGGTGGGAGCTGATAACAGGAGAAATCTCTGCGCCTGCGGAGGGGAACAGCATGGAGATGTAGACAGTGTTCTGGCACAGTGTCGGTATGTGGTGGACAGAACTTACCATACAAAAGCCAATCAGCAGGCTATGATGGAGACATTTCGGGCTTATTCTTATATGGATACTTACGGTAGACTGAATGTGGTTGCTTCCACTCAGGTAACATTTCACGTGAGAAGAATCCTGGCTCATGCCCTGAATATTTCAAAGTCCAAAATCCGTGTTATAAAACCAAGAATTGGAGGGGGATTTGGAGCAAAGCAGACAGTGGTTGCTGAAGTATATCCAGCCATTGTGACTATGAAAACGGGACGTGCAGCTAAAATTATCTACAGTCGTTATGAGTCACAGATTGCTTCTTCGCCCCGCCACGAGATGGAAATCCATGTTCGGGTAGGAGCCGATGAGGAAGGAATCATTCAGGCTATTGATGTTTATACCCTTTCCAATACGGGAGCTTATGGAGAACACGGCCCAACTACAGTTGGACTGTCCGGCCATAAGTCTATTCCTCTTTATGGTACACCTAAGGCATTCCGATTTGCGTATGATGTGGTTTATACCAACCATATGTCATCAGGCGCATACAGAGGTTATGGGGCGACTCAGGGGATATTTGCGGTAGAATCAGCAGTAAATGAGCTGGCAGCTGAGATGGGGACAGACCCGGTGGCCTTGAGAGAGAAGAATATGGTAAAGGAAGGGCAGGTTATGCCTGCTTACTATGGGGAACAGCTGAAAAGCTGCGCTCTGGACCGCTGTATGGCAAGGGCAAAGGAGATGATCGGCTGGGATCAGAAGTTTCCCCGGGTGGATATGGGCAACGGAAAAGTAAGAGGAGTAGGCGTGGCAATGGCTATGCAGGGGTCTTCTATTTCCAATGTGGATGTTGGTTCCGTAGAGCTGAGGCTTAACGACGACGGTTTTTATACTCTGATGATCGGTGCTTCGGACATGGGAACCGGCTGTGACACTATCTTGGCCCAGATTGCCGCAGAATGTCTGGATTGTCCTATGGATCAAATTGTAGTGCACGGAACAGATACCGATGTGTCACCGTATGATTCCGGATCCTATGCCTCCAGTACCACTTACCTTACAGGAATGGCTGTGGTAAGAGCCTGTGAAGACATGAAGAAAAAGATAATTTCCAAAGGAGCGGAATATCTGGGCTGTGAAGAAGAAAATGTGGACTTTGATGGGCAGAAAGTATATCAGCTGAATGGGAAAGGAGAAATTTCCCTCAGTGATATTGGCAACCGTGTTATGTGCAATAATGAAGATATGCTGTCTGCAGGAGCGACCCATTCCTCACCAGTATCTCCGCCTCCATTTATGGTGGGAATGGCAGAGGTAGAAGTGGATAAGGAAACGGGTCAGGTGGAACTGGTGGATTATGTGGCAGTGGTTGACTGCGGAACTCCAATTAACCCTAATTTGGCCAGAGTACAGACAGAAGGCGGAATTGCTCAGGGAATTGGAATGGCTTTATACGAAGATATTACCTATGATTCCAAGGGAAAGCTGGCAGAGAATTCTTTTATACAGTATAAAATACCCACCAGACTGGATGTTGGAAAAATCAGGGTTGAGTTTGAGAGCAGCTACGAACCTACAGGACCTTTTGGAGCAAAATCTATAGGTGAAATTGTAATCAATACACCGTCTCCAGCTATTGCTCATGCGGTGGATAATGCTGTAGGCGTCAGAATCCGTGAGCTGCCGATTACGGCTGAGAAGGTCTATTTTGGAATGATAGAACAAGAATAAGACAGGGATATGAGAGGATTGCATCCTGTAAAACAGAAGTTTTCCGGTTAAGGTGCAATGGCCTAAGACAAGAAAAGCGAGCAGATTGTATCGTTCTATACAGTCTGCTCGCTTTTTATATGACTTTGGTATTAACACTGTCTGGCGATTTCTTCTTCTCTGCGAAGATTTTTCTGTGCTGTGGAAAGCATAAGCTTAATTCGGTTCAGCTGGTTTACTTCGCTGGCACCGGGATCGTAGTCCACAGCAATAATATTTGAATTTGGATAAGCCTTTCTAAGTTCCTTGATTACGCCTTTGCCCACAATGTGATTGGGAAGACAGCCAAAGGGCTGAGTACATACAATGTTGTTTGTGCCGCTGTGAATCAATTCCAGCATCTCGCCGGTAAGGAACCAGCCTTCTCCTGTCTGATTGCCGATGGAAACAAAATCTTTGGCCATTTCTGCCAGATTGCTGATTCGGGAGGGAGCGGTAAAGTGTTTGCTCTTTACAAATTCCCTCCTTGCAGCCCGCCGGAAATACTCAAGAAGAGAGATTCCCATATTGCACAGATTGGCGGTAGATTTTTTGCCGCCAAGATTTTCTGCTTTAAAGTTGCTGTTGTAGAAGCAGTACAGAAGGAAATCCATCAGGTCAGGCATAACAGCCTCCGCGCCCTCTGCCTCCAGAAGTTCTACAATGTGATTGTTGGCCAGAGGGGAGAATTTAACAAGAATTTCCCCTACGATTCCAACTTTGGGCTTTTTGATATCAAGCCTTGGCAAATGATCAAAATCGCGGATGATTCCTTTTATGTTTTTGGTAAATTCCATCATAGCCGGTGCTTTTTTCGATACAGAGGCGATACAGATTTTTTTCCATTTTTCATGGAGCGCGTTGGCAGAACCAGGTTCTTTTTCATAAGGTCTGGTTGCGTAGAGAACGCGCATAAAAATATCACCGTAAACCACAGCCTGCATTGCCTTCACCAAAAGGGGAAGGGTAATGGAAAAGCCTGGGTTTGTTTCCATGCCGTTGGCATTGACGGAGATAACCGGAATATGTCCCATGCCGGTTCGCTCCAAAGCCCTTCGGATAAAGCCGATATAGTTGGAAGCACGGCAGCCGCCGCCGGTCTGGCTCATGAAAATGGCAGTCCGGTTCAAGTCATATTTGCCGGAAAGAAGGGCGTCCATAATCTGGCCCACTACAATCAGAGATGGATAGCAGGCATCATTGTTTACAAATTTCAGGCCGGTGTCAATAGCGGAACGGTTGTCATTCTGCAAAACCTCCACGTGATACCCGAAAGCCCGGATAGCAGGTTCAATGAGATCAAAATGAATAGGTGACATCTGTGGACAGAGGATGGTGTAATCCTCCTTCATTTCTTTTGTAAACACGGCGCGATGGTAAGCGCTGGAAACCACTTTTCTCTCATAGTGCTGATGGTCCCTGACCCGGAGAGCTGCAATCAGAGATCGGATTCTGATTCTTGCCGCTCCCAGATTGTTTACCTCATCAATTTTCAAAACGGTATAGATTTTGCCGGAACCGGTGAGAATATCATTAACCTGGTCTGTGGTGACTGCATCCAGTCCACAGCCAAAGGAGTTCAGCTGGATAATATCCAAATTCTCCTGAGTCTTGGCAAAGCTGGCAGCCCGGTACAGTCTGGTATGGTACATCCACTGATCCGTTACCACCAGAGGACGCTCAATTGTGCCTAAATGGGACACAGAATCTTCTGTAAGTACGGCAAAACCGTAGGAGGTAATCAGCTCTGGAATTCCATGGTTGATTTCCGGATCCACATGGTAGGGACGGCCGGCAAGGACAATACCGCGGCGGTTGTGTTCCTTCATCCACTGGAGCGTTTCCTCCCCTTTTTTCTCCATGTCATGGCGGGAGGCCAGCAGTTCTTCCCATGCCTTGTGGGCTGCCTGGGTTACCTCCTGAGCCGGGATCTGGAATTCCTCTTTAAATACTTCTGTCAGACGGCGAGTAAGAATTTCCTCGTTGGTAAAGGCCATAAAAGGATTGAGGAAACGGATCTGTTCTGTCTCAAGGGCCTCTACGTTATTTTTTATATTCTCAGCGTAGGAGGTGACAATGGGACAGTTGTAGTGATTGCCTGCGTCAGGTGTTTCGTTTCTCTCATATGGAACGCAGGGATAGAAAATAGTCTTTATGCCCTGCTTAATCAGCCATTCGATATGGCCGTGGGTCAGCTTGGCAGGATAACATTCAGACTCGCTGGGGATGGATTCAATGCCCAGCTCGTAAATCTTTCTGGTAGACTGAGGGGATAAAACAACCCGGAATTTCAGCTCACGGAAAAATACAGCCCAGAAAGGATAGTCCTCATACATGTTCAGCACTCTGGGAATACCGATAACCCCTCTCTCTGCCAGATCCGCGCTGAGAGGTTCATAGTCAAATACACGGTGATATTTGTAGTCAAAAAGGTTTGGAATTTCTTTTTTTGCTTTTTCCTTGCCAAGACCTCTCTCACAGCGATTGCCGGTAATAAACTGGCGTCCGCCGTCAAAACGGTTAATGGTGAGAACGCAGTTGTTGGTACAGCCTTTGCAGCGAGCCATGGAGGTTTCATAATGAAGCTTAAGGATTTTTTCCAGGGGAAGCATGGTTGTCTTACTGCCATCCTGATACCTTTCCCTGGCAATAAGCGCCGCTCCGAAGGCGCCCATGATTCCGGCAATGTCGGGACGAACTGCGTTGCAGCCTGCAATTTTCTCAAAACTCCGGAGTACAGCGTCATTATAGAAGGTTCCGCCCTGTACTACCACATGCTGTCCAAGATCAGATGCATTAGTGATTTTAATTACTTTAAACAAAGCATTTTTTATGACAGAGTAGGCCAGACCAGCAGAGATATCGGCAACGCTGGCGCCCTCCTTCTGGGCCTGTTTTACGTTGGAATTCATAAATACCGTACATCTGGTTCCCAGATCCGTTGGGTTTTTGGCAAAAAGAGCTTCTTTTGCGAAATCCTGGACAGAGTAGTTCAGGGAATGGGCAAACGTCTCAATAAAGGAACCGCAGCCGGAAGAGCAGGCCTCATTCAGCTGAACGCTGTCTACGGTATGGTTTTTAATGCGGATGCACTTCATATCCTGACCGCCGATATCCAAAATACAGTCTACCTCAGGCTCAAAAAAGGCAGCAGCGTAGTAATGGGATATGGTTTCAACCTCCCCTTCATCCAGAAGAAACGCGGCCTTTAAGAGCGCTTCGCCATAACCGGTGGAGCAAGAGTAAGCGATGGTGCTGTCAGCAGGAAGCTGTTCCTTGATTTCTGACATAGCGTGGATGGCTGTGGCCAGAGGACTACCGTTGTTGTTGCTGTAAAAGCTGTAGAGAAGAGTTCCATCCTCTCCTACCAGTGCCACTTTGGTGGTGGTGGAGCCGGCGTCAATGCCCAGAAAGCATTTGCCGTGATAAGAGGAAAGCTCCCCTTTTTTTACGCAGTGTCCGCTGTGGCGTCGGCTGAACTGGTCATATTCCTCCTGGCTGGCGAAGAGAGGCTCCATACGTTTGACCTCAAAATCCATTTTAATGCCCTTGGAAAGGCGGTCAATCATAGTATCAATGGAAACAGCGCTTCCTTTTTCTGCAGCGTTCATGGCAGCTCCTACCGCTGCAAACAAATGGGAGTGTTCCGGAGCAATAATCTGTTCATCTGTCAGATGAAGAGTCCGGATAAAGGCCTTTCGCAGCTCAGGAAGGAAATGAAGAGGTCCGCCTAAGAATGCTACATTGCCGCGGATTGGCTTGCCGCAGGCCAGACCGCTGATGGTCTGATTTACCACTGCCTGAAAAATAGAGGCGGCCAGATCCTCTCTGGTAGCCCCTTCATTAATTAATGGCTGAATATCACTTTTGGCAAAGACGCCGCATCGGGCAGCAATTGGATAAATGGCCTTATAGTCGGCCGCGTACCGGTTCAGTCCGGAAGCGTCTGTTTGAAGAAGAGACGCCATCTGGTCAATAAAGGAACCGGTTCCGCCGGCACAGATGCCGTTCATTCTCTGATCAATGCCTCCGGTAAAGTATATGATTTTAGCGTCCTCTCCGCCTAATTCAATGGCTACATCCGTTTGCGGCGCGTAATCCTGAAGGGCGCCTGCCACGGCTACAACCTCTTGGATGAAGGGAACATCCAGGTGTTTGGAGAGAGTCAGGCCTCCGGAACCGGTAATAGCCGGTATCACGTCCATGGCTCCCAGGGATTCTCTGGCTTTTTTTAGAAGCTGGGCCAGAGTTTCTTGTATGTTTGCGAAATGCCGCTGATAATCAGCGAATAAAATATGATTATTACCGTCTAAAATAGCGATTTTAACGGTGGTTGAACCGATATCGATTCCTAAGGTGTTTAAGTTGCTCATACACACGGGGAGTACTCCCCTGCCTCCTTTGTAATCTAACAGGTCATTTAATATTATATAAACAAAGTTTTCGGGTTCACCGCACCCAGTTTACCATAAAATCAGGGAGATTACAATTGGCTTACTATGGTAAAATCCATTAAAAAAAGGTAAAATTTGTGTAAGTTTGCGAAATATCCTTTCATTTTATTTGACAAACAGAGAGCGGCACTCTATAATGTATAGGTCGAAATACGCTAAACAACAGCATAAGCGGAAACGCAGCAAGTGAAAGGGGGAAGATGCAATGATTCGTATCTTTAAGACAGAAGACGGCATGATTCACCAGAAGGATGAGCTTTCGCCGGGCTCCTGGATTGCTCTTACCAACCCCACGGCTACGGAAATTTTAGACATTTCCAATACCTATGGGATAGATCCCGATGACCTTCGGGCACCTTTGGATGAGGAAGAACGTTCCCGTATCAGCACAGAGGATAACTACAGTTTGATTCTGGTTGATATTCCAAGTATTGAGGAGCGCAACGACAAAGACTGGTATGTAACCATACCTTTGGGTATTGTTACGACGGAAGAGGTTATTATAACCGTGTGCCTGGAAGAAACGCCGGTGCTCAACGCATTTATGGATGGAAGAGTGCGGGATTTTCATACTTATATGAAGACCCGTTTTATACTCCAGATTCTGTATAAGAATGCATCCCTTTATCTTCAGTATCTGCGCATTATTGATAAGAAGAGCGAGATGATTGAGAGCAAGCTTCACAAGTCTACCAGGAATCGGGAGCTGATTGAGCTTTTGGAACTGGAAAAGAGTCTTTTATATTTTACCACTTCCCTTCGTTCCAACGAAATGGTATTGGAAAAGCTGATGCGAAATGAAAAGATCAAAAAATATTCAGAGGATACGGACCTTCTGGAAGATGTTATTGTAGAGAATAAGCAGGCTATTGAGATGGCTAATATTTACAGCGGCGTTTTAAGCGGCACCATGGATGCCTTTGCCTCTGTTATCTCCAATAACCAGAATATCGTAATGAAGTTTTTAGCCACTGTTACGATTGTTATGTCCATTCCAACGATGATAGCAAGTTTTTATGGAATGAATGTGAATACACATGGAATTCCATTTGCGGACAGTCCCTATGGGTTTACCATTGTCATCGCTTTTACCGTGGCTGTTACCCTGATTGTGGCTTGGATTTGTTCCAAAAAAGATCTTTTCTGACCGAAGCTGATAGAAGGAAGAGAATATGAAGTTTTTTTATAAGCTGGAACAAAAATATGGAAAATATGCAGTCCATAATCTGATGTACTACATCATAGGCATGTATGTCATAGGATTCTTTATGCTGAGTCTGGCGCCGGGATTTTATATCAGATACCTGGCTCTGGATGCGGAGGCCATTCTCCATGGCCAAATCTGGAGGATTGTTACCTTTATGATTTATCCTCCAGGCGGCAGTATGAATATTTTTCTGTGTCTGATCAGTCTTTACCTATATTATATGCTGGGGGTTACCCTGGAAAGAGTATGGGGAGCCTTTCGTTTTAATGTATACTTCTTTATGGGTGTGATCGGACATGTGGCGACCGCTATTATTATCTATCTGGTCTTTGGCCAGAAGGTATATCTTACTACGGAATATTTAAACTATTCTCTGTTTTTTGCTTTTGCGGCCACCTTTCCAAATCTGGAATTCCTTTTGCTTTTTGCTATCCCTATTAAGGCAAAATGGCTGGCGGTGTTTGATGGAATTTACTTCCTGTATTCCTTTATTGTGGGAGGACTTTCCATGAAAATTACCATTGTGATGTCACTGCTTAATTTTATTCTGTTTTTCTTTATGACCAGGGATTTGAACCGCTTCAATCCCAGAGAGATAAAAAGAAAACGGGAATTTCATAAACAGATAAAGATTAAGCCTCAGGGAGGAACCCATCATCGCTGCGCGGTGTGCGGCAGGACAGAGAAGGATGATCCGGAATTGGAATTTCGTTATTGTTCAAAATGTGAGGGCAATTATGAATACTGTTCCGAACATTTGTATACACACAAACATGTAACTGGAAATAGCAATGTTTCCGGGGAATAATCTAATTACAAAGATATTGGAGGAAGAAAAATGAAGAGAACCAAGATTGTATGTACCATGGGACCCAATACCAATGACAGAAACATTATGAAGGCTCTTGCAGAGAATGGAATGGATATTGCAAGATTTAACTTCTCCCATGGTGAATACGATGAGCAGAAGGGCAGACTTGATTTATTAAAGAGTGTTCGTGAAGAACTTGATCTTCCAATTGCAGCTCTCCTTGATACCAAAGGACCAGAAATCCGTACTGGCGTGCTGAAAGATGGACAGAAGGTAACCTTAGTAGAAGGCGAGACCTATACACTGACCACAGAAAAAATTGTAGGAGATGACAAGATTGGCTGTGTTACCTATGAGAAGCTTCATCAGGATGTCGTTCCTGGAAACCGTATTCTCATTGATGACGGTCTGATTGAGCTGGAGGTTGCCGAAGTTAAGGGAAAGAACATTGTCTGCCGTATTGTTAACGGTGGTGAGCTGGGAGAGAAGAAAGGCGTTAATGTTCCTAATGTTAAGGTAAAACTGCCCTCTCTTACAGAGAAAGACAAATCTGATATTCTTTTCGGTATTGAACAGGGATTTGATTTTATCGCGGCTTCCTTTGTACGCACTGCTGAAGCAGTTAAGGAGATTAAGGCCATTCTTAAGGAGCATGGTTCTAGCATCGGCGTAATCGCCAAGATCGAAAATGCTGAGGGTATTGAGAATTTGGATGCCATTATTGAAGTCAGCGACGGCATCATGGTTGCCCGCGGTGACATGGGTGTTGAGATTCCCGCTCAGGAAGTTCCTTATATTCAGAAGATGATTATTGACAAGTGCAACAAGGCATGTAAGCCTGTTATTACCGCAACTCAGATGCTGGATTCCATGATCCGCAATCCTCGTCCTACAAGAGCTGAGGTAACTGACGTTGCCAACGCTGTTTATGATGGAACGGATGCGGTTATGCTTTCCGGTGAGACTGCTATGGGTAAATATCCGGTAGAGGCTCTGCGTATGATGGCTTCTATTGTAGAAGAAACAGAAAAGCACCTGAACTATGATTCCTACCGTGTTCGTCAGGTATCTGCTGACAACCTGCACAATGTTTCCAATGCGGTTTGTTCTTCTTCCGTATCAACTGCTACTGATCTGGGAGCAAAGGTAATTGTTGCTCCAAGTATTACCGGATTTACAACAAGAATGCTTTCCAAGTGGAGACCTCAGGCTCTCATTGTAGGTATGTCTCCAAGCGCTTCCGCCGTACGCCAGATGCAGCTGTTCTGGGGTGTAAAACCACTGCAGGCAAAACGCGCAGAATCTACTGATGTTTTAATTTATTCTTCCATTGAACTTCTGAAGGCTAAGGGTCTGGTAAAAGAAGGAGATCTGGCTGTTGTGACAGCAGGTGTAGTAAGTCCTTTAGACAAGCATGAGCCCAAGGCACACACCAATATGCTTCGTGTGGTAAATGTTGAATAATTCATCTCAATTGACAAGGGAGTCTGTCTGGGGGCGGTTTATGCCGTTTTGCCCCGGCAGGCTCTTTTTATAAAACAGATACTGTAAGAATCCATTTATAGAAAAAGGAGAATATACGGTGGAAAAAAGACCATTTGTTTCAAAAGAAAAGCTGGAGGAAATCATCAAAGAATACCCGACTCCTTTTCACCTGTATGATGAAAAGGGAATCAGAGAAAATGCAGAAAGATTGAAAGAAGCCTTTGCCTGGAATCCAGGATATAGGGAATATTTTGCAGTTAAGGCCACCCCTAATCCATTTATTCTTAACATTTTAAAGGATTATGGCTGCGGCACAGACTGCTCCTCTAAAACAGAGCTGATGATGTCTGATGCATTGGGATTTGCCGGGCATGATATTATGTTTTCTTCCAATGATACTCCCATGGAAGAGTTTAAGCTGGCAGATCAGCTGGGTGCCATCATTAATCTGGATGACATTACCCATATTGAGTGTCTGGAGAAAGCTATCGGACATATACCGGAGACTATCAGCTGCCGATACAATCCAGGGGGAGTCTTTAAGATCAGCAATGATATTATGGATAACCCGGGGGATGCAAAATACGGCATGACTACAGAGCAGATGTTTGAAGCCTACCGTATTTTGAAGAGCAAGGGGGCGAAACGATTCGGAATCCACGCATTTCTTGCCAGCAACACGGTGACTAATGAATACTATCCTCTTTTGGCTAAAGTACTTTTTGAACTGGCTGTAAAGCTCCAGAAAGAGACAGGAGCTCATGTATGCTTTATTAATCTGTCAGGAGGAATTGGAATCCCCTATCGTCCGGATCAGGAGCCTAATGATATTATGGCTATTGGCGAAGGCGTGAGAAAGGCCTATGAGGAGATTCTGGTTCCGGCCGGAATGGGTGACATTGCTATCTATACTGAGCTGGGCCGTTTTATGCTGGGACCATACGGAGCTTTGGTGACTACTGCTATCCATGAGAAGCATACCCATAAGGAGTATATTGGGGTGGACGCCTGTGCGGTAAATCTGATGCGTCCTGCAATGTACGGAGCTTATCACCATATTACAGTTATGGGAAAGGAAGATGCTCCCTGTGATCACAAGTATGATGTAACTGGTTCCCTGTGTGAGAATAATGATAAATTTGCCATTGACCGTATGCTTCCCAAGATCGAAAAGGGAGACATTTTGTATATTCACGATACGGGAGCGCATGGTTTTGCTATGGGATATAATTATAACGGCAAGCTGAAATCCGCCGAACTGCTTCTGAAGGAAGATGGGACTGTAGAGCAGATACGCCGTGCAGAAAAACCGAAAGATTATTTCGCAACCTTTGATTTCTGTGATATCTTAAAGAATATGAAGTACGAATAAAGAAACTGCCAGGTAGGGAAAAAGTATGGATGTAATTGCGGTAATGTGTATAGGTGTTCTGGTAGGGAACAAACTGTTCTGCGAAAAATATAAAAAAGTAAATGAAATTCTGCAGCTGATTTGTACTCTGGTTCTTATATTTTCCATGGGGGCAGTGCTGGGAAGAAGAGCTGACTTTATTGCTGAAATTACGTCTCTGGGGTGGACAAGTTTTCTCCTTTTTTTGATTCCAACCGGCTGTTCCGTGCTGCTGGTCTATGTTCTGACAAAAAGATTTTTGAAAGGAAAGGAAGAGCATTGATATGGTAGTGCTGGCAGTAGCCGCCTTGGCGGCCGGAGTGTTGTATGGAATTCTGGGAAGTGAGAGCCTTATAGTAGATGAGATAGTCTCCCACAGAGATTTGGTTCTCTATCTGCTGATGTTCTGCGTTGGAATCAGCATTGGTCTCCACCGGGGGATTTTGAGGAAGCTGAGAGAGTACAATCTGAGAATTTTTCTGATTCCTTTGGGAGTGGTGGCAGGATCGTTAGCAGGCGGGGCTGTGTGCAGTTTTTTGACGCCCTATTCCATGGGAGAAACTATGGCTATGGCCAGCGGTCTTGGCTGGTATAGTCTTGCCGGGGTTACAGTGAGCAACATGGCTGGAGCTCAGGCTGGAAGCGTGGCATTCTTAAGCAACCTAATGAGAGAGATCTTTTCTTTCTTCTGGATTGGGTGGATTGCCAGACATTTGAACTATGCCAGCTGTATTGCTATAGCAGGAGCTACAAGTGAAGATACTACTCTGCCTATGATAATGCGTTATTGCAATGAAGAAACTGTAGTGCTGGCAGTGATCAACGGAGTGGTATGTTCTTCCCTTGTTCCCATTCTTATCAGCTTTTGCTTTCAGGCATTTGGCTGATAAACAGAAAAAACCCTGTGTCTTAAGACACAGGGAATCTTCTGTTTAGGATTTTCGGATTTTCAAAAAGGGTGAAAGGATAATTGTTATCTTGTGCATTTATTATGTCTTTAGTATAGCATACCAGCCATGGAAATGTTTGTATATTGTTTGAATAGATTATGAAGAAATTCTTAATTTGTCTTTTCGTTGTTTTTACAAAAACCTGAAAAATGTAAAAAAGATTACTGGAACCGTCTGAAAACTGGAGAATATCCTAATAAAAAAGAGACGGGAACAGGAATGTGGACAATGTAAGGCAATTGATTCATTGTGAAGCCGCTTACCACATGGGACTTACGGGGAAAGGTGTGGGAGTGGCTGTTTTAGATACAGGAATGAATCTTCACAGAGATTTGGAACACAGGCTGGCAGCCTTTACCGATATGGTGCGGGGAAAACGGCAGCCTTATGACGATAACGGGCACGGTACCCATATTGCGGGAATTATTGGGGGAACGGGAGTTTCCTCCGGAGGCAGATATCAGGGAATAGCTCCCGGCTGTCACTTGATTATGATAAAAGTGCTGGATCATAGAGGAAATGGATTCGCTTCTGATGTTCTGGCCGGGCTTAAATGGATTCGCGACAACAGGTTTCGTTATGGAATCCGAATTGTAAATATTTCTGTTGGCTCCTTTTCCAGAAAGAAAATGCCGGAAAACACCGCTTTGGTTAAGGGTGTGAATGCGGCCTGGGATGACGGACTGGTAGTTTGTGTGGCGGCGGGTAATATGGGACCGGGAAAAAATACCATCACTACTCCTGGAATCAGCCGAAAGGTTATTACGGTAGGCTGTTCTGATGATTATAAAGAAGTAAATGTAATGGGAACCACTCTGGTGGACTATTCCGGCCGCGGCCCTACATGTGCCTGTATTTGCAAGCCTGAGATTATTGCGCCGGGAGCAGGGATTATCAGCTGTTCCAATGAAGATGGAAAATATCAGGCAAAAAGCGGTACATCTATGTCCACGCCAATTGTATCAGGAGCCATTGCTCTTCTTCTGGAACGGTATCCGGATATGACCAATAAAGATGTCAAATTAAGACTAAGGGAGAGAGCGGTAGATCTTGGGCTTCCTATGAATCAGCAGGGCTGGGGAAGACTGGATGTGGGGGAGCTGCTCCGCTAGTCCGTTTGTGATTGCCTGTTTTTTGCTGTTTTGGCCTTTGCCGGTATTTTTAGTAAATTTTTGTCTGCTGCCCCTGTCAACTTTGGACTTGCGGCAAAAGAGCGGCTGTGGTATAGTTAGCTTATATTCAGGAGACGGTTCCGTTTCCTTTTTCATTCCGGCAGTTCGCCGTTTTTCACAAAAAGCAGGATAAACTCCTCTGAAGGGAGGGAGAAGGAAAAACAGGGTTGACATTTTACGGCAAGTATACTATGATGATAACAAGAGACAGAACGTTTGTTCGTATTGGAGGATAAGATGAACAGAGAAGATAAGTTGAAAGCTTTGGATGCTGCTTTGACACAGATAGAGAAGGCCTATGGAAAGGGGTCTGTGATGAAACTGGGAGAGAACGGTACGAATATGAACGTGGAGACCGTTCCCACTGGTTCTTTAAGTCTGGATATTGCTCTGGGCCTTGGAGGAATCCCAAAGGGCAGAGTGGTGGAGATTTATGGGCCGGAATCCAGTGGTAAGACCACAGTAGCTCTTCACATGATTGCGGAAGTACAGAAAAGAGGAGGAATTGCAGGTTTTATTGATGCCGAGCATGCTTTAGATCCGGTATATGCAAAAAATATAGGAGTGGATATTGACAATCTTTATATTTCACAGCCGGACAATGGAGAACAGGCTCTGGAGATCACAGAGACTATGGTTCGTTCAGGAGCTGTGGATATCGTAATTGTAGACTCTGTAGCGGCTTTGGTTCCCAAAGCGGAGATAGAGGGAGATATGGGAGATTCCCATGTAGGACTTCAGGCTCGTCTTATGTCACAGGCCTTGAGAAAGCTGACAGCGGTTATCAGCAAATCAAATTGTATTGTGTTGTTTATTAACCAGCTGCGTGAGAAAGTGGGAGTGATGTTCGGCAATCCGGAGACTACCACAGGAGGCCGTGCCTTAAAGTTCTACGCTTCCGTGCGGATGGATATCAGGAAGATTGAGACTCTGAAGCAGGGTGGAGATGTTGTGGGAAACCGAGTTCGCGTTAAGGTGGTGAAGAACAAGATTGCCCCGCCATTCAGGGAAGCAGAATTTGATATTATGTTTGGGAAGGGAATTTCCAAGGAAGGTGACATTCTGGATCTGGCTGTGAAGGAGAATATTGTGGAGAAGAGCGGAGCGTGGTTTGCCTACGGAAACGCTAAGATAGGTCAGGGACGGGAGAATGCTAAGATTTATCTTCAGGATAACCCGGCTGTGTGCCTGGAGATTGAGAATAAGGTAAGAGAACGCTATGGTCTCCATACAGAGGGAGGCCCCTCTGTGGAAGAGGAGAAGGACAGCAAGAGGCTGCAGCCGGAACCTGAGAAAACAGAAGCATAAATAAAAAGGGGACGATTATGATAGTTACTCACATTGTCCCTGTTAACAAACACAGGAGCAGGGTCTTTTTTGAGGAAGAGCCTGCTTTTGTGCTTTCTAACGGGGATATAGGAAGACTGGGACTGAAAGAGGGCGGAAACCTTGACGAGAAAGCATACAAGGGAATAATCAGGGAAATTCTCTGCCCGGAAGCGCTCAGAAAGGCAGTTGATATTTTGAAGACTGCTGACAGAACAGAGCAGGAGCTGGAACGGAAGCTGAGAGAGTCAGGTTATCCTGATTCGGCGGTGAACTATGCCTTACAGTATCTGAAAAACAGACATTATGTAGATGATGAGGGGTTTGGACGCCGTTATATGGAGTATCGAACAAAGGGAAAGAGCAAAAGGCAGATACAATTTGAGCTTCAGCAAAAGGGGCTGGATGGTCAGCTTATTGATCAGCTAATGGAAGAAAGCCCAGTAGACGAGGAACGCCAGATTAGAGATTATATTAGAAAAAGAGGCTGGGAACCGGAGAAAATGTCCTTAGAAAAACGTCGGAAAGCCATGGCTTCCCTGGCCAGAAAAGGCTTCCATTTTGAGGCTGTAGCAAAAATTTTCAGGGACTTTCAGAATATTGATTGATATACATATAATGTGTATAACTATGCTGGAATCAAAGGTGAAATACTTGACATAATGTATAAAACAGTTTAAAATTGTAGTGTTGTATTGAAGTACAATGAAAACTAAATAAGGAGGTGCTCCTGTGACAGTATCAGTATTCACAACTGTGTTGATTGCTCTTGTGGCATCAGTGATAGTTGCTTTTATTGCCTGGTTTGCTGCCATTGCTTATCGTCAGAAAACATACGAGAGCAAAATTGGCTCTGCAGAGGAAAAATCCCGGGAGATAATAGATGAAGCACTAAAGACCGCTGAGACAAAGAAGCGTGAGGCGCTTCTGGAGGCAAAAGAGGAATCCATCCGGACTAAAAATGAGCTGGATAAGGAAACCAGAGAGAGAAGAGCGGAACTTCAGCGCTACGAACGACGGGTATTAAGCAAGGAAGAGAATCTGGACAAGAAGTCCGAAGCAATGGAGAAAAGAGAAGCAAGTCTGACTGCCAGAGAGGAGGCCCTGAACAGGAGAAACTCGGAAGTTGAGTCTCTTTATGAAAAGGGTATACAGGAACTGGAACGAATTTCCGGACTTACCTCCGAACAAGCAAAAGAATATCTTTTAAAATCTGTTGAAGACGATGTAAAACATGACACTGCAAAATTGATTAAGGAACTTGACAACAAGGCAAAAGAAGAAGCCGACAAAAAAGCAAAGGAGTATGTGGTTACCGCTATACAGAGATGCGCGGCAGACCATGTGGCAGAAACTACGGTTTCTGTTGTGCAGCTTCCTAATGATGAGATGAAAGGCCGTATCATCGGAAGGGAAGGCCGCAATATTCGTACATTGGAAACGCTGACAGGAGTTGAGCTTATTATTGATGATACCCCTGAAGCTGTTGTATTATCCGGATTTGATCCGGTTCGACGGGAAGTAGCCAGAATTGCACTGGAAAGGCTGATTGTGGACGGACGTATTCATCCGGCCAGAATCGAAGAAATGGTGGAGAAAGCCCAGAAGGAAGTAGAAGCCAATATGCGGGAAGAAGGAGAGGCCGCCGCCTTAGAGGTGGGAATTCATGGTCTCCATCCGGAATTGATCCGTCTTCTTGGTAAGCTGAAATACAGAACCAGTTATGGACAGAACGCGCTGAAGCATTCTATTGAAGTGGCTCAGCTGTCTGGTTTGCTTGCAGGTGAGATTGGACTGGATGTGCGTATGGCCAAAAGGGCTGGATTATTACATGACATTGGAAAAGCCGTAGACCATGAGATGGAAGGCTCCCATATTCAGCTTGGTGTGGAACTGTGCAGAAAGTACAGAGAATCCGCCATTGTTTTGAATACAGTTGAGTCCCACCATGGCGACGTTGAACCTCAGAGCCTGATTGCTTGTGTGGTACAGGCGGCTGATACTATATCTGCCGCAAGACCAGGGGCAAGGCGAGAGACTCTGGAGACATATACAAACAGATTAAAGCAGTTAGAAGATATTACCAATTCCTTTAAGGGAGTTGACAAGTCCTATGCGATTCAGGCAGGACGCGAAGTTCGGATTATGGTAGTTCCGGAACAGATCAGTGATGATGATATGGTTCTTTTGGCCAGGGAGGTTTCAAAGAAGATAGAAGAAGCTTTGGAATATCCGGGACAGATCAAGGTCAACGTGATCAGAGAATCCAGAGTTACAGATTATGCGAAATAACGAATGAAAGAAAACGCCTTAAAACCGATGAAAACGGTTTTAAGGCGTTTTTTAATAGAAGAATAGAAGAAAGGATGGAGAAGGATGTTAAGCAGAGAGCAGTTAGATCAGCTGTTGGGGGATATGTCTTTGGAAGAGAAAATTGGACAGATGATACAGCTGACAGGTTATTATTTTACAGGAAGCGGGGGGGAAACAGGACCAGCCAGTGAAATGAGAATTCCAGAGGATATTCTTAAGAGTACAGCTTCTGTTTTAAATGTTACAGGAGCGAAGCGGCTGAAAGAGGTACAGGAAAACTACATAAAGGAAAATCCCCACAGAATTCCGCTGGTATTTATGGCTGACGTAATCCATGGATTTCGCACCGTGTTCCCTATTCCCCTGGCTCAGGGCTGCAGTTTTGATCCACAGTTGGTAAAGGAATGCGCCAGTGTGGCGGCCAGGGAAAGTGCGGCTGCAGGCCTGCACGTTACTTTCTCTTCTATGGCGGATCTGGTGAGAGATCCCAGATGGGGCAGGTGTATGGAGTCTACGGGAGAGGATGTGTACTTAAACGGCCAGATGGCCAGAGCCGCCGTAGAAGGATATCAGGGGGAGTCACTTACAGATGAAGGGACCATTGGCGCATGTTTAAAGCACTTTGCCGGATATGGGGCGGCAGAGGGAGGAAGAGATTACAATACAGTAGATATGTCAGAGCTTTCCTTGAGAGAGCAGTATCTTCCTGCTTACAGGGAAGCGGTAAAGGCTGGGACCGCTCTTGTGATGACTTCATTTAATACGGTTAATGGAATTCCCGCTTCGGCCAACAGGTGGCTTAATGAGGAGATTCTGAGGAAGGAGTGGGGATTTGACGGGGTTTTGATTTCTGATTACAGTGCGATCTATGAGCTGATTTTCCATGGAGTGGCAGAGAACGAAGAGGAAGCGGGGAAACTGGCAGTGGAGGCCGGAGTAGACATGGATATGGTGTCTCCCGTTTATGGAGGGACGCTTAAAAAAATGGCAGAGGAGGGAAGAATCTCAGAGGAACTGATCGACCGAAGTGCAAGACGGGTACTGGAGCTTAAGAATCGTCTGGGACTTTTCGACTCCCCATTTCGAAGCGAGAAATGGATGGAGAGGGAAGAAGAGATTATGCATTGTGAATGCCACCGCAGGACGGCAAGAAAGATGGCGGAAGAATCGATGGTCCTTTTAAAGAATGATGGCATTCTGCCTGTACGCCCTGAAAATTTGAGTAAAAAAACTGTGGCTTTGATTGGACCATATGCCAGAAGCAGGGAGCTTGGCAGTGTTTGGAGTATGTTTTTACAGGAAGAAGAAGTGGTTAATCTGGAGGAAGGCTTCAACAATGCATTTACAGAAGATTCTGACTGGATGGGAATCCGCCTTTTGGTAGAGGAGGGAGCTCCTATTCTGGATCCGGGAGAAGAATTGACTCCATTTAAAGGACCGATTCTTGTCAATGACTGGAAGGAAAAAGGAATTGACAGGGAAGAGGCTCTGGCACGAGCCGTAAAGGCCGCAAAAGAGGCAGATGTGGTAATTCTGGCGTTGGGAGAGCACAAACAGTACAGCGGCGAGGGAGCAAGCAAAGCCAGTCTCAGGCTGTCCAAGGGACAGCAGCACCTTTTTGAGGAAGTGAACCAGGCAAATCCCAATACAGTGGTAGTTCTATTCAGTGGAAGACCTCTTATTTTTCCAGAGATCAAACAGAAAGCAGCCGCTGTTCTTCAGGCTTGGAGACCAGGAACGGAAGGCGGAGACGCGGTGGCCCGTGTTCTCACTGGAAAAGTAAATCCATCAGGCCGGTTATCTATGTCATTTCCAAAAGCAGAGGGGCAGATTCCTGTATATTACAATCACCTCAGAACCGGAAGGCCGGCGCAAGAGGGATCAAGGGAAAGGTTTGTATCCACATACCGGGATTTAGATGGAGAGCCGGCATATCCCTTCGGCTATGGACTAAGCTATACAGAGTTTTCTTATGGTTCCGTGTCTACAAATAAAGAGGAGTATGGGCTGATGGAAGAGATACAGGCTTGTGTTGTTGTTGAGAATACAGGCAAAATTCCGGGGTATGAGGTGGTTCAGTGTTATGTCCAGGATATGGTGGGAAGTACGGCAAGACCGGTGCGGGAGTTGAAAGGCTTTAAAAGGATCTGGCTGGAGCCGGGAGAGAAGGAAACCGTTTCCTTTACAATCACAGAAGAACAGACGCGAATGATTACGGGGAAGGGAACCTGGGAGACAGAGCCGGGAACATTCAGAATTTATATAGGGAAAGACAGCAGGGTAACGGACAATTTCAAGGAGGTAATAAAGAGATAAGGAGGCGTACCTTATGGACTATGTCAGTGAATATCAATCACCAATGGGAACGATTATACTGGCCAGTGACGGAGCCAACCTGACAGGACTGTGGTTTGAAGGGCAGAAGTATTTTGGGGATACATTAAAAGGTACGGTAAAAAAAGCAGAACTGCCTGTTTTTGACATGGCAAAAAGCTGGCTGGATATTTATTTTGGAGGAAAAAATCCGGAATTTCAAGTTCCTGTCAGCCTGAATGGCTCCCCCTTCCGCCAGGAGGTGTGGGATATTTTAAGACAGATCCCTTATGGGAAGGTTATGACCTATGGTGAAATCGGAAAAATTGTGGCTGGAAAACGGGGGCTTGCCTCTATGTCTGCTCAGGCGGTGGGAGGAGCGGTAGGTCATAATCCAATTTCTGTTATTGTTCCCTGTCACCGTGTAATAGGGAGCAATGGAAGTCTGACCGGCTATGCGGGCGGAGTTGATAAAAAAAAGGAACTGCTTGCTTTGGAAGGCGTTGATTTAAAAAAATTGTATCTTCAGAGAAAAAATAGTTAAAAAATCAGGGAAAGATTTTGCCGCCTTTGTATTCCTTGAGAATAATATTTGCCATCCAGAAAGACTTAGGATATAATGAACCGGTAGACATTGTAAAAAGGTCTGATTTTCAGACTTTGGCTGACAGCTGCTTTTAATCGTTTACAGCAAAACTCAGCCGCTACTAAGGAAAACAGGAGTGTACTTTGTGAAAAAACTGATCAAATCTGTAATAAGCTGTATAGTGGCTAGTCAGCTGTTTGTATGTACTGCTTTTGCTAAGCCGGACTGGCCTTCTGATACGGGAGTTCAGGCGGAAGCAGGAATTGTAATGGATATGGATTCTGGAGCTGTGCTTTTTGGGCAGAATATTCATGTGGAGTATCCGCCGGCCAGCATTACCAAGATTTTAACTGCACTGCTTGTGCTGGAAAATGCTGATTTAGACGAAACCGTTACCTATTCTCTCAGCGCAGTGAACAATGTGGAGGCTGACAGCGGCAATAAGTCAGGAGTTGCCCAAGGAGACACTATGACAGTAAGAGACTGTCTCCATGCGCTTCTTTTAATATCCTGTAATCAGACCGCTAACGCCCTTGCCGAACATGTAGCCGGAAGCCAGGAAGCGTTTGTTCAGATGATGAATAACCGGATTGCTGAGATTGGGTGTACGGAAAGCCATTTTGATAATCCCTCAGGACTGAATGGGGAGACTCAGTATGTGTCTGCCTATGATATGGCATTGATTGCCAGAGAGGCATTTAAGAATGAAACTCTTAGAGAAATTGCTGGAACCATGAGTTATCAGCTTCCTCCTACTACCTATAGCCCGGAGAGCAGAACCATTGTTCACGAGGACAAGGTACTGCGAGAGTCGGATCAGTATTATTATCCGGCGGCAAAGGCTGGAAAAACAGGATATCTTGTGAAAGCAGGAAATACTCTGGTTACCTACGGTGAACAGGATGGGAGACAGCTGGTATCGGTTATCTTAAAAGGAAGTCCAGGTCAGTACTACGTAGATGGAACCAGCCTTTTGGATTTTGGCTTTCGAAGATTCCAAAATTGGAGAATTGATGAGAATGAGACGGATTTCACCAGCGGTGAGGGGCCGATTGTTGTAGGGGATACTTCTTATGAGCCGGGAGATCTTCAGCTGGAGGCCGAGACCTATATTACACTTCCCCAAGATGCCCAGTTTTCTGACGCAGAAAAAACTGTGACGGTGGATTTGCCGGAGAATCATCCGGAAAATGCTGTTGGGCTGGTAGAGTATTCTTACAATGACCGTGCCATTGGTCAGGCCTATTTGGAATTGACTGATACCTACCTTGCAGCGGCAGGAACTGCCGGAGAAGATGCTTCTCAGAATCCATCGGAATCAGAAAGTGAGGCAGCCTCTTCCCAGCCAGAGACGGAAAAGGAAGAGACTGCCCACAATGGAATCCGTTTCTTCTGGATCGTTTTGGTCATTCTTGTGGTACTGGCAGCTGCAGCAGGCGGCTTTCTTATTTATACAAGACAAAAGGAAGAAAAGGAGAAAGAAAGAAGACGTCAGGAGAGAAGGAGAAGGCTTCGGGAAGAAGAAGGAGCACAGGCTGAGGCGGAATTTGAACGAATTCTTGAAGAGAGGCGACAGGCAGGACGGAATAGGAGACATAACCATACTGGAAGAAGTTAAAGAAGATTTCTGAAAGAACAGACCGTTAGAGTATAAAAAGCAGCTGGTCAAGTTTGAAATTACAGACATTTGACCAGCTGCTTTTTTGTGAAAAGAGGCCAGCTGGGGAAGCTGACCTCTTCTCGGAGAAGGTATTTCGTTTCTTATGGGGTGTAGCAAAAACTATATAATGTATTGGGGGGGTTACGCATTATAATATAACCTATTTAGAAGAAAAAGTGTGAACAAACATAAAAAAAAATCAGCGTCAAAATTGTGCAAAACTTACGGGATCAAACTTTCTCTTGTTGAAAAAGCTGTCAAAAAAAGAAGAAATAAGGGGAAAATTAAAAGAAAAGCACAATGGCCTGTTGGGGAAATTTTCTCTGTGATGTTTTCAGGGAAGGAAAAACAAGAAAAACAACTTGTATATTGGTACCTACAAGTTGTATGCTAAAAAGGAGAGGTTCCACATAAGGGGATAAAAGAAAGGGTGGGAAAGAATATGGGTTTAAATAAGGTAAAGATGGTAATTGATAGGGATTACCGCATTGGAGAAATTGACAAGAGAATTTATGGTTCTTTTATTGAACATCTGGGAAGAGCGGTATATGATGGGATATATTGCCCCGGACATCCCACTGCGGATGAGAATGGATTTCGTCAGGATGTGAAAGATATGGTTCGTCAGCTGAATGTGCCGGTCATTCGCTATCCAGGCGGAAATTTTGTTTCTAATTTTTATTGGGAGGACAGCGTAGGGCCTGTGGAGGAGAGACCGAAACGTCTGGAATTGGCATGGAGAAGCCTGGAGGAAAATAGAGTCGGTTTGAACGAATTCATTTCCTGGGCCAGAGAAATTGGTTCTGATGTGATGATGGCAGTGAATTTGGGGACAAGAGGAATGGATGCTGCCTGCAATCTGTTGGAATACTGCAACCACCCGGGGAATACCAAGTACAGCGATCTTAGAATAAAGCATGGGTATAAGGAGCCGCACAAAATTAAAATCTGGTGTCTGGGAAATGAAATGGATGGACCATGGCAGATAGGACATAAGACCATGGAGGAATACGGGCGTCTGGCAGAGGAAACGGCAAAGGCTATGAAGCTGATTGATCCTGAGATTCAGCTGGTATCCTGCGGAAGCTCATCTAAGACAATGCCTACGTTTCCCAAGTGGGAGGCAGTTACCTTAGAGCATACCTATGACTATGTGGACTTCGTGTCCATGCATCAATATTACGGAAATCAGGCCGGAGATTCCCAGGATTTTCTTGCATGTTCCGATGATATGGATCAGTTTATACGCACAGTAATTGCCACTTGTGATTATGTAAAAGCAAAGAAAAGGGGCAGAAAAAATATTCATATCAGCTTTGATGAGTGGAATGTGTGGTATCATTCCAAAGAGGCAGAAAAGAATATTACAGAGAGCAAGCCGTGGCAGCCGGCTCCGCCTCTTCTTGAGGACATTTATACATTTGAAGATGCTCTGTTGGTGGGACTGATGCTGATTACTCTGATGAAACATGCAGACCGGGTGAAAATGGCTTGTCTGGCTCAGCTGGTTAATGTAATTGCGCCCATTATGACAGACGCGGCGGGAGGAAAGGTGTGGAGACAGACCATTTTCTATCCGTTTATGCATGCTTCTCAGTATGGCCGGGGCTTTGCTCTTCTGCCTGTAATTCACAGCCCTAAATTTGATACTTCTAAACATGAGGATGTGACTGCAGTGGAGGCTGTATCTGTGTACAATGAAGAAAGGGATGAGGTGACGATATTTGCCGTCAACAGAAGCCTTACAGAGGATGCGCAGATGGCTGTTGATGTCAGAAGCTTTGAAGGGTATCGTGTTTTGGAACACATTGTGCTGGAAAGTAACGATTTGAAGGCTGTAAACAGCTCGCTGGAGCAGAAGGTTGCTCCAAAGAGCACCAGCCAGTCAGTCATGGATGGCGGTGTGGTGACAAGTCTGCTTCACAAGGCTTCCTGGAATGTCATACGCCTTGGAAAATGAAATTGTCTGTCCTGATTAAGGTCGGATATTTAAGAAAAACGCGGCAGGAGGAAAAAGAATGGAAAAAATCAGAGAAGCAATTGAACAGGGAAAAACGGCGCTGGGAATCGAGTTGGGTTCTACAAGAATTAAAGCGGTTCTGGTGGATGAGAACGGTATCCCCATTGCATCCGGAAGCCACGATTGGGAAAACAGGCTGGTAGATAATATTTGGACTTATACCCTGGAAGATATCTGGACGGGAATTCAGGACAGCTATGAAAAGCTGGCTGAGGATGTAAGGCTGCGCTACCATACAGCTCTTACTACCATAGGGGCCGTGGGAATCAGTGCCATGATGCATGGATACATGGTCTTTGATAAGGCCGGAGAGCTGTTGGTTCCATTTCGTACATGGAGAAATACCATAACTGGACAGGCTTCTGAGGTTCTTACAGCGTTATTCCAGTTTCACATTCCACAGAGATGGAGTATTGCACATTTGTATCAGGCAATTCTCAATAAAGAAGACCATGTAAAGGATATTGATTATTTGATTACTCTGGAAGGATATGTTCACTGGAAATTAACAGGCCAGAGAGTGCTGGGAATTGGAGACTGCGCAGGAATGTTTCCTGTGGACAGCAAAACAAAGGATTTCAATCAGAAGATGATCCATCAGTTTGACCATCTGGTGGAGGAGAGGAATTTTCCATGGAAGCTTCGGGATATTCTGCCTCAGGTGATGACAGCAGGGCAGCAGGCCGGAAGATTAACTGAGGAGGGGGCCCGCCTTCTGGATAAAAGCGGTGTTTTAAAGGCAGGAGTGCCCCTTTGTCCTCCGGAAGGAGACGCGGGAACGGGAATGACAGCTACCAACAGTGTGGCGCAGAGAACAGGGAACGTATCTGCCGGAACCAGCGTATTTGCCATGGTAGTGTTGGAAAAAGAGCTTTCAAAGGTGCATCCGGAAATTGATATGGTAACTACTCCATCTGGAGATCCTGTAGCGATGGTTCACTGCAACAACTGTACCTCTGATCTTAATGCCTGGGTGTCTCTGTTTGAGGAATTTGGGGAGGCTGCAGGCTTGAAGATGGACAGAAATCAGCTGTTTTCTCTGCTTTACAACAAGGCCTTGGAGGGGGATAAAGACTGCGGCGGGCTTATGGCCTACGGATACCTGTCAGGGGAACATATTACTCATTTTGAAGAGGGACGTCCTCTGTTTGTCCGAACTCCGGACAGCCGATTTAATCTGGCCAATTTTATGAGAACCCATTTGTATACTTCTCTGGGAGCTTTGAACGTAGGAATGGACATTCTCTTTAAGGAGGAGGGAGTGAAGCTGGACACTCTGTTCGGTCACGGAGGATTGTTTAAGACCAAGGGAGTAGGCCAGAAATTAATGGCGGCGGCCGTTCATGTGCCTGTAGCGGTGATGAATACGGCTGGAGAGGGCGGTCCGTGGGGGGCTGCGCTGCTGGCTTCCTATATGATACAGAAAAAACAAGGGGAGACACTGGGGCAGTATCTGGCTGACCGGATTTTTGCGGGAGAACAAGGAACTGTGGTGGAGCCGGATATGGAAGATGTAAAAGGTTTTGAACAGTTTATGGAACGATACAAACATGGACTTGCAATAGAACGTGCTGCAGTTGAAAGTATGAAATATTAAGACAATGATGGGGGTATGGACATCCTACTCACATTGTCCTGGAAGGCAGGAGGAGAATTATGCTGGAACAATTAAAAACCGAAGTTTACGAGGCAAACATGGAGCTGCCCAGACGGGGGCTTGTAACTTATACCTGGGGAAATGTAAGCGGAATTGACAGAGCCAGCGGTCTTTTTGTCATTAAGCCAAGCGGAGTGGATTATGACAGATTAGGACCGGAGGATATGGTGGTTATGGATTTGGAGGGGCGACAGGTAGAGGGGACTATGCGTCCTTCTTCCGATACACCGACTCATCTGGAGCTGTATAAAGCGTTTCCTCAGCTGGGAGGAATCGTTCACACCCATTCTACCATGGCAACTTCCTGGGCGCAGGCAGGACGTGCTCTGCCATGTTATGGAACCACCCATGCAGATTATTTTTACGGAGAAATTCCGTGTGCCAGGAATCTGACGGCTGAAGAAATTGAGGAAGCCTATGAGAAAAATACAGGGCTTGTAATTATTGAAACCCTGCAGGGGAAGAACCCCATGCATATCCCGGGAATTCTCTGTAAAAACCATGGTCCCTTTACCTGGGGAAAGAGTGCGGCGGAGGCGGTGCACAATGCTGTGGTTCTTGAGGAAATATCTAAAATGAATTTTATTACGGAGATGCTTAATCCCGGTGTAAATCCTGCTCCCCAGTGTATGCAGGACAAACATTTTATGAGGAAACATGGGCCCAACGCTTATTACGGGCAGAAATAGACAGCAAAAAAGGCAGGCGGCCCTGTCGAGAACGCAGGGCTGCCTGCCTTTGAAACGGATTCAGATAAAAACTTACATACCAAATTCTTTGGCGTATACAATAGCTCCGCTGATGGGTTTGGCATTCTCCTCTAATGCAATTGCCATAAAATTTTCAGATGAAATTCCCTGGGGAACCTCAATACCTAACTGGACAGCTGGTAAATATCCGAATTTTGGATAATATAATTCACTGCCAAGAACAACGGAATAGTGATATCCCATCTCTTTGGCAATTCTGTGGCCCTCAGAAATCAAGGCGGTTCCGACCCCCTGCTTTTGATAATTCGGTTTTACCGCTAATGGAGCCAAAACAAGAACCTCATCACTTCCTACATTTGCCTTGGTAAATAAAATGTATCCGGCCAAATCACCGTCTATTTCTGCTGTCAGAGCCAATTCCGGCACGAAGGCGCTGCTTTTTCTTAAATTTTCTACCAAATCCTGCTCATTGCCGTCGGCATGTTCCGCCGTTGCAAAAGCTTCTTTGATAAGCTGGTAGATTGCTTTATAATCTTTTGGACTTTCTTGTCTGATTACCATATAAACATCTCCATATTTTTATTTTTCATTTACTGTGAATGTTCCGCCGCCAGATGGATGATGACGGTCACTGGAACTGGACAGCCTAGGCGGTGCCGTCAGCCTCCTTCCTGTTTTTTGCGGTAGCCTGCGGGGGAAGTCCCCGCATATTTTTTAAAAATCCGGCTGAAGTAGAGAGGATTTTCATATCCGGACAAACGACTGATTTCTCCAATTGTGTAATCGGTGCTTTTCAGCAGTTCCCGGGCTTTTTCCATGCGGATGGAAGTAAGATACTGTCCAGGAGGAATTCCCATAGACCGCTTGAAGCTTCGAATAAACCAGCAGGGACTCATATGATGGGCCTTGGCATAGGCGTCAATGGAAATATCGTCCATAAAATTTTCATGAAAAAAGTGTACCGCTTTTTCTATTTCTTTGTTAAGAGCGGGAAACGGCCCGCTGCCTTCCACGGCCTGCCGGCAAACCAGAAGGAGAAGCTCTTTTAAGTAGAGAGCAGTAAGATCCTGAGAAAAGGCCCGATGGAGCTGTATTTCCCGTATAATAGAAAGAAACAGTTCCTGATACTTTGCGGAAATTCCTGCATATAACATATGGTACGGGAGGAAACCTGCTTGAGTCAAAAGGCTTTCTGCTTCGTGACCGGTGAAATGAATCCAGAAGATTTCCGGAGAATCTTCCAGATAGTAACAGTATTCCTGAGGCTGGCGGGGGGAGTACAGAACCATATTTCCCTGAAGAACTTCATGAACCTGCCCGTCTATGGTAAAAAAAGCTTTGCCGGAACCAACATACAAAAGCTGATAGTCAGGAAGGCCAAGAGGCCGCCTGGTACTCATGGAAGGAAGAGAGATCAGCCGGTAAACGCCGCAGCAGTTAACACGAAGGGCTGCAGTGAGGTCTTCCAGCTCAGGATAGCTTAAAGGGACATAGCCTGTGTTGGTATACAAGAAAAGGCCTCCTTTCTTTTGTGATTGTATCATTTTGTGCATATTTTGTCTAATAGAATCTATGGATTTTCCAATGGGGTAAACTATAATAAAAAGCAGGAGAAAATAAAACAATCAAAACTGCAAAGGAGGATTACGCCATGATCGTACCCAGACACTATGAGAATCTCCATCTTCTCCATGAAAATACCATGCCCAATCGGGCTTATTACATACCGGCTTCCCAGAGAAGGGATGACCTGGCGGAGCACAGGGAGAACTCTGACCGTTTTCAGCTTTTGAACGGTATCTGGAGCTTTTCCTATTATGACAGTATTTATGATATAAAAGAGGAGTTTTATCGGGAAGGATTTCCGGCAGAAGGATTTGATGGGATTCCGGTTCCCGGCTGCTGGCAGAATTATGGATATGACAGACACCAGTACACCAATACCAGATATCCTTTTCCCATGGATCCGCCTTATGTGCCCCATGATAATCCATGCGGCGCTTACATTCATAATTTCGTCTATGAGAAGGATCCTAAAGCTCCAAAAGCTTTTTTGAACTTTGAGGGAGTAGATTCCTGTTTCTATTTATGGGTAAACGGCTGTTATGCAGGCTACAGCCAGGTATCCCATTCCACCAGTGAATTTGAGGTGACAGATCTGCTGAGGGAAGGAAATAATACTTTGGCGGTTCTGGTGCTCAAGTGGTGCGACGGGAGTTATCTGGAAGATCAGGACAAGTTCCGTATGAGCGGAATTTTCCGTGATGTTTACCTGTTAAAAAGGCCGGAAAATACGGTGTTTGACTATTTTACAACAACAGAAATTTTGAAAGACAGGGCCAGGATTCAGATTAAAGCTTCGTTTTTAAAAGAGGCTGTACCGGTTAAGGCTTTTGTTTATGATCCCGAGGGCAATTTGGCGGCCGAGGGAAAGAATGACTCTGATGAGAAAAAAATTGAAATGTATATAGAAAATCCTGTGCTGTGGAATGCTGAGAATCCTTATCTGTACACGTTGGTACTTGAATGCGGGGAAGAGGTGATTACTGACCGTCTGGGAATCCGTGAAATTTACAGAAAAAAGGGAGTTTTATATATAAACGGGGTGAAGGTAAAGTTCAGAGGAGTGAACCGCCATGACAGCGATCCGGTAACAGGATTTACCATAAGCCTTGCCCAGATGAAAAAGGATATGCAGCTGATGAAGGAACACAACGTCAATGCTATCCGCACCAGCCATTATCCCAACGCTCCTCAGTTTTATCAGCTTTGCGATCAGTATGGATTTTATGTAATTGATGAGGCGGATAACGAGAGCCATGGAACCGGCTATGTATATTTGGGAGAGAAAAATCAACAGTGGAAGGAATTGTGGAACCAGGCTGTTGCTGACAATGAAGAATTTACGGAAGCTACAGTAGACCGAACTCAGAGACTGGTAGAGAGAGATAAAAACAGACCAAGTGTGGTAATTTGGTCCATGGGAAATGAATGTGCTTATGGCTGTACCTTTGAGGCGGCTCTTGCATGGACCAAGGCTTTTGACCAGACACGTCTTACTCATTACGAAAGTGCTTTGTATCACGGAAACGACAGACAGTATGATTGTTCTGACATTGATCTGTACAGCCGGATGTATCCGTCTTTGGAGGACATTCACGCTTATTTTTCCGTGGATCGGAAAAGACCGCTTATCTTATGCGAGTACTGCCATGCCATGGGCAACGGCCCAGGCGATCTGGAGGATTATTTTCAGGTGATGGAGCAGTATGACGGCTTCTGCGGCGGATTTGTGTGGGAATGGTGCGATCATGCCATCTATCAGGGAAGAACCAAAGAGGGAAAGGCCATGTATCTTTATGGGGGAGATCACGGTGAATATCCTCATGATGGAAATTTCTGTATGGATGGTCTGGTGTATCCTGACCGCAGACCTCATACAGGACTTCTGGAATATAAGAATGTCCATCGTCCGGCCAGAGCGGTTTCCTTCAGTCAGGACAAAAAGGAAGCAGTGATTCACAATTATCTGGATTTTACAGATTTGAGAGATTATGCTTTGATTGCCTATGAGATAACCTGTGATGGAACTGTGACAGATTCCGGAATTGTAAAGGAAGAGGATATGCCGTCTGTAGCGCCCCATGGAGAGGCTGCAATTTCTTTTGATTTCCAGGTCCCCCTTAAGGGAAAATGCTATCTCAAGATAAACTATATAAGAAAACAGAACACAGCCCTTATGCAGGCAGGCAGTCTTATGGGATTTGACCAGATAGGGCTGAAGACTGAAGATGGAAGAAACCAGGATCTGGTAAAAATTATGGAGACAAAAGGTTCTGTTTCAGAATCCATTGAAGTAAAAGAGGATGATCGGTTCCTGTATTTGGAAAACAATGAATTTTTCCATGTGTATAACAAGCTGACAGGAACCTTTCAGACTATGAGCCGGGGCAATTATCATTTTTTGGAAAGGCCGATGGAATACAATGTGTGGAGAGCGCCTACGGACAATGACAGGAATTTAAAGAGAGAGTGGATGGCAGCTCATTATCATTATGCCTACTCTAGGGGATATGAGACCAGCTGGAGCAGGGAAGAGGGCTGTGTGAAGATCCGTACATCCCTTGCCCTTGTATCGGTGGCAGTTCAGCGCCTGATGAATGTGGAAGCTTTGTGGACCGTATATGCCGATGGAACGGTGGATGCAAAGCTGGATGTAAGGAGAAATACAGATCTTCCTGAACTGCCAAGATTTGGTCTGCGTCTTTTCCTTCCAAAGGAGATGGAGCAGATTACTTACTGCGGGCTGGGACCGAAGGAAAGCTATATGGATAAGAGAAGGGCAAGCTGGTATGGGGTATTTTCTTCTAATGTGAAAACCATGCATGAAGACTATTTAAAGCCTCAGGAAAATGGAAGCCACGCAGGATGCGATTATGTGGCAGCAGCAGGAGACAGAGCCTCTCTTACTGCTGCGGCAGAACAGGAATTTTCCTTTAACGCGTCTGTTTATACTCAAGAGGAGCTGACCCAAAAGACTCATAACTTTGAATTGAAACCTTCCGGCTGTACGGTTCTCTGCCTGGATTATCGACAGAATGGAATTGGTTCCGCCAGCTGCGGGCCAGAGCTTTTAAAGAAGTATAAGCTGGATGAGGAAAGCTTTACCTTTGAAATCAGGCTGATTCCTGAGAGAAGATAGAGACTTATAAAGCCAACGGGCAAAGTCTGCCTGCTGGCTTTTTATAGTATGACGGGCATGCCATCAGTCTGTGGTGAAAGTCCACAAGGGGCGTAGTTGCCGACGAACCCCATAGCAACTCCCAAGGTTTGTGCCGTGAGTGGTGTGGTATAAAAAAAGTTGACAGCTTATTCTCAAGGATTTCATAATAAAATCAAGAGAATAAGGAGGTACTCAAAGTGGCACGTAAATATGACCATGAATACAAAATACAAGCAGTAAAGCTGGCAAAAGAAATCGGCGGCGATAAAGCTGCTAAGGAATTAGGGATCCCAAAGGGAACCATACATACTTGGCTCAAAGCGGTCAGAATTGGAAAGCTGGATATCGGGAAAGGTTCCCATACCCCTGCCAGCGCAATGAGCCTCTCAGAAGAAATTACCTTACTGCGTAAGCGTGTCAAGGAGCAGGATAAGGAAATCCGTCGGCTCAAGGAAGAAAACGAGTTTCTGGAGGAAGCCAGTGCTTTTTTCGCCGCCAGCCGTCGGAAGTCAGCAAAAACCAGAGAATGATCTTTCTGGCACTTAAGACAGAGGCCGGCAGGATCAAAGGGAAAAACGCATTTTATTGCCGTATGCTTGGCGTCAGCCGCCAAGGCTTCTATAAGTATCTTGCAAACAAAGACCGCCCATGGAAGTACCAGGATCTGGCGGACGCCATGAAAGAGATCGTCAGCGAAGATGAATGTAATGATACTTATGGACGTATCCGTATGTATCAGGCGTTGCTGCTGAAGCATCCAGAAGGAGTCCATATTCCCAGCGAGCGTACTGTGTACCGGATCATGGAACAGATCGGACTCAGCCATCGGCCCAAAAGGAAGCCAAACGGGATTACAAAAGCCGATCGGGAGGCCATGAAATCGGATGACCTGTTAAAGCGGGAATTCCATTCGGA
>DXFU01000048.1 GCA_019114305.1 Candidatus Hungatella pullicola | reverse complement strand
GGGACGGCCTACGATGGCAACTACTGGTTTACTCATATACAATCTCCTTCAATTCATAACCTTCATAGGAAGCCGGTTTCTGGCCGCTTTGGCCAAGAATGGCTTCCACCAGCTCTTGTCCGCTTGATTTTACAATATCTACCTGTACTTGTAAAGCGTTTTGTAGTTCCTGTCTGGTAACATCATCCAGGAAAACCTCTTCTCCGCTTCGAAACATACATTCTGGAAGAAGAAGGCGGCTGCCCAGTTCTTTGTCTTTCAGCTGCTCCTTTAAATCAGTGCCTGTAATCAGTCCGGCAACTGTTATGGATTCACCAAAAAAATGATTTACGATGGGAAACACCTGAACTTCGCGTCCAGGGAACTTTCTGCATATGTTTTCTACATGTTTTTTTATATAGGGATAAGCAAGAAGTCCAGTGGCTATGGAAAGAACTTCTTTCTTTTCATCATCCGCCCTGCCCTCTAAAGCTTCCTCCACCTCATCGTCTAAGAGCCTTAACATGCCAACGCCGTTTTCCAGCTGAATGTACCCGTCATAGCGGTCCCCTTCCGGAACTTCTCTCCCTGCCAGAATATAAAATTCATCGCTGGCATGAATGAAATGGGTTCCATGCTTTTCATACAGGATCTTCTGCCATTTTTCAATCAGGTCTATGGTATTCTCTGCATCCTCCGCCGTTACAGGCTGTAAAGGAAACAGGCCGTCACGATATTTCGAAAGGCCCACAGGAACAACGGAAACGCTTTCCATGTAAGGCAGGTACCTGGATAAATCACTTATAGTTCTCTCCAGCTCCTCCCCGTCATTGATTCCCTTGCAGAGGACGATCTGACCGTTCATAGGAACCTTTGCTTCAAAAAGCCGGTCTATTTTCTTTAGAGCTTCTCCCGCAAATCGATTGTTCAGCATTTTGCATCTCAGCTCCGGATTGGTGGTGTGCACGGAAATATTTATAGGTGCCAGCTTAAAACGGATAATCCGCTCCACATCTTTATCGCTCATATTCGTAAGAGTTACATAGTTTCCCTGGAGAAAGGACAAACGGGAATCATCATCTTTAAAATACAAAGTGTCTCTCATACCAGGCGGCATCTGGTCAATAAAACAAAAAATACATTTGTTGCGGCAGGAACGATACTCGCTCATTAAGCCGTTCTCAAAATTTATTCCCAGATCTTCGTATTCATTTTCAATTTCCAGTTCCCATTCTTCCCCGTTTGCTTTTCGCACCACCATAAGAATAGATGGACTGTTAATATAGTATTCGTAATCAAATATATCTTCCAGCTCATGCCCGTCTATGGACAGAACGTAATCTCCCGCCTCCAATTCCAGTTCCTGAGCAATGGAACCAGGATCCACGGACTTGATTTTATGTCCTTTTTGATTCATTTTTCATTTTCCCCTCTTTTCTGTCTTGTATTATCATAACAATTTTATCTTTTTTTGTAAAGGAAGCCTTTTTTGTTTTTTTCGCAAAAAGTCATTCAGCCTATTGACGCATCCTGTCGAATAATGGTATAAATAAATGTAAGATTACGCTGCAGGCAGTCTTACGGCTGCCTGTTTCTATTTTGACAGGAGTATTTTTTAGCGTCCTGTTTATCATTGGAGGAACCATATTCATGGCAAATAATTATGTATTTAACGATCAGCTTCCTGTTGCCCCACTAAAAATCGCAGCTTTGGAAAGCTGCCGGGAACTGGCGCAAAAGGTGAATGATCACATTGTAGGCTTTCGCAGAAATGACATTGAAGAACTAAAAAAACGTGAGGCAGATCTTCACTACAGAGGATACGATGTGGATTCTTATCTTTTGGACTGCAAATGTCCCCGTTTCGGCAGCGGCGAAGCCAAAGGCGTTATCAATGAATCCGTAAGAGGCACTGATATTTTCGCCATGGTGGATGTTACCAATTACAGCATCCCCTATACAGTAAACGGCTATACCAACCACATGTCACCTGACGATCATTTTCAGGACCTGAAGAGAATTATCGGCGCCTGCAGCGCTACTGCTCACAGAGTAAATGTTATCATGCCGTTTTTATATGAAAGCCGTCAGCACAAAAGAACGAAGAGAGAATCTTTAGACTGTGCAATGGCTCTGGAAGAGCTGGTAAATATGGGAGTAAGCAACATCATTACCTTTGACGCCCACGATCCCAGGGTTCAGAATGCCATCCCTCTTAACGGCTTTGATAATTTTATGCCCACTTATCAGTTTGTAAAAGCATTCTTAAAACACTATCCAAACCTTAAGATCAACAAAGACAGTTTCATGGTTATCAGCCCTGATGAAGGAGCAATGGACAGGGCTGTATATCTGGCAAACAACTTAAGCGTGGATATGGGTATGTTCTACAAAAGAAGAGATTACTCCAGAGTGGTAGACGGACGCAATCCTATTGTTGCTCATGAGTTCTTAGGCTCTTCCGTAGAGGGCAAGACAGTTTTGATTGTGGACGATATGATCTCTTCAGGAGAAAGCATGCTTGACACAGCCAAGGCATTAAAAGAGAGAAAGGCTGACAAAGTAATTGTTTGCTGTACCTTCGGCCTTTTCACCAGCGGTCTGAGCAAATTTGACGACTACTATTCCAAAGGCTACATTGACCTGGTTGTTACCACTAATTTAAATTATCGTCCGAAAGAGCTGCTTGACAGAGAATGGTATGTTGAGGCTGATATCAGCAAATATATGGCCGCCATCATCAACTCTTTGAACCATGACGTATCCATCAGTACAGCTTTGAATCCTACAGCCAAGATTCAGAATATCCTTAAGAAATTCCACAGCAATGATCGTTGTGAGACTACACGTTAATTATAAAATCCCCCCTGTCAAAATAAACGCTGACAGGGGGGATTTTATAATCCAATTGCTATATTTTTACAGTTCTTTGAGACATAGAAAGGCGGCAAGATTTCCTCTCTTATCTCCCATTGTCCGGTGGGAAAACAGATAATTGGGATTACAGTGGGTACAGATATCCGTAACCTGGATTCTATTTTCAGGGATTCCTGCCCCCCTGAGAACAAGTCTGTTGGCCTCCCACAAATTTAATCTGTATTTTCCGTTGCCCTCCGGCCGGAGAATCCGTTTGTGTTCTGCCCAATCAAATGTCTCCATAAAGGCAGCGGCCACTTCCTCTCCTACCTGGTAGCAATCCCCACAGATACTTGGACCAATACAGGCGATCATATCTTCCGGTCTGCTTCCATATTCCCTTTTCATGGCCTGTACAGTCTTCTCCCCCATTTTCGCCACGGTACCTCTCCAGCCGGAATGGCTTAAGCCTATGGCCCTTTTTACAGGATCCAGAAAATAAAGGGGAACACAGTCGGCGTAAAAAGTCACCAACGTGATTCCCGGTATATTCGTAATCAATCCGTCTACATCCTGGTAGTCTCTCTCCCTGACAATTCCTTTCCCCTCATCTTCTCTTGTAACCTTCCGGATATTTGTAGTATGGGTCTGCCAAGACAATACCATTTTCGAAGAATCCACCTCAAGAAGTTCTGCCATCCTTTTATAGTTTTCCTTAACCCGCAGAGGATCATCCCCCTTGGTGAATGCAAAATTCATAGTGGCATAGACTCCCTGGCTTACACCTCCCATTCTGGTGGAAAAGCAGTGATTTACCAGCCCTGTCTCTTCCAAAATAGGAAAGGTCAGATAGGTTATTTGATTTTTATACCGAATCTCAGGCACCAAGCTGCCTGTCTTTCTCACCCAGTTTTCCAAAAAGATTCCTCCTTCCTAAAAACCTTTTTCGGAAACATTTAAAAGGCATTGGGAATCAGGCGGATGTTATTTCCCGCAATAGCTACAACATCGAACCGGCAGGGAATGTCCTCTGTAAGCCCCTTTTTCATCAGATATTCCCGGGCAGCCAGACGAATTCTTTTTTGTTTTCTTCCATCTACTGCTTCTGCAGGATCTCCTGCTGCGGATGTAGAACGGTATTTGACTTCTATAAATACCAGATAGTTTCCGTCTCTTGCTACAATATCCACTTCTCCGCCCCGTATATAGAAATTCCTGTCTAAAATTTCATATCCGAGGCTGCAAAGATAAGCTGCAGCCAGTTCTTCCCATCTTCTGCCCACTGCCCGCTTATTTTCCTTTCTGTAATACCATTTGGTCAAGCCTTTGACTCCCCTAAAATATTCTTCAAAAAGCTTCTTCTGTGGATGGGACAGGGACCGTATTCCCGAATCGCCTTAATATGGGCAGCTGTGCCGTACCCCTTATGTCCCGCAAATCCATACTCTGGAAAAAGCTTATGGTATTCCATCATCATCCGGTCTCTTGTTACCTTTGCCATAATGCTGGCCGCAGCAATGGAAACACTTTTCCCATCTCCCTTTATAATAGGAACCTGCAGAAGGTCAAGTTTCGGAATGGTTACTGCATCATTCAGCAGCACATGAGGCTTAGGATTCAAACCGGCCACCGCCTGCCTCATAGCCTCATAAGTGGCCTGAAGAATGTTGATCTGATCAATTTTCTCAGGTCCTACAATTCCCACCGCCCAAGTTACAGCCGTTTCTTTAATTTCCTCGTACAAAGCCTCTCGGCGTTTCTCAGAAAGTTTTTTTGAATCGTTAAGATACAGAATCTGACAGTCTCTGGGCAGGATAACCGCTCCTGCCACTACCGGACCTGCCAAAGGCCCTCTTCCTGCCTCATCTACGCCGCATACCAGAACACTGTGGCTGTAGCTATTCTCCCAGATCTTCATCTCTTCCAGACGTTCCAGCTCCGCCTTAAGCTTTTCTTCACTGATCTTTCTCATAAGTACCTCTCAGCTATCATTCCTCTGGAAACTCCAGAGTAATTCTTCCCAATCTTCCGCTGCGGAAATCATCAATGAGAAGGCGCGCAGCTTTCTCAAAATCCGGCTCACCGCCCTTAACCAAACAGCCTCTGTTCTTAGCTATCTGACTAAGAATCTCGGCGGCCTCAGCCTTCTCTTCCGTGTCATACCGCTCTGGCAGAGCATTGGGATAATGATCCTTCAAAAAGGCAATCAGCTCCATAGCCAGTTCATCTTTATTTAGAATTTGATCGTTAATCGAACCAATAAGGGCAAGACGAAGTCCTACCTGCTGATCCTCAAATCTGGGCCAGAGGATACCGGGTGTATCTAAAAGTTCAAGAGTTTTGTTAAGCCTGATCCACTGGTTTCCTTTGGTTACGCCGGGCTTATTCCCTGTTTTGGCGCAGGCTTTGCCGGCAAAAGAGTTAATAAAAGTTGACTTTCCTACATTGGGAATTCCTACAACCATAGCCCTTACAGGGCGGTTCATAATCCCTCTTCTTCTGTCCCTCTCGATCTTTTCCCTGCAGGCTTCCTGAACAAGACCTCCAATCTGTTTTAAGGTCCCTTTGTTTCTGGAATCCACTTTTATTACATAACAGCCTCTTTCCTGGAAATACTTGGCCCAGGCGTTATTATACTTTTCATCTCCCAGATCGGATTTATTTAAAAGAACAATTCTGGACTTGCCCGCCCCCAGTTCATCAATATCCGGATTGCGGCTGCTTAATGGAACTCTGGCATCTACCAGCTCTATAATCAGGTCTATCAGCTTTATATCTTCTTTCATGGCCCTTTTGGCCTTGGTCATATGACCGGGATACCATTGTATATTCATATATTCCCTCTGCTTAATCTATCAGTTCCAGCCTGGAAACCGGCAGAAGACGACTCCATACCTTTCCCTCAATCTGCCCCAGGCTGACATTTCCTACATTAACAAATCGGCTGTCCTCACTGCTGCCTGAGTTGTCTCCCAGCAGGAAGTATTCTCCCTCTCCCAGCCTTATTGGATTCTCTGCAATACCAGGCAAAGACACTTTTCCTATCTTTTCATATGCCGAAAGGGGGATATCGTTAATCAACACCTGTCCCCCCGTAATCTGAACCGTCTCTCCAGGAAGGCCCACTACTCGTTTAATGTTCAGTCTTCCGTCTTCTCTTCGGAATACAACCACATCATAGCGGTCCGGCGTTCCAAAATCGTAGGCCAGGCGATCCATAAGAACCACATCCCCAGGCTCCAAAAACGGGCTCATGGATCTGCCCGCTACTGGGATCTGGGTTCCGTAAGCGTAGACAAGGAACCAGGCAAGAGCAATAACAGCGATAATATCTACCAGCCATTTTACACACTGACGAATCTTATTGTTGTCATCTCTGTGATAAAACTCCAAATCCACACTTCCTATCTATCAAGAAAGGGACAATTTGCATTGTCCCTTTCAACTGTTTCAAAATTATTTTACCAGTTCTTTTACCTTAGCAGCTTTTCCTACTCTCTGTCTTAAGTAGTTCAGTTTTGCTCTTCTTACTTTACCTCTTCTTACAACTTCAATGTTGTCAACAGAAGGGGAATGCAGTGGCCATGTCTTCTCAACACCGATGCCGTTAGAGTTCTTTCTTACGGTAAATGTTTCTCTTGCGCCGCCGTTCTGTCTCTTGATTACTGTTCCCTCAAAGATCTGGATTCTTTCTCTGTTTCCCTCTTTGATCTTGTTGTATACCTTTACAGTATCACCAACACGGAACTCCGGTACACTAGCCTTTAACTGGCCTGCCTCAATGCTCTTAATAATGTCGTTCATTTTGAACCTCCTAAATGATTCGATGTTCTTAATACCCCTATGGCAACAGAGGAACATCTCTTAATTTTGCACCATAATAGTCTAACATGAATCACAGGAAAAAGCAAGTATTTCTTTCTGTTTTTCCCTTGTTTAATCAAAAATAAGATCTTCAAAACCGAATCCGCCTGTCCTTGGCAGATGAATGGTCTTTGCATTTTCCACAGTCATGCCGCCCCCAATGGGAAGCTCCTTAAGAGAAAACACTGCATCCAAATCTGCTCTGGTAATATTCCGCGCTGCTGCTCCCAGGCTTGCTGCGGCAGTCACTCCGATATTGGTTTCTTCAGCCATACAGCCCAGCATACATTGGATGCCTGCAGCCTCACAAATGGCATTGATCTTCTGTGCTTCCCGGATTCCTCCGCACTTCATCAGCTTAATATTTACCAAATCAACAGCTCTGTGACGCGCCAGATTCATGGCATCCTTTGCGTTAAAGCAGGCCTCATCCGCCATAATCAACACCTTGGAATGATTGGTTACATAGGCAAGACCTTCTATATCCCAAGCAGGGACCGGCTGCTCCACCAGCTCAATATCAAATTCATTGAGGCGTTCGATGATACCCACCGCTTCCTTGGGAGTCCAGCCCTGATTGGCATCCAGGCGAATCTTTACATTGGGACCAACTGCCTGACGGATTGCTTTGACTCTGGCAATATCTTCTTCCAGACCGGTTCCGACCTTGGTTTTAATAGTGTCAAAGCCCGCGGCCACATGAGCTGCTGCCTTCTTTGCCATAATCTCAGGAGAATTGATCCCTACGGTCATATCTGTATCAATCGTATTCTCATAGCCTCCTAACAGCTTATAAACCGGAAGCCCGGTCTTTTTGCCCAAAAGGTCGTGGCATGCGATATCAATGGCAGTTTTTCCACAGGGAGCATGAGCACTGGCTCTGTCCATAATCCAGTATACCGCCTCCAAATCTGTGGGGTCTGTATCCTTCAACTTTTCTGCCAGCATGTGGATCTGAGCTATGGTTCCCTCCAGATTCTCACCGGTAATAAGAACCCCCGGAGCTCCTTCCCCGTAGCCAGTCAGCCCCTCATCTGTCTCAATAGCCACCACAGCGCTGACCGCATGGGTAATAACCCCCAGAGAAATATGGAATGGCTCTGCCAACGGCACACGAACCTTCTTAACCTTTACATCGGTAATCTTCATTTGAAACGAAACCTCCCTCATCTGTATTTTGTTCTGATTGCTGCTTTTGTTCTCGTATCAGCTGATCCAGATACTGTTTTTCCTTTTTATCCAGAACTGCCTTTTCCAGAAGATCCGGCCGACGCTCCAAAGTTCTCCGAATGGATTCCTGCCGGCGCCACTGGCGGATTTTCTGATGATGGCCTGACAGCAAAACAGCCGGAACCTTTTTTCCCTGAAATTCTTCCGGTCTGGTATACTGGGGATACTCCAGAAGATTATCATGAAAAGATTCCTCCTCTCCTGACTCCTGATTGGTCAACACTCCCGGAACCAGGCGGGAAATACAGTCAATCATAACCATTGCCGGCAATTCTCCCCCTGTCAGCACATAGTCACCTATAGAAAGATAATCTGTAGCAATCAGTTCCAAAGCGCGCTCATCCACACCTTCATAATGGCCGCAGAGGAAAACCAAATCTTCCTCTCCAGACAGTTCTCTGGCAATATTCTGGTTAAACACCTTTCCCTGGGGAGTAGTATAGATAACTCTTGGACGTCGTCCCAGTCTGGAGCACAAATCCTCATAAGCCCTGCAGATAGGCATAGGCTGCATAACCATACCAGCCCCTCCTCCATAAGGATAATCATCCACGTGACGATGCTTATCCTCAGAATAATCTCTGATGTCAATAGCCTCTATAGAAATCAGGCCTTTTTCCGAAGCTCTTCCAATAATGCTGGTGTTTAATCCGTCCATTACCATCTGTGGAAAAAGAGTAAGTATATGATAGTTCATCCCATTCCTCCCTAGTCCAGCAGTCCATCCATAACATGAACTGTAACCATGCCTTTTTCCAAATCCACCGATAAAATGCACTCTTTTATAGCCGGAAGAAGAACCTCTTTGCCGGAAGGCAGCTTTACCTGATACACATCATTTGCTCCGGTTTTAATCACATCCGTCAGGGTTCCCAGTTCTTCTCCCTGGTCTGTCACCACCAAAAGACCAATGAGATCCACGATAAAATTCTCATCCGGCCCTAACTCAACAGCCTGTTCTCTGGTAATCAGCAGATCCCTTCCCTTATACCGCTCAATATCATTAATATTATCATATCCCTTAAATTTCAGAATAACCATATTTTTAAAAAATTTGACTCGTTCGATCTTAAGGGTAATCTGCTCTCTTCCGGCATCCAGAATTACTTCCTCCAAATCCAGGAATCGCTCCGCATCGTCGGTGGTAGGGAACACCTTAACCTCTCCCCGTATTCCATGGGTAGAGGAAATTACTCCTACTCTCAGCAAATTTTCCATCTTTGTTCTCCTACGGAATTTCCTATATTACGAAAAAAAGACCGTCTTCCAGTTTTTGGCCGGCGGTCTTATCAACTACTGTATTTCAACAGTCACTTTTTTATCTTCTTTGGAAGCTGCGGCTTTTACAACAGAACGAATCGCCTTGGCGATTCTGCCCTGTTTCCCAATCACCTTACCCATATCAGAAGGCGCTACCGTAAGCTCCAGAACGATTTCATCATCCTTCATGGACTCAGTAACAGCAACCTCCTCTGGATTATCAACCAGTGCTTTTGCGATAACTTCTACTAACTCTTTCATATGTTATACCTCTCACTACTGGATGCCGGCGATCTTTAAAAGCTTGCTTACAACTTCTGTTGGCTGTGCGCCTGTAGCTAACCACTTCTTAGCGCACTCTTCATCAAACTTAACTACGCTTGGCTCTGTGTTAGGATCATAGTAGCCAACTTCTTCGATGAATTTTCCATCTCTTGGGGATCTGGAATCTGCAACAACAATTCTATAGAAAGGAGCCTTCTTCTGACCCATTCTTTTTAATCTCATCTTTACTGCCATTTCTTTCACCTCCTTGACTTATCAATAACTGGACCCTGGGTCCCTATATAGTCAATGCAGCAGACACTGCCTTGCTAACCATTTGACAGGGGTTAAAACGGAAGTTTAAACCGATTTAAAAGCCCACCTCTTTTTTTGCCGCCACCCATCATTCCGGGAAGCTGCTTCATCATTTTTTTCATCTGTTCAAACTGCTTCACAATGCGGTTTACCTCGCTGATGTCCACTCCAGCGCCCTTGGCAACCCTCTGTTTTCTGGAAGCGTTCTTCATAAGATCCGGATTGGCTCTCTCTTTGGCCGTCATGGAAAGGATAATCGCTTCTACCCGATCCATAGCCTTTTCATCCACCTCAACATCTTTTAGCTGAGACATACCCGGCATCATGCTCATAATACTGGTCATTCCGCCCATTTTCTTAATCTGGCCCATTTGCTCAAGAAAATCGTTGTAATCAAATTCCGCCTTGCGGATCTTTTGAGACAGTTCCTTAGCCTTGCCCTCATCAACCTGAAGCTCCGCCTTCTCAATAAGAGACAAAATATCTCCCATTCCCAGAATTCGGGAAGCCATTCGATCAGGATAAAACTGCTCCAGATCAGAAAGCTTTTCTCCCATACCTACATACAGAATCGGCTTTCCTGTTACAGAGCGGATAGAAAGTGCCGCTCCGCCTCTGGTATCACCGTCTAGCTTGGTAAGGATAACTCCGTCAATGCCCACTTTGTCATTGAACATTCCTGCTACATTGACCGCGTCCTGTCCAGTCATGGCATCAACCACTAATATTGTCTGATGAACCTCAACTGTCCCCTTAATCTCAATCAGCTCATTCATCATATCTTCATCAATATGAAGACGGCCGGCCGTATCAAGGATTACCACATTCTGATCATTCTTGGAGGCATGTTCCACAGCAGCCTTTGCGATATCCGCCGGCTTATGGTTTTCCCCCATGGAGAACACAGGAACTCCCTGTTTTTCTCCGTTAATCTGCAGCTGTTTAATAGCCGCAGGTCTGTATACATCGCAGGCAACCAATAACGGTTTTCTGCCTTTTGCTTTCAGTTTACCGGCAATTTTAGCTGTAGTAGTTGTTTTACCGGCGCCCTGAAGACCGGCCATCATAATAACCGTAATTTCTCCAGCAGGCTTCAACTGAATTTCTGTCATCTCAGAACCCATCAGCCTGACAAGTTCTTCATTGACAATTTTTATTACCATCTGTCCAGGAGTCAGACTGTTAAGTACATCCTGACCAACAGCTCTCTCTGTAACAGCATTGATAAACTGTTTTACCACCTTGAAGCTTACATCGGCTTCCAGCAAAGCCATTTTCACTTCTTTCAGGGCGGCCTTTACATCTGCCTCTGACAGACGGCCTTTCCCCCGCAGGTTTTTGAAAACATTCTGCAGCTTATCGGATAAGCTCTCAAAAGCCATGTTTTGTCCTCCTAATGAGTTTCCAGCTCGATGATCTCGCCCGATATCTTCTCGATGCGCTGGATCAGATCCGCTCTGCCTGTTTCAGCAAGCTCTCTGGTCAGGCTTTGAATCTCTCTGGCAAGCTTTTTTGTCTCTTCAAACTTTTCAACCAGATGAAGTTTTTCTTCATAGCCTTCCAAAATTCTGTCACACCTTTTGACCAGGTCATGTACACCCTGACGGCTGATTCCCCTCTCCTGAGCAATCTCGCTGAGGGACAAATCATATAGTACAATATCCTCATAGATCTGTCGCTGATGCTCTGTCAGCAATGCACCATAAAAGTCATACAGTATGCCCTGTCTCGCAATCTTTTCCATGTCATCACCTGTGCTATCATACAATACTTTCCTGATACTGTCAAGTATTTTTTCTTTACGAACTTTTGTTCGATTTTTCCTGTAGAACTACAATTCTTTTTCACACTACTGTTCTGAGCCTGAAAGAATTCTTGCCAGCTCACTGTCTCCATCCAGGATAATCGTTTTGTCACTTCCCTTTAAAGAAAGTTTAAGCGCATCCAGGGAGCGGACATAATTATAAAAATCCGCCTTTGACTGATCGTTGTAGGCATCACTTAAAATCTGCATATACTGGGCCTCTCCTTCTGCCTTAATCTGTTCCGCCTCTGCCTCTGCCCTGGCTATTGTCTCTTTTACAGTACGATCTGTCTCATTTTTAATAAGATTTGACTGGTATTCTCCGTCTGCCTTATAGCCTGCGGCAATATTATTTCTCTCTGATATCATTCTCTGATATACTGCTTCTTTGTTGGAGTCCGGAAGATCCAGCTTCTTCGTTTCCACACTCAGGATGTTAATTCCATAAGAGTCCATAGCTCCACCGATGTTATCTTTAATAGCAGAAGCCAGTTCTCCATTTCTTCCTGATATAATATCCTGCTGATCGGTAGCGGACATGACGGTTTTGATTGAGTTGTACACAACATTGCCCAGACGCACTTCTGCGTTCTCTTTGCTGGCATTTAAGGAAGAAAGATATTTTAAAGGCTCATTAATCTCCCATATCACAAAACTGTCAACGGTCATAACTTTTTTGTCTTTCGTGGTGACGTCACTGGGATATAAATCAGAAATCATCTTGTATTTTGGAATACTTAAGGTTCCCTGGAGAAAGGGGATCTTAAGAGAAGGGCCGGGAGTGTCTATGATTCTCACCACTTCTCCAAACTGCGTAATTAGTTTGTACTCCCTGGCTGTGGTTGTGACAATGGTATTTGCCCCTAAAAAAATCAAAACTGCCGCAGCAACCAGAAATTTTAAAAAAACTGAGATATATCTGCCAAATACTTTCATTTGCCAATCTCCTTTCAGTTCTCCTGTTCCTCACTGTTCTCCGCAGAAACCGGATTCTGTCCTCCAGTCTCAGAGAAAGGTTCAAGAGGAAGCAGCTTTTGGGTTCCGTCTGAAGAGTCAATGATCACCTTTAATTCAGGCAGAATCTCTTCCATTGTTTCATAAAACATTCTTTTTTTTGTAATCAACGGATATTTTAAGTATTCCTGATACATTTCATTAAATCGTGCCACCTGCCCCTGCGCTTCGCTTATCCTCTGCTGCTTATAAGCCTCCGCCTCCTGCTTTACCTTGTCCGCTTTTGCGTTGGCCGTAGGAATCTGCTCTGACTGATATTTCTTCGCCTCATTTACAGCTGTATCCATTCCCTGTTTTGCATCCTCCACAGCCTTAAAGGCATTATTTACTTCGTCTGTAGGAGGCTGGGCATCCTGAATGGTAACATTGTAGATTCCAATTCCAATATTTTCCTCTTCAAGACGGGTGGAAAGAAGTTCCTTAACCGTAGCCTGAATCTCTGCCTTTCCTGTAGTAATCACATCGTCTACATTATAAACTCCGACGGTATCGCGGATATAAGACTGAGCCAGATTTTTCAAAATGTCCGTGGCCGTATCTCTGTTAATATAATATCGAATTGGATCCACAATCTGATATTCAATATAAAAATCTACATCTACAAAATTGAAATCCTTCGTAATCATTTCTGACTCTGCTTTCACAGTAACCGGATTATTTTCACTATTGGCATGATTCTCCGCATCATAATCGGGATCGTATCCAATAGGCATTCCTACAATATTTTTTGACAGCTTATGAACCTGCTGTATGTATGGTATTTTAAAATGAGGCCCCGACTCCGTCACAGCGCTTGGAATACCGAATGTGGTAAGAACTGCCATGGTATTTTCATTGAGGGTGTAAAAACTGTTAAGGGCAGTTACAGCCAAAACTGCCAGAAGGCAGACTGCTCCCGCTCCTTTTGCCCCCCGTTTCAAAAAAGAGCCCCTCTTCTTTTGGCCCTCCATCGGGGCACTGCCGCCCTCAGAAGGCTTCCCGTTAAACCTCTTCATAAACATAGATCATATCCCTCCTATTTTTCAGGAACTATTTCAATCCAATAGCCATCCGGATCTGTAATAAAGTATATACCCATAGAAGGATTCTCAAAACAGACAACCCCCATCTCCTTGTGCTTTTCATAGAGTCCTTCATAATCATCCGTATGGAAAGCCAGATGAAATTCGCATTCTCCCAGATCGTAGGGCTTGCTTCTGTCCGCAAGCCAGGTAAGTTCCAACGTAAAGTCACTGATACCGTCCCCTAAATAAACCAGTTTAAAAGAACCGTCAGAAGCTTCTTTTTCTCTTACAGGCCTTAACCCCAAAGCCTCTTCATAAAAAACAAGACTTTTCTCCAGATCTAAAACATTGAAATTAAAATGATTGAATTTTATCATAGCGTATTCTACCCTTTCTCAATAAATTTTTCCTATAGATCTATTCCATTTTATCACAGAAAAAGACAAAACAAAAGAAAAACAGGATCTGTCGTTGGGACAACAGATCCTGCAAATGAAACTATTTTATTTGTTTTTTGGAACAAGAACCTTTGTCCCCCCCATGTAGGGCTGTAAAACCTCAGGAATCTTAACCGTTCCGTCAGCCTGAAGATTGTTCTCAAGAAAAGCAATCAGCATTCTCGGCGGAGCAACAACTGTATTGTTCAAAGTATGGGCAAAATATTTTCTGCCGTCTGCGCCTGCCACCCTGATCTTCAGCCTGCGCGCCTGAGCGTCACCTAAATTGGAACAGCTTCCCACCTCAAAATATTTCTTCTGTCTTGGAGACCAGGCCTCCACATCAACAGATTTTACCTTCAGGTCGGCCAAATCACCGGAACAGCACTCCAGGGTTCTTACAGGAATATCAAGTGAACGGAAAAGATCTACTGTATTCTTCCACAATTTGTCATACCACATCATGCTCTCGTCTGGCTTGCACACTACGATCATTTCCTGCTTTTCAAACTGGTGAATACGGTAAACTCCTCTCTCCTCCAGACCATGAGCTCCTTTCTCCTTACGGAAGCATGGAGAATAGCTGGTCAAAGTCTTTGGAAGAGTTTCCTCAGGAATAATGGTATCAATAAACTTCCCGATCATAGAATGTTCGCTGGTGCCGATCAAATACAAATCCTCTCCTTCAATCTTGTACATCATGGCATCCATCTCAGCAAAACTCATAACGCCTGTAACTACTTCGCTTCGAATCATAAAGGGTGGTACACAGTAGGTAAAACCTCTGTTAATCATAAAATCTCTGGCATAAGCAATAACAGAAGAATGAAGTCGGGCAATATCACCCATCAGGTAGTAAAAACCATTGCCGGCCACCTTTCTGGCACTGTCCAGATCAATGCCGTCAAAGCTTTCCATAATATCTGTATGATAGGGAATCTCAAAATCCGGAACAACAGGCTCTCCGAAGCGCTCTACCTCTACATTTTCGCTGTCATCTTTGCCGATGGGAACACTGGGGTCAATGATATTAGGAATGGTCATCATAATCTTTTTGATCTTTTCTTCCAGCTCCCTCTCTTTCTCCTCCAGCTGGGCAAGGTGGTCAGATGCATCTGTTACCTGCTTCTTTAACGCCTCTGCCTCTTCTTTTTTTCCCTGCCCCATCAAAGCGCCGATCTGCTTGGAAAGACGATTTCTGTCTGCTCTTAAAGCATCGCCTTCCTGCTTTGCCTGTCTGTTCTGCTCATCCAGTGCAATCACTTCATCTACCAGCGGCAGCTTGCTGTCCTGAAATTTATTCCTGATATTCTGCTTTACAATCTCAGGATTTTCTCTTACAAACCTTAAATCTAACATGGTATTCCTCCTGGTTTTGACAAAATAGAATCCCCTCCAGCCATTTCACTGCCGTAGGATAATCTGCGGTTGATTATACTACAAAATATTTACAAAAGAAAGCCCTTTTCATAAAATACGTGCCTGTAAAGGCTATTTCCTTTTCATCAGCCGGGGAAGAACCTGCTCAAAACACACTCCATTTTCTACAGGCTCCTTTAATGCCTCTGATTCCAAGATACATTCCCTGACAAACCAGGCTGCGGTTTTCACTGCCTCCTTTACCTCTGTTCCTTTTACAGCCCTGGCAGCCACAATGGAGGAAAATATGTCTCCTGTTCCCGGTCTTGGCCTTCCCACTTTTCTGGTTCGGACAAAAACGGCTTCCTTCCCCCGTTCCAGAACCAGATTGGCAATAAAATTCCCCTGACGGATTCCGGTCATTATAACCGTATCCGGTCCCATAGCCACAATCTCTCCCCCTATATCTGTCAGTTCCTGACGGCTCCAGCCTGTATTTTTGTAGTCTCTTCCTGTAAGGATACAGCCCTCGGTAAGATTTGGCGTCACGATATTTCCCAGTGTTACCAATTCTCTCATCCGCTGACACATTTGAGGCGTATAGGTTTGGTATGGCTTCCCATTGTCTCCCATAATAGGATCAATAATAATTTTTGTTCTTTTTCCGCCAAAATCTCTGATCATTCCCGCCACAATATCAATTTGCTCTTCTGAACCGAGAAAACCAGTATAGATCCCGTCAAAACCCAAATCAAGTTTTTTCCATTCTTCCAAATAAGGCACCATCTTGCTGGTATAATCATCAAAAAAATACGTGGAGAAACCTGTGTGATTGGACAATATAGAAGTGGGAACAGGACAGCACTGAATTCCCAAAGCCGAAATAACGGGTATAGCCACTGTGAGAGCACAGCGGCCATACCCGGACAAATCATTCACCACCGCAATTTTTTTCTGACGGTTTTCTGATATTCCTGTCATAAATCATAACTCCTAACAAACTTTTGTATACAAACCAGACCTTACCAAAGCGTTTCGCAGCGGCATGTAAATCACTACAGAAGCTACGGCAGAAATCACTGCATTAATGGTTGTGGAAGATATGTTCCATACCAAAGCCAGGGATGCTGCCGGCTTACCCAAAATGAAAAGCTTGTAATAATATCCCAAAAGAGGATCAAAAATAACATTAAAAGCCAGACCGCCTACAGCAGCGAGAATCACCCATTTCAAAATATGCTTCTGATCCTTGGATTCATTGATCCTGCCTATTCTGTGGGCAATAAATCCTGTAATCAGTCCGATGCAAAGTTTAAGAATAAACGTTTTCGGCGCATATACTACGTAAACGGGATCCAGAAGGTCTCCTATAGTCATTCCCACAGCACCCCCGATTCCGCCATACAAACCGCCTAGCAGCAGGGCGCCTAAAACGCAGACCGCGTTGCCTAAATGAATGGAAGTGGCATCCCCTCCTGGAAGGGTGATCTTAAACTGGAGAAAGGTAAACACCACATAAGACATAGCTGCGAAAAGCCCTGTCATTGTAATCTTGAAAATCTTGTTGTCTGTTCTGCTCATCTCATATCCTCCTGTATTCTCTTGTTGATGTTCCTTATCTTAGCACACAAGTGGAGTGATAGAAATATCCAGTTTATTTATTTTAAACCATACCAGTTTTTCTTTAATTCCTTGATTCCAGGGCATCGGATTATTTTTAGTCGTGAGATTCAATACAAATAAGCACGCCTTTGTCAAATTCTATGGTTCCTACCTCCCCTGTCAGCTCATTGCTGATGCAAAGGCTGGTTCCAATCTCAATATCTTTTTTTGTCAGAGGATATTTAAATCCTCTGAGGGTAATTCCCTTTACCTGCTCCGTCAGCGGCAGAAAGGAAATATACTTTCCATAGCAGGATATGGCACGGAAGGATTGGGAGCTGTCTATAAGATAAAGGCGGTTCTTCTCATCTACAATTTCTCCTTTTATCCCCTGTTTCAGGCAGCTGTAGAGAAGGTGAATATTTCCGATTGCGTGATCCATTCTTCCTCCTGTAGCGCCTAACATAACCAGACTGTCACAGCCCAGTTTCACTGCTGTCCGTATAGCCAATTCTGAATCCGTCTCATCCTTTTCCGGCTGATGTTCATCCCAAAGAATTTCTTTTTCCTGTCTGTACTGATTTAAGACTTCATGATCTACAGTATCGAAATCACCTACAATGGCGTCAGGAACCAGACAAAGTTCTTTTAAAGCGGCCAGACCTCCATCTACCGCAATGATCTTATAAAAATCTTTTCCCTCCAAAAAGCGGCCGGCAAATTCCAGATTCAGACTTCCTCCGGCCAGAATCAATCCTGTTTTCATTTTTCATATTCCTCAAATATTGACAGAAAATCTTTTACATTTTTTTCCGGATCACCGCGGAAAACGGAAGAACCTGCAACCAGAATATTAGCTCCTGCCTCAATCAGCTGACCTGCATTTTCACAGGTCACGCCTCCGTCTACCTGAATATCCGTAGTGAGCCCTCTTTCCGTGCACATTTTTCTTACCTTACGGATTTTTTCTATGGTATAAGGAATGAATTTCTGACCTCCGAATCCGGGGTTTACTGACATAATCAGCACCATATCCAGATCATCCAGCACATATTCCAAAACTTCCGTTCCAGTAGCCGGATTTAAGGCAACTCCTGCCTTCAGACCTGCCTCTTTAATATGTTTGACCGTACGGTCCAAATGAGTACAGGCCTCTGCATGAACGCAGATTAAATCTGCTCCCGCTTCCTTCATAGCCTCAGTATATCTTCCAGGCTCACGAACCATCATATGGACATCAAAAATCTTATCCGTGCAGCTTCTCAGGCTTTGAATCAAAGGCATGCCAAAAGAAATGCTGGGAACAAATTCTCCATCCATTACATCCAGATGTATATACTGGGCACCAGCACGGTCTACAGCTTCTACCTGGGCTCCCAGTTTTTTAAAATCCGCTCCTAAAATGGAAGGCGCTAATATTAACATGTCAATATCTCCTTTTGTCTTTTAATTCCTCATACAAAAGCCTGTAATTTTCATAACGGCTTTCGCTGATTTTCCCCTCTCCGACAGCAGTCTTTACCCCGCAATCTCTTTCTCCTACATGGACGCAGCCTAAAAATCTGCAGTTTTCCTCATATATGGAAAACTCCGGGAAAAAATTTTTCAGCTCCCGGCAGTCCAGATCCTCTACATACATGGAACTGAAACCGGGAGTATCCATCAGGTAAGTTTCACCGCCTATTCCAAACAGCTGAGAATGGCGAGTCGTATGCTTTCCTCTCTGGATTTTCCTGCTGATATTGCCTGTCTCCATATCTGCCTGAGGATAGAGAAGATTAGTAAGAGAGGATTTTCCTACTCCTGAGGGACCGGCAAGCACCGTAGTTTTCCCTTGAAAAAGCTCCCTAATCTTCTCTATTCCCTTTTCCTCATAAACACTAATAAAATAAACGGGATAACCCGCAGGCTCATATGCCTTTTTCAGCATTTCCAACTTATCTGTCTCAGATAAATCCAGCTTATTAAAACAAATCATCACCGGTATGTTCTGAATCTCCATTGTTACCAGAAAACGGTCCAGAAGATTTAAATTCGGCTCCGGATGGGTCATGGCGAAAAACACTACCGCCTGATCTACATTGGCCACGGCTGGACGAATCAGCTGATTTTTCCGCGGCAGAATCTCTGTTATGCTTCCCTCCATATCTTTCTCATGGATAATGGAGAATTCCACATCATCCCCTACCAGGGGCTTTACATTTCTATTCCGAAATATTCCTTTTGCCTTGCAGGCATATACTTTGTCATTTCCATCATGGACATAGTAAAAGCCTGCAATTCCTTTTATAATTTTTCCTTTCATAATTTACTAACCTTTAAGACAAGGGCACCGGTACAAAGGTAACCGTATAAGAGTGAAGCACCTGACCGGAATCAGCGTTTACAATCTGAATTTCTCCGCTGGTAACGCCATAGGCACCCTCAATATTTTTAAAATACACGGGAAGCTGCTGATCGCCTTTAATGCTTACAGGCTCCATCAAAGTGGTAATGACATCTTTTCCGTCTACTGTCTGCTTTAACTGCACTTTAATGTTCATCTGCATGGCAGAGGCACCCGGACCCACTACATTTTGAAGAGGATAGGATTCATTGATGGATGCCAAATATCTGTACTGTTTCTGCTGAGCCGATCCTGTGCTTACCACATAGTCAACAGCTGTTCCGCCCTCTACCTGAGTATCTTTTTCAATGGACTGGCTGATAATCAGCCCTTCCGCTATCTCCTCAGAAGATTCCTCGCTGACGGTTCCCACAGTCAGTCCCGCTTCGGTCAGCATTTCAGCGCCCACTTCCATGTCCTGTCCTACAATATTAGGAACGGTTACCGGATTGACAAGGGCAGGTCCCATACTGACAGACAGAGTAACTGTGTCTCCCTCTTTCGGGTCTGAAGGACTGTAGCTGACTACATTTCCCTTAGGAACAGTATTGCTGTTAATGTTCTCCACCTTAACCTGTAGGTTTCTGTTTGTCAAAAGGGTTCTTGCTGTCTCAAGGGCTTGACCTTCCAGATTCAGGGAAGATAAGTCAACCTCTTTAAACTCCGGTCCCTTGCTGATTACTACAGAGACAGAAGAATATCTGTCTACCAGCTGATTAACCTTGGGATCCTGAGAGATCACATCCCCCTCCTCTACCGTATCGGAAAACTCATAGTCTGATATTTTCATATCCAGGCTGCCGATTTCCTTTAGTTTTTCCCTGGCCTCCTCTTCAGATAGGCCTTCTATCTCCGGCATATAAACCTGTTCTGCTCCAACCGTGGATTCTTCGGTAGAACTCTCTGTAGCTTCTGTAGAGGCAGAAGTTTCTGTTGCAACGCCGGTATGAATCAGGCCTCCTAATCTGGCAAATACAAAAATCAATATAGCTACAATGAGAATAGCCGCCACAATTCCTGCCGCTGTGAGAATTTTCTCTATACCGGGATTAATGTCATCTTCATTCTTTCTTCTTTTTTTGTCCGCGGAAGCCCTGCTTCTGCGCACAGACTCCCTTTCTCTCTCAGCATACTGTGAATGAGATTCATGAGAACGGGATTCATAAACAGATCCATCCTGACGTTCTGCCCGCGGTCCCTGGTATTTGGACTCCCGCGTCCCCGAAGCCGGCCCCTCTTTAACCGGTTTTCTTCCTTCACGAATCTGTTCCAGCTCAGGCTGTCCGATAATCACAGTTTGGGAATCAATATCCGGGGCTACCTGATGCACAAAATCGCCGTTAGGATTTACAAGAGCCTGTCTTAAGTCACCAATCACCTCCTGCATGGATCCGTAACGAAACTCCGGCTTTTTCTCCGTACATTTCAGGATAATATTCTCAAGACTTACAGAAATTTCCTGGTTATAAAGGCTGGGAGGCGTTACCGCATCCTCCAAATGGGCCAAAGCCACAGTAACCGTATTATCACCCTGAAAAGGCAGACGGCCGGTGCTCATCTCATACATGGTAATTCCAAGGGAATACACATCACTTCGGATATCACAGTAACCGCCCCTGGCCTGTTCCGGTGAAATATAGTGAACGGATCCCATAGCAGTTACATTGACCGTCTGACTGGAAGCCGCTCTTGCAATACCAAAATCAGCCACCTTTACTTTGCCGTCTCTGGCAATAATAATATTCTGAGGCTTAATATCTCTGTGAATAATTCCCTGCTGATGAGCAGCCTCAATTCCCTCTGCTACCTGTATGGCAATGCCGATTGTCTCCTGGTTATCTAAAAAGCCTTTTTGGGCAATATAATTTTTAAGGGTGATCCCTTCAATAAGCTCCATAACTATGTAGTGAAGGCTGCCTTCATCTACTACGTCATAGATGCTGACAATGTTTGGATGGGAAAGTCCGGCTGCGGCCTGAGCTTCCATCTTAAACTTGCTGACAAAGTTAAGATCCTGGCTGAACTCTTCCTTCAAAACCTTAATAGCAACCGTTCGGTTTAATTTATGGCACAGGGCCTTATACACATCTGACATCCCACCGGAGCCAATTTGTTCCAGTATCTCATATCTGTTCTGCAAAAATGTCCCTGGTCGTAAAATCATACCCTTACCTCCTCACCGATTTCAGGCTCAATCAAAATCACGGATATATTATCTCTACCGCCATTATCATTTGCCACTGTAATCAGCTTTTCCGTCTTTTCCTCCAGGGAAAGGTCAGAACAGATGATTTCCTCCAGCTCCGCATCTTCCAGCATATTGCTCAGCCCGTCAGAACACATGAGAACATAATCTCCCGGTTCCAGTCCCACTTCAAAAAAATCAATTTCCAAGCGGTCTTCCATGCCTACAGCCCTGGTAATAATATTTTTCTGGTCTCTGTAATCTCTGCTGCCTCGTTCCAGCTTTCCTAATGATACCATTTCCTCCACAAAGGAATGATCCCTTGTCACCTGCTTTAAACAATCTCTCACAAGATACAGCCGGCTGTCTCCAACATTGGCCACGTACATGGTATCCCCGTCAATGACTGCTGCGACCAAAGTGGTTCCCATTCCCCTGAGTTCCGTCCGGTTCATGGATTCGCTGTAGAGCATATGGTTGGCTTTCTGGATTCCCTCTCTTAAAAGAGACACAATTTGGGTACCCCGGGCCTGACGAAGATAGGCGGATAGTTTTTCAACAATATATCTGGAAGCATAATCTCCCGCCTGGTGCCCCCCCATCCCATCTGCGACCAGAAAAAGGTTGGGAAGATCACCTACAGGCTGCAGTGACGCATACACAAAATCCTGATTCATACTGCGGGTACGTCCTCTGTCTGTCTGTGCGCACGCCTTCATACTTTCCCCTCACTTTCCTTCATTTCACTGCTCAAAAAACCCCTTCTCAGCTGGCCGCATGCCCCGCTGATATCACGGCCCATTTCTCTTCTTACCGTAACATTAATTCCTTTTCTCTCCAGGTATTCTTTGAAAGACTGAATCGCTTTTTTATCTGACTGAACGTAGTCTCTCTCCTTAATAGGATTAACCGGGATCAGGTTTACATGGCCCTGATGTCCCTTTAAAAGGTCCGCCAGCGCTCTGGCCTCCTGAAGATTGTCGTTAACCCCCTTTACCAGACTGTACTCAAATGTAAGCCGACGGCCGGTCTTCTCAAAGTATTCCTGACAGGCCTCCAGAACATCCTTAAGCTCATAAGTTCTGGCAATAGGCATCAATTCTCTTCTCACCTGATCGTTAGGTGCGTGAAGAGAAAGAGCCAGAGTAATCTGAAGATTTTCGCCTGCAAGTGCTCGGATCTTAGGTACAAGACCGCAGGTAGATACCGTTATATTTCTCTGGCTGATATGAAGGCCGTTGTCGTCTGTCAGCAGACGGATAAACCGCAGCAGATTATCATAATTATCCAATGGCTCCCCAGACCCCATAACTACCACATTAGACACTCTCTCTCCGGTAATCTTCTGAATTCGGTAAATTTGATCCAGCATCTCTGACGGTTTCAAATTCCGTTCCAGACCGTCCAAGGTTGAGGCACAGAATCTGCAGCCCATACGGCAGCCCACCTGGGAGGAAATACATACGGAATTGCCATGTTTATATTTCATCAGCACGCTTTCAATAATATTGCCGTCAGACAAGCCAAACAGGTATTTTCTGGTTCCGTCTACAGCGGATATTCTCTCTTCTATCACACCCAGATTTATAAGCTCTGTCTCATCTTTCAGCTTTTCTCTTAAAGTTTTGGAAAGGTTGGACATCTCATCATAATCAGAAACCAGTTTCACATGAATCCAGTCATAAATCTGCTTGGCCCTAAATGGCTTTTCACCTATAGACTCTAAATATTCTGTTAATTCCTGCAAATCAAGAGATTTTATATCTGTTTTATTCATCTTTTATTCCTTTTTTAAATGCCGCAATAAAAAAGCCGTCGCAAGGATGGATTCCAGGAAGAAGCTGGATGTATCCGTCTTTCAGAGAAGGCTCTTTAAAGGCCGTTCCCAATTTTTCTTCTAAGCTGACAGGCTCAAAAGGATAATTCTTTAAAAACCAATTCCGGTTTTCCTCATTCTCCATGGGGTTTATGGTACATGTGCTGAAAATCAGCTTTCCCCCCGGTTTTACGTAGGACTGAACCACAGACAGGATCTCTCTCTGAAGAGCAGCCAGCTCCTTAAGCTTATCTGCGGTCATACGATATTTGATCTCAGGCTTTCTTCCAATAATCCCAAGACCAGAACATGGCAGATCTGCAAGCACCAGATCTGCCTTTTCTATAGAATCCTCATCTAAAACAAGGGCATCCCATGCCTTTGCAAAGATATTTTTATACCCGGTTCTGGCGATATTCTCCTGTATTAGGCTTACCTTCTGCCAGGTAAGATCCCTCACCTCCACCATACCGGTATTTTTCAGTTTATCTGCAATGTGCAGGCTTTTTCCGCCCGGCGCACCGCAGACATCTATCACATAGCTTCCTGGATTCGGATCTGCTGCCTCTCCCACCAGACTGGAACTTAAATCCTGCACCTGAATCCAGCCCTTCTGAAAAGCCTCCAGACATTCCAAATAATCCATTCGGTCCAAATAAAGAATTGCGCTTGAAATCTGGGATTCTGAAACAGCAGCCCCCTGAGATTTCAGGCTTTTTAGAATATCTTCTTTGGAGGCACGGTCCAAGTTGCATCTGACCGTCAGCCTGCTGGGATTTAAAAACGCCTCAGCAATTGTTATGGCTGTCTTTCTTCCATAAGCCTTTTTCCAAAGGTCTAGAAGCCAGGAAGGCATGGAATACTTAAGTGAATCGTCATCCCACTGAAACCTTTCTTTTTCCCTTACAATGGTACGAAGGACACCGTTTACAAAACCTTTCAGCCCAACAAATCCCCGTTTCGCCGCCAGCTTTACTGCTTCATTGCACACGGCGGAATCAGGAACCCGATCCATATAAAGAATCTGATATACAGACATGCGGAGAATGGTGCGGATTACCGGTTTCATTTTCTTTACTTTTGTTTTTAAACAAGAATCAAGAACCGAATCTATCTGAATAAGGTATTCTATGGTTCCTTCCGTGACCCTGGTTATGAAAGAACGTTCCTGCTTTTCCAGATACTGGTATTTGCTGAGGGCCTGGGAAAGGACCTTATGGCTGTAGCCTTCCTTTTCAAGAATTTCAACAAGAGCGTCCACAACAATTTCTCTGGCATCGGTGTTCTTAGTCATTGTCTCTCCGTCCTCCAAACAGAATCACCAGCCTTAATAGCTGAAGGATGGAAGAAGCCAGTGCAGCTACATAGGTAAGGGCAGCAGCGCCCAGCACCTTTTTTGTGTGTCCCAGTTCTTCATCTCCTAGAATCCCAACCTGCCCTAAAAGAGTTACCGCCCTTCTGGAAGCATTGACTTCAACGGGAAGGGTCACCAGCTGAAATATAACAGCCAGGGAAAATAAAATCAATCCAATCTGAACCAGCGGAGAGCCGAGCCCTCCGATAATCACCCCGAGAATAATCAGCGGGAATGCCGCCTGAGAGCCAATATTGGCTACAGGAACAATAGCGGTTCTAAGTCTTAGGGGCACATAGCCTCTGTTGTCCTGGATTGCATGGCCGCATTCGTGGGCAGCCACGCCAATGGCAGCGACAGAGGTGGAGGCGTAAACCGATTCAGACAGATTTACTATCTTTGTTCTGGGATCGTAATGATCTGTCAGCTGTCCTCTCACTTCTCTGACCTGAACGTCAAAAATCCCCTGGGAATTTAAAATCCGCCTGGCTGCTTCGCCGCCGGTCATTCCAGACATGCTTCTTACCCGGGAGTACCTGCGAAACGTACTGTTTACCAGGGAAGAGGCCGCCAGTGACAAAATTGCACCTATTATAACCAGAATCCATGTAGGATCAAAATAATATCCCATCATACCGCCATAAAACATAATGTCACATACTCCTTTCCAGTATGGTACCTTCTGCTATTTCATACCCCCGTAAAAAAGCCGATACTTCCATACGCTTCTTTCCCTGAAGCTGAAGTTCCTTCACCGCAAGACAGCCTTTTCCTGTCTTTATATAGATCCGGTCTCTGGTAATCTTCACTATCTGGCCGCAGCTTCCTTCGTACTCTTCCTCTGCTGTGTCAGCCTGCCACAACTTCAGTATTTTTCCATTCCAGGAAGTAAAAGCACTTGGCCATGGATTTAATCCGCGGATCAAACGTTCTATGGAAACCGCATCCATAGTCCAGTCAATATCTCCCATATTCTTCTTAATCATACCTACATAACAGGCATCTTCATTCTTCTGAGGCGTACGCACTGCTGTATGGCGTTCCAGTTTCTCAAGGGTTTTTATAATTAATTCAGCCCCCAGTTTACTTAACTTATCATGGAGACTTCCTCCTGTCTCATCTGAGGCCAAAACTAATTTTTCCTGATCCAGCATATCTCCGGTATCTATTCCCTCATCCATCATCATGGTCGTAACTCCGCTTTCTGATTCACCATTAATTACCGCATACTGAATGGGGGCAGCCCCTCTGTATTTGGGAAGAAGGGAGGCATGAATATTGACACAGCCATAAGGAGGAATATCCAGAATGGATTTTGAAAGAATCTGTCCAAAAGCAACTACTACCATCACATCGGGAGCCAGTTCTTCCAAAAGCTTTACAAACTCCGGATCTCTTGCTTTCACTGGCTGATATACCGGTATTCCAAGGTCAAGGGCCTTTTCTTTCACCGGAGACATCTGCATCTCCTTTCCCCTGCCCTTTGGCTTATCCGGCTGAGTTACTGCTCCAACAACCTGATGACCGGCTGATACCAGAGCTTCCAAAGCTGGCACGGAAAAGTCCGGGGTTCCCATAAATACAATTTTCATTCTATTCCACTCCTTCGATTTCCTCAAAGTCTTCCTCTGAAGCTACATCCACCAGCTCACCCTCTACTTTATCTACGTAAAGATCTCCTTCCAGATGATCGCATTCATGGCAGATAGCTCTGGCAAGAAGTCCTTCCCCTTCCAGCTCAAAGACATCCATAGAAAGATCATAAGCCCTTACCTTTACATAATCCGGTCTGGTGACAATTCCTGATTTGCCGGGTACGCTTAAACAGCCTTCTGAACCGGTCTGACTTCCTCTGGTCTCAAGAATTTCCGGATTAATCAGGACATACTGATTGCCGTCTTCCACATCAATTACAACAATTCTCTTCAGAACCCCTACCTGCGGAGCTGCAAGACCAACTCCGTTGGCATCATACATGGTTTCAAACATGTCTTCAACCAAATCTTCAATTCTCGGGGAAATCTCCTTCACCGGCTTGCATTTTTTTCTTAATATCTCGTCTCCGATCACTCGGATCTTTCTGATTGCCATATCTATCCTATCCTCTCATTTATGAAAAATCATACTGAACCAGTATCTGGCGGGCCAGTTCCGGGTTAATCTCCAGCAAACCGTCAATCTGGTTCTTGATCTGTATTAGTATATCATAGTTTTGCTGTTTCATATATAAAATTTTTCTATATATATCATTAATTTTGTATACCGGTGCCTGAACAGGGCCAATAAGCTGCACCCTTCTTCTTTCCGCTATGGGATCCAGCCACCTGGTCAGCTCCACAGCAAAACGATCCAAAAGCATCTCATCTCCGGAAGAAAGAAGCACTGTAAGAAGTACGGCAGCCGGCGGATAACCCATTAGTTTCCGGTAAGCCATTTCCATACGGTAAAATCCTTCATAATCCTGACCGGCCGCACAGGAAATGCTGTAATGCTGTGGGTTGTAGGTCTGTATAATGGCTTCTCCAGGCCTTCCGCCTCTTCCCGCCCTTCCCGCTGCCTGGGTTAAAAGCTGAAACGTTTTCTCACCTGCTCTGAAATCAGGGGCGTACAGAGAAACATCCGCAGCTATGACTCCCACCAAAGTTACTTTAGGAAAGTCGTGGCCTTTCACAATCATCTGGGTTCCTATGAGAATATCCGCCTGTCCTGCCCCAAAGGCAGCCAGAATCTCTTCATGACCATTTTTCCCAGCTGTCGTATCCAAATCCATCCGCAGAATTCTGGCACCGGGAAATCGTTTCTCCGCCAGCTCCTGAATTTTTTGGGTTCCCGCGCCGAAATGAGCAATATAGGGGGAGCCACAGTGAGGACACCTGTCTGGAACTGGAATCTGAAAGCCGCAGTAATGACATTTAAGAGTATGATCTTTGTGAAGAGTAAGAGTTACATCGCAGTGAGGGCATTTCATTGCTTCTCCGCAGGAACGGCAGGAAATAAAATTAGCATACCCTCTCCTGTTCATAAACAGCATCACCTGTTCTCTTTTTGCCAGCCTTTCTTCTATTTTTTTCTGAAGAAGACGGCTGAAAACAGATTTATTTCCTTCCTCCAGCTCCTTTCGAAGATCCACCACCTCTGTGTGAGGCAGAAAACTGTCTGCTTTTGCCCTCTTTTTCAAAGTGAACAGAACATACTCCCCTCTCAGCGCCTTTGTATACGCTTCCAGAGATGGCGTAGCAGAACCTAAAACCACCGAAGCCTGCTGCATGGAAGCTCTTTTTACCGCAGTTTCCCTGGCATGATATCTGGGCGCCGTCTCGCTTTTATAGGCGCTTTCATGCTCTTCATCAATAATGATCAGTCCCAGGTTGGAAAAAGGGGTAAAAAGGGCAGATCTGGGACCTATCATAATATCTACTTCACCCTTTCTTGCTCTTTGAAACTGATCATACCGCTCCCCCTGGGACAGGCGGGAATTCATAATAGAAATTCTGTCCCCGAAGCGGGAATAGAATCTTAAAACAGTCTGGTAAGTCAGGGCAATCTCAGGAATCAGCACAATTACCTGCTTTCCCGCCTGAAGCACCTGAGAAATCAGTTCCATATATACCTCTGTTTTTCCGCTGCCTGTTATACCGTGAATTAAATAGGTTTTTCGAATTCCTCCCCTGTAATCCTGAGCAAACGCCCGGACAACAGCTTCCTGATCTTTATTCAGCTTTACCTGACTTTGGCCTCTTTCTTTCCCATCCAGAGGGTTTCTGTAGACAGTCTTAAGTTCCAGGTAAATCCATCCCTTTTTCTCAGCTGTCCTAATAAGGGAAGGAGTTATTCCCAGCTCTTTGGTTGCCCTTTCCCATTCCAGACATTCATGGTCTCTAAGAGCCGACAGAAGCCTTACCTGAGCCTTATATCCCTTTTGCCGCGCCTTGTCTATCTCCGCTTCCAGACTGTCCGGTGAAATACGCCGCAGAATCTTCCGGCTCTCCTTAGATTTTACTTTCTGTTTTACCGGGAGAACTGTTTTCAGTGCCTGATTCATAGTGGAACCATACCGCTCTTTCATCCACCACGCCAGCTCAATAAGAAGAGTTTCCGCTGATACGCTTCCCTTTTCCAGACTGAAGATCTCTTTTAATGAACTGCTGGTATAATCTGTCTGATTGGACAGAGCCACCACATACCCCTTTCTAAGAGTATTTCCTCTCCCAAAAGGGACCTGTACCTGGGCGCCTACATGGATCTGATCCTCCAGCTTGGAAGGCACACAGTAATCAAAGGTTCGGTCTACCTTTTCGCTGGAAATATCGATAATCACTTTGGCAAACAAGGTTCTCATCCTTTCTCCATCCCTTTTCTGTCAGGGAACATTTTTCTATATAAAGTGTGAAACAGCCTGCTTCAGATTCATACTGTTGGAAGCTTTAAAGAGCACTGTATCTCCCGGCTTGACCAGCTGCTCCAAAAAGCTTGTCAGCTCTTCCATAGAGCTGCACTGCTTTACCGGAATCTCTGCTTTCTTTTCCTCAACGGCCTTTCCGATTGCCTTAGACAATTCTCCAAGGAGAACCACATAATCCAACGGATGATCCGCTATATATTCTCCGATTTCGTAGTGGAATCTGAGGGCATTCTCCCCCAGCTCTTTCATATCCCCGAGAACCGCTATTTTTCTTCCGCCGCTTTCCACGGACCTTAACACCTCCAGTCCTGCTTTCATAGAAACCGGACTTGCATTGTAGGAATCGTCAATTATTGTAATGTCACGCTTTTTATAAATCTGCTGGCGCCCCTGAAAGCCGGTAAATTCTTCCAGCTTACATGCCGCCGCCCTAAGAGGCACACCGGCTTTTGAAGCCACAGCTAAAGCGGCCATTGCGTTGACCACATTATGCTGTCCCATTACACGAAGCCGTACCAGGGCCTTTTCCTCGCCATGAACGGCAGTAAATACGGGGAACCCTTCCTCCGTATGAAGATCAACTGCCCTGTAATCACAGTTATCTCCAAATCCGTAATAAATGGTAGAAAATCCGTCTCTGGCCTTTGCGTCTTTTAAGAACGGATCGTCCCCATTTAAGAAAAGGATACCTCCCTCTGTCAGCCCATCCTGAATGGTCATTTTCTCATGAAAAATATTTTTCTGAGAGCCCAGCTGTTCTATATGAGCCACTCCGATGTTGGTAATTACCGCCATCTGAATTTCTGCTATTTTGGCAATAACTGTTAATTCTCCCGGTTCACTCATTCCCAGTTCAATAACCCCAATCTGGTCCCTGGAGGATAGTTCTGTAAGCGTCAGAGGAACTCCCACCTGACTGTTATGATTGGCCGGTGTTTTATAAACCTGATAGCCGGCAGACAAGGCGCAGGCAATCATCTCTCTGGTAGTTGTTTTTCCTACACTTCCCGTTATTCCCACAAGAGGCAGGGAAAGCCTTTTCCTGTAAGCCGCTCCAATGGCCTGAAGCGCTTTTTTCGTGTCCTCCACCCAAATCCAGGGTTTGTCATCCTCCATAGCATCATGTTCACTGGTAAGAACGGCCGCTGCTCCATTTTCCAATGCCTGCCGAATAAATTGATGGGCATCTGTTTTCTCACCAATAAGAGGCACAAACAGATCCTGCCCTTCCATATGTCTGGAATCTATGCTGATATGTCCCAGAGCCTGATTGGGACTGCCGCACAAAAGCCTTCCGCCTGTAGCCTCCAGAATATCATTTACTGTTATATTTTCCATAATCTCCTCCATAAACAACATGAAACACGCAATGCGTGTTCCATGAGTGCAAGATTTTTAATTTCCCAGCTGAGAAGCAATTTCAAGAATTACTTCCCGATCGGAAAAATGATGGCGAACACCGTTGATTTCCTGATAGTCCTCATGTCCCTTTCCAATGACAGCAATCATGTCTCCCGGCTGAGCATGGGTCATACTGTAAGCAATGGCTTCCCGCCGGTCGGGAATCTCTATGTAGCTTCCTCCTGCCTTCACAAGACTTTCTCGGATATCCGCCATAATATCCTCTGTTTTTTCAAATCTGGAATTGTCTGCTGTTATGATTGTAAAGTCCGCAAGACGGCCGGCACTGTCTCCCATAGAATATCTTCTGTCTTTGGCTCTGTTTCCTCCACATCCAAAAACGCATACCAGACGTTTGGGATGGTATTCTCTCAGAGTTATTAAAAGGCTTTCCATACTTACAGCATTGTGGGCATAGTCTACCAAAACGGTACATCTGTCAGAGGTATAAACAATCTCCATCCGCCCGTTAACCTTTAAGTGTTCCAGGCCGTGACAAATTTTTTCCTTGGGAACCCCTAAAAGAGAGCACACAGCCACTGCCCCCAAAGCATTGAGAACATTAAACTTTCCAGGTATGCTGACTCTCACGTCAAGGCTGCATCTGCCTTTCACGTCAAACTCCAGTCCGACAAAATCATTTTCGGACACATACCTGATATTTTCCCCTTGAAAATCCGCCGTCTGTTCAGCCGAAAACCAGTACATCCTGCAGGAAGCATCCTTTACCACCTGGGGCCAGTGACTGTCATCCCGATTCATAATACCCGTACGGCAACTGGTAAAAAGTCTGGATTTATAATACAGATACTCCTCAAAATCAGCATGTTCATCAGGACCGATGTGATCTGGGGAAATATTGGTAAAAAGTCCATAATCAAATACGATGCCGTCAATACGGTGCATCTTAAATGCCTGGGATGAAACTTCCATAACCACATACCTGCAGCCAGCCTGTACCATCTGATCAAAAGCCTGATGAATCTGATAGGATTCCGGCGTGGTGTTTACCGTAGGGGTTATCTGATCCCCAATGACAATTCCTGTGGTTCCTATCATTCCTACCTTATTACCGGCTGCCTCCAATATGGTTTTTATCATATGAGTGGTTGTCGTCTTTCCCTTTGTCCCAGTAACCCCAATGGTCACCAGCTTTTCTGCCGGCTTTCCAAACCGCTGCGCGGACAGCACTGCCAGAGCATGACGGGCGTTGGAAACACGGACAGCTGTCATCCCTTCCGGAATTTCTACCTCCTTTTCCACCACCAGGACCTTTCCGCCTGCCTCTGCTACCTGTGGAATAAACTGATGAGAATCGGTTTTGCTTCCTGACATACACACAAACACCTTTCCCGGTCCTGCTTTTCTGGAGTCATAGACCACATCTTCTGCTTCCACCTCCAGGTCTCCCTGTATCCATTCATATTCAAGGTCCTTAAGCCATTCTCTGAATTTCATATAACCTCCATCAGAACAATCCTGTTATTACGCCGTTATCATCTACGTCAATATTATCTGCCGCCGGTTTCTTTGGAAGTCCGGGCATTGTCATAATCGCGCCTGTGAGCACTACCACAAATCCAGCTCCCGCGCAAACATAGGCATCTCTTACATTTATCTCAAAATTTTCCGGACGGCCCAGCTTTGTTTGATCATCAGAAAGAGAATACTGAGTTTTGGCCATACACACCGGAAGATCGGCGAATCCCATATCTTCAATCTTCTTCAGGGCCCTGGAGGCGGCAGGGCTGTATACAACTCCATTGGCTCCGTATATTTCCCTGGCAATGGTACCGATTTTATCCTTTAGGGACATCTCATCAGGATATAGCGGCACGTACCTGCTTTCCTTTTCCTCTAAAGTCTTAAGCACCTTTTGGGCCAGCTCTCTTCCGCCTTCTCCGCCCTTTTCCCATACTTCAGCCAGAGCAAACTCACAGCCTCTGCTTTCGCAGAAATTCTTCACAAACTCATGTTCAGCCTCTGTATCTGATACAAAAGAATTTAAGGTAACTACAACCGGGACCTTGTATTTCTGCATATTCTCAATGTGCTTCTCCAGGTTGACAATTCCCTTCTTTAGTGCCTCCAGATTCTCCTCCTTCAGCTGATCCTTTGGAACGCCTCCATTGTATTTTAAGGCTCTTACTGTGGCAACCAGAACAATGGCATCTGGTTTAAGTCCTGCTTTGCGGCACTTAATATCCAGGAATTTCTCAGCTCCCAGATCGGCTCCGAATCCTGCTTCCGTAACCACAACATCTGCCAGCTTCAGGGCAGTTTTGGTGGCTCTCACGCTGTTGCAGCCATGGGCAATATTGGCAAAAGGACCACCGTGTACAATCGCTCCCGTATGCTCCAGAGTCTGAATAAGATTAGGCTTTAAGGCGTCTTTCAACAGGGCGGCCATAGCCCCTACAGCGTGAAGCTGGGAAGCGGTTACCGGTTCCCCTGCGTAATTATATGCCACAATAATTCTTCCCAGTCTTTCTTTCAAGTCCTTCATGTCATTGGCCAGGCAGAGAATTGCCATAATCTCAGAAGCAACAGTGATAACAAAGTGATCCTCTCTCACCACGCCGTCAGCCTTGGCTCCAAGGCCCACCACAACATTTCTCAGCACGCGGTCATTCATATCCACACAGCGTTTCCATAAAATCTGACGGGTATCAATTCCCAGCTCATTGCCCTGCTGAATATGATTGTCCAAAAGAGCCGCAAGAAGGTTGTTGGCAGAAGTAATGGCGTGAAAATCCCCAGTAAAGTGAAGATTTAAATCTTCCATAGGAACAACCTGTGAATAGCCCCCGCCGGCAGCTCCTCCCTTGATCCCAAAGCAGGGACCAAGAGACGGCTCTCTCAGGGCAATAATTGCTTTCCTGTTCAGCTTGGCCAGTGCCTGTCCCAAGCCGACAGTGATGGTTGTTTTTCCTTCTCCCGCCGGTGTCGGATTAATAGCCGTAACCAGAACCAGTTTTCCGTCCGGCTTATCCTTTACCTGATTCCACAGCTCATCGGACAGCTTTGCTTTATACTTTCCGTAAAGTTCAAGCTCATCCTCTTCAATTCCATAGGAAGCAGCAACCTCTTTAATAGGTGCCATTTTGACCTCCTGAGCGATTTCAATGTCTGATTTCATCCTTAATTTCCTCCTTATATGTAAAACTCCTATTTCTAGCCCTGACTCAGCAGCTCCTCAAAGGCCTCCATAGACATAAGCACCTTCCTGGGCTTTGTCCCTTCTTCCTCTCCCACAACCCCGGCTTCTGCCAGTTGGTCCATAATCCGGGCTGCCCGGTTAAATCCAATTTTAAACATTCGCTGAAGCATTCCAATAGAGGCCTTGTCCTTCTCAATAATAAACCTTCCCGCCTGTTCAAAATACTCGTCTCTGTCACTTCCGCTTTCTTTCTCACTGCTCTGGGACAAAGCAGAAGTAATGGCTTTCTCCACTTCTTGATCTGTGTTTGCCTCCATTCCCTGTTCAGCCAAAAATTCCACCACCTTAGACACTTCACTGTCGGAGACAAAGGCTCCCTGAACACGAACCGGCTTTGGATAGCCATAAGGAGAGAACAGCATATCTCCCTTTCCAAGAAGCTTCTCCGCTCCATTCATATCGATAATGGTTCTGGAATCCACCCCTGAGGAAACAGCAAACGCAATTCTTGATGGTACGTTGGCCTTAATCAGACCTGTGATAACGTTGACGGAAGGGCGCTGAGTGGCAATCACCAAATGGATTCCTGCGGCTCTGGCCAGCTGGGCCAGACGGCAGATGGAATCTTCCACCTCTCCCGGCGCCACCATCATAAGGTCTGCCAGCTCATCAATGATAATCACAATTTGGGGCATTTTTTCCGGTTTATCTGGATCATCAATATCTTTAATATTGTCAATTCTAGCGTTATACCCTTTTAAATCCCTCACATTGTATTTGGCAAACTTTTTATATCGGTCATTCATCTCAGCCACAGCCCAGTTTAAAGCTCCTGACGCTTTCTTAGGATCTGTCACCACAGGAAGCAGCAGATGGGGGATTCCATTATAAACACTTAACTCAACCACCTTGGGATCCACCATAATCAGTTTCACTTCATCTGGTTTTGCTTTATAAATAATGCTCATAATCAAAGTGTTGATGCATACGGATTTACCGGAGCCTGTGGCGCCGGCAATGAGAAGATGGGGCATTTTGGCAATATCAGCCACTACTACCTGCCCGCCGATGTCCTTGCCAACTGCAAAAGCAATCTGAGAAGGATGATTTTTAAATTCTTCTGATTCCAGAATGTCCCTTAAGTATACCACATTATTTTCCTTATTGGGAACCTCAATTCCCACAGCAGATTTTCCCGGAATGGGCGCTTCTATTCGAATATCGGAAGCCGCCAGGTTCAGCTTAATATCATCAGCCAGCCCTACAATCCTGCTGACCTTCACTCCCTGTTCTGGATGAAGCTCATATCTGGTAACCGTTGGGCCGCAGCTTATGTTAGTCACTGTAACTCCCACTCCGAAATTCTGCAGAGTCTGCTGAAGCTTAATTGCAGTATCCCGGTACTCCTTATCGGAAAAATTGCTGGCAATCTTCCCCTTCTTAAGCAGAGAAAGAGAGGGAAATATGTATTCTTTTTTAATCTTTTCCTCTTTCTCCTGAATCTGCTGACTGACACTTAGTTCTCCGTTCTCTCTGGCCTCTTCCTTCTTTTTCTCCAGTTTCTTCTGAAGAGCCTCCGTATCTGTCTCAATGACTTTGCCGGAAGCAGTGACAACCCGCTTAGGTTCCTCAGGAATTTCAAAGGTTCCGCTGTAATTAGGACCCGCCTCTTGCGTCAGCGGATAGAAATCCTCTTCCACCACCTCAAGTTCCTCTAAAGTACGGGTATCCTTGGCAGCGTAAATCGTATGATGAAGATCTTCTGGTTCCAGCTCTGAAGCTGCAGCCGTACTGTTCTCTTTCACCGGCTCCTGTTTTATGTCTTCTGTTTCTTCCTCCTCTACTACAAATTCCGGCTTTGGAGATATGCTTCCTGTAAAAATGTCTGCCGGATTCAGCTGAGAGGAAACTTCCGGCTCCAGCTCCCCAAGAGAGTTTTTCAGCTGGTCTGGGCTGTCGTTCTTTTTCTGTTCTTTCCCTGGAAGGGAAGGTCCCAGATTGGCAGCTTCCAGATTTACCCCCTTTAATTTCTGCTCTTCTCTCAGCCGCTTTTTCTCTTCCTGTTTCTCTGCGTAAAGTTCCCGCCTTAAATCCATGTTGTCCTTGGCGTGCTGATAAGCCTTTCCGCTTCCCCTTTTCACTGCGTTGACAAAAGATTTCTCCGTGATACACACGGCAGAAATCAAAAAAAGCACAAGAACCACAATATAAGCGCCTACGGTTCCTATGACAGCACACAAGCCTTCAGCCAGAAGACCTCCGACCAGTCCTCCTCCCACTCCGGAGACAGATGCTTCCAGATAAATATCTAATAAAGTCATGGTATCTCCGTTTTCAGGGCCAAATAAAAGCTGCAGAAAAGCGCACAGAGAAACCGCCGCCAGAATTACTGCCGCCAGTTTAAAGGCTGCCCTTGGATTTCCTCTGTTGGAAAAATAAAAGCTGGAGCCAACAAACAATAAAACCGGAGCAATATATCCGATTCCTCCAAACAGCCCCAGCTGCAGCTGGCGGAAGAAATCCCCCACCACGCCGCACAATTGAAAATTGCTTAAAAACAAAATTACCGCTAACGCCAATGATAAAATAATTCCAACTTCCGAGCGGATAAATTCCGGTTCCGCATCAGCCGTCTTTTTTCTTGTATCTGCCTTCTTTGACCGTCCTGACGTTTTGGACGTTCCTTTTTTCGCTGTAGTTTTCTTCTTTGTTGTCCCAGACACAATACTTCCTCCTTTTACCCATTGGTATCAGTATACAAAAAAAAAGAAAGAATTGCAACGGCTAACAGGATTCCTCCTCCATCATCTGGTAAAGCTTCTTTAAAGCTTCTTTTATGCCTCCCACTTCATCAATCAGCCCTTCCTTTACCGTCTCGGAGCCTACTAAAACCGTTCCCAAATCTCTTGTCAGCATCTCTGTATTCAACATCAGCCGTTTCAGCTGATCATAGGCTATTTTTGCGTGAGAGGAGACAAAACTTAAAATCCGATCCTGAATCATTTCAAAATAATCATAAGTCTGAGATGCGCCGATAATCATTCCTGTCATTCTCACCGGATGAATCATCATAGTGCCTGTGGGAACAATAAAGGAATAATCTGCAGACACCGCCAAAGGAACCCCGATGGAATGACTTCCTCCAAGGACAAGTGAAACGGTAGGAATGCTTAACGAGGCAATCATCTCAGCAATGGCAAGTCCAGCGTCCACATCCCCTCCAGAAGTATTTAACAGAACAAGAAGTCCTTTGATCGTCTGGTCATCCTCGATTTCCGCCAGTTTGGGAAGAATGTGATCATACTTTGTAGTTTTGCTGCTGCCGGACAGGTTTTCATGACCCTCCACCTCTCCGATAATTGTCAGCAGATAGATTTTTTTCTTTCCTGGATGATCTTCCAAAGTCATCTGCCCATATTCTTCTATCTGTTCATCTTTTTTTTCTTCCACCTCTTTTTCTATCTTTTTTTCTTCTGCCCCGTTTGATGGTTTGCTGTATTCCTGTTGATTTTCTGATTTCATAAAAAACCTCCTTCATCTTCCATATTTCTTATAATGTGAAGGAGGCTTTCTTTTTATTCTTTTCGATCTTATTTCCTGATTCCGTCTTATTTTTTATTCTGAATTGCGTCTACCGCATCTATAACCGCAGAACGAAGGCCCTTACGCTCCAAGGCGGCTACTCCAACAATGGTAGTTCCTCCAGGAGAACAAACAGCATCTTTCATAACACCTGGATGAAGCTCCTTTGAAACAAGAAGTTTTCCTGTTCCAGCGGTCATCTGGCCGCAGATCTGATATGCTAAATCTCTGGACATACCGTGCATAACAGCCGCATCTGCCAAAGCTTCTATAAACATACTGACAAAAGCCGGACCACATCCGCTGATCACGCCGCCAATTCCCAGAAGAGAAGTGGGTACTGTCTGAACCAGCGCTATGTTGGAAAGCAGTTCCTCCACCATAGTAAATTCTTCCGCTGTCAGAGAGTGTTTCTCTTCACAGATAAAAATACCTTCCCCTACTGCCACAGGAGTATTGGGAACCGTGCTGATATGGTGGCTTCCAGGCGCCAGAATTTCCTCGAACTTATCAAAAGTATAACCGGCCGCCACAGATAAAATAATTTTGTCCGCCAAAAGCTCACGAATGGGTTCCACTACTTCCGGAAGCATATAGGGTTTTACCGCGAGAATTACCAAATCCGAATTCTCGCAGACACCGGCAGCATCGGAATAAAACTTCATTCCCCTCTTTGCTGCATTGTCCTCCAGCTTCTTATAATTTTTTGCACAGGCTCCCATCTGCTCCGGTTTCAAAACCTTCCTATATATAAGCCCATCTGCAATAGCCTGAGCCATATTGCCAAAGCCTATAAATCCTATTTTCAATTCTTCCATTGTCATACTAATTCCTGCCTTTCTTTGTGCCTCCTGCTCAGGAATAAATCTGTATTCTTTAAAGATCATATCCGCAGCAGAAGCCAGCTGATATCACCATTCTACACTATTTTTTTTCTCCTGTCACCAAAATTTCCCTTTTTCCAAAGTCGGCCTTTCTTCACACCTTTTTCCGCATCACAATATTTTAGTTGTGATTGTAACAAGTTATTGACTTTGACACTTTTCCATGTTAAACTACCTGACAACAGAAAACAGCATTTCACAGGCCAACAGCGGCAGCGTGTGGGAACTCTACGCGCTGCCTTTGTTTCAACGAGCTGAAGCTGTAATCAAAAAACGCAAAGGAGAGTATCATATGAATAATTTTTTCATCGCTCAGACATTTGGAAAGTCTTCCAACTATACGGATATTCCCAATCAGCTTTTTAAAGAATATAACGTAAAAAAGGGACTGCGAAATGAAGATGGCACCGGCGTCAGAGTAGGTCTGACCAGAGTCTCTGATGTTGTCGGATATGAAATTCAGGATGGAAAAAAAGTCAATGTCCCCGGCAAGCTGTACTATCGCGGCATTGAAATTGGCGATCTGGTAAACGGCAAGGGCAGTGACCGGTACGGGTATGAGGAAACTGCATTTCTTCTCCTCTTTGGCTATCTTCCTTCCAAAAAGGAACTGAACGAATTTACCGGTGTTCTCCGCCATTTCTATCCTCTGCCAGATGAATTTCTGGAGAAAAATATGCTCCGCACCCCTTCCCGCAATCTGATGAACAGCCTTCAGCAAAGCATCCTTGCTCTCTATAACTACGATCCGGATCCAGATAACGTAGATCCCTATCAGACGCTGCTGAAAGGCATCAATATTCTTGCAAAATTACCTTCTCTTGCGGTTTACGCATATCAAAGCAAAATCCATTATTACGACAGGGAAAGCCTGATCATTCACTATGCGAAGTCCGAATACTCCATTGCTGAGAATATTCTCTACATGCTTCGAAGAGACGGCTCTTTTACAGAACAGGAAGCCAATCTTCTTGATGTTCTGCTGATGATTCACGCAGATCATGGCGGAGGCAACAACTCCACATTTACCAATGTTGTTATCTCTTCTACAGGAACAGATATTTATTCATCTATTTCAGGTTCCATCGGCTCCTTAAAAGGACCAAAACACGGCGGTGCCAACATACGCTGTTCAGAAATGATTCAGGCCGTCAAACAGGAAATCGGCTTAAAAGCTACCGAAGATCAAATGAAAACCGTTATTCAGAAAATTTTAGATAAAAACTTTTATGATAATTCCGGTCTGGTATATGGTCTTGGCCACGCAGTTTACACCATTTCTGATCCAAGAGCCGATCTTTTAAAAAGCTGCTGTGAAAAACTGGCTAAGCAGAAAAACAGAGAAGACGAATACCGTTTCCTTACCCGTTTTGAAAAAGTAGCTAAGGCTTATCTTGCCGGCAACGGAAAATCTCTGTCCAATAATGTAGACTTCTACAGCGGCTTCGCTTATAATATGCTACAGATACCCGAAGACATGTATACGCCTCTGTTTGTCTGCGCAAGAATGGCCGGTTGGCTTGCTCATAACATTGAAAACAAGATGTACGACGGCAGAATCATGCGGCCTGCAACCAAGTACGTAGGAGAGGCAACCACTTATAAAAACAGGGAGGAACGATAATTCATGGTTAAATTGTACAGCGGCGGCGCTTACCTTGTAAATGGAACAGAACTGGTTCCTGAGGAGGAAGCCGCAAAAGTAACAGCCCTTACCGGCAAAGAGATCTCCAAGGAAGAAGCGAAGCAGGGAACTATCGCTTACTCAATTTTGAAAGAGCATAATACTTCCGACAATATGGAGCATTTAAAACTGCGTTTTGATTCCATGGCATCACACGATATTACCTTTGTAGGAATCATTCAGACTGCCAGGGCTTCCGGCCTTACAAAATTCCCAATTCCCTATGTACTTACCAACTGCCACAACTCTCTCTGCGCTGTCGGCGGAACCATTAACGAGGATGACCACATATTCGGCCTTTCTGCGGCCAAAAAATACGGCGGCATCTTTGTTCCTCCTCACATTGCAGTGATTCATCAATACATGCGGGAGATGATGGCAGGCTGCGGACGGATGATCCTTGGCTCTGACAGCCATACCCGCTATGGCGCTCTGGGAACCATGGCAGTCGGCGAAGGCGGCGGAGAACTGGTAAAGCAGCTTTTATGTGATACATACGACGTTTCCTACCCAGGTGTGGTTGCTATCTATCTTACAGGGAAGCCAAGTCCTGCCGTAGGTCCTCATGATGTTGCTCTGGCCATTATCGGAGAAGTATTTAAGTGCGGCTACGTAAAAAATAAGGTAATGGAATTTGTGGGCCCAGGCGTCTCTTCTATGGACACCGACTACAGAAATGGTGTGGACGTTATGACAACAGAAACCACCTGCCTTTCCTCCATCTGGAGAACTGATGAGGACACTAAGGCCTATCTGACTCTTCACGGAAGAGCCGATGCTTATAAAGAATTAAACCCGGCTCCTGTGGCATATTATGACGGAGTTGTATATGTAGATTTAAGCACCATCAAACCGATGATTGCTCTCCCATTTCACCCCAGCAATACCTATGAGATTGATGAGCTGAACAACAACCTTGAGGATATTTTAAGAACTGTGGAGAAAGAAGCAGATCATATTACAGGCAATCCGGAAGTTCATCTCTCATTAACCGACAAGATTAAAAATGGAAAACTTATGGTACAGCAGGGAGTAATTGCCGGATGTGCCGGCGGCAATTATTCCAATGTAATGATGGCAGCTCATATTTTGGACAACAAAGACTGCGGACATGATATTTTCAACTTGTCTGTATATCCTTCCTCTCAGCCTGTATATATGGATCTGGTTAAGAAAGGAGCTATTTCCACCCTTATGGCTGCGGGAGCTACCGTCCGGACAGCCTTCTGCGGTCCATGCTTCGGCGCAGGAGATACCCCTGCCAACAACACATTGAGCATCCGCCATACCACCCGCAATTTCCCTAACAGAGAAGGTTCCAAACCGGGCAACGGACAGATCTCCTGTGTGGCTCTTATGGATGCACGTTCTATCGCAGCTACAGCAGCCAACGGAGGAATCCTTACTTCTGCGGAAACATATATGGATGATTATCAGATTCCAGCTTACGAATTTGACAGCTCTTCCTACGACAAACGTGTTTACCAGGGCTTTGGTAAAGCAGAGACGGAAGATGAACTGATCTATGGACCAAACATCAAGGACTGGCCCACAATGAGCCCTCTTACGGACAATATTATCTTAAGAGTATGCTCTAAGATTATGGATCCTGTTACTACCACCGACGAGCTGATTCCATCAGGTGAAACCTCTTCTTATCGTTCCAATCCTCTGGGACTGGCTGAATTTACCCTGTCTCGCCGGGATCCGGAATACGTGGGACGTTCCAAAAAAGTAAATGAGCTGGAAAAAGTTCGCCAGACCGGTGCCTGCCCTCTGAAACCGGATCAGGAAATGGAATCTGCATTCAAAGCTCTCCGCGCTTACTTAAATCAGCCTGATTTAAAGGCCCGAGAGACGGAAATCGGCAGTATGATTTATGCAGTTAAACCAGGAGACGGTTCTGCCAGAGAACAGGCCGCCAGCTGTCAGCGTGTTCTGGGCGGCCTTGCCAATATCGCTAAGGAGTATGCTACCAAACGCTACCGCTCCAATGTAATTAACTGGGGGATGCTTCCCTTCCTTCTGGATGAGGAGCCTGATTTTCAGGTAGGTGATTTTATCTATGTTCCTGAAATCCGCAAAGCTCTCGATGGCGATATGAGCCATATTCCCGCTTACGTTATTAAAAATCAGGACGGCAATCCAATTACTGAAATCTCTCTTCACATTGCTGAAATGACGGCAGAAGAAAAAGAGATTGTAAAGGCAGGATGCCTGATCAACTACAACAGGAATCGTCACCAACAGCAGTAAACTAAATCTCATAAAAATAACCTGCAAGCCATAAAAAACTTGCAGGTTATTTTTATGGAAAATTCCCTTTTCTAATCGGACCTTTTTAGTCTCCAATCACGTTCCTTATTCTTACAGGAGTTCTGTAATTCCACGTAGAAATCTTGATTCCGCTTCTTGCGCTGGCCGCATGAACCACCTGTCCGTTGCCGATATACATTGCTACATGATTAATGGTTCCCGAGCTGTTTGCATAGAAAATCAAATCTCCCGGTCTCATCTCACTGGATTTAATTCCCCGTCCCATATTTGCCTGGGAACCAGAATAATGAGGAAGACTGATTCCAAAATGGGCGTAGACAGACATTACAAATCCCGAACAGTCCGCACCGTTGGTCAGACTTGTGCCGCCCCACACATATGGATTTCCCAAAAACTGAAGAGCATAGTTAACCACCTGAGTACGGAACGAAGCCTCTGCATTGGCCTCCTCCTCCAATGGAGAAAACTTAATGGCTTCTGAAAGAGCATATCTCACATCCACAAAATCGGTAGAAACAAAGGCCGTGCTGTCCTCATCCAGCTCAATTTCCACCCAGCCGTCAAGCTGATTAATAACCGGATATCTTTCCTCATTGGATATCTGCGTCCATATCCTCGCCTCTGTTGACGGCTCAGTTCTGGCGTTCAGCCTGTCAGTATTGACAATAGCCATCAGCTCTGCTTCTTTCATAGCCTCATCCTTAGCTGCCTGACCGGTCAAAATATACTGGGAGCTTACATAACCGGTAATTTTTCCTGACTGAATTTTATACCAGCCGTTGTCTGTGGTTTCCAGAATATCTCCAGCCGCTTTGCTTGGCATCTTACCAATAATTTCTCCATCTTCACTGGGTTCCGCTCTCACATTCAAATAATTGTCCACATTGGAGATTCCCATATTATTATACATGTTAAATACCATGGCTTTTACATCCAGCTTTCGTGCCTCATTTAAAGCATATTCCACCTGAACATAATCCTTGGACATATAGCCTGAAGGAATCTGGACCCAGCCATCGGTTTCCCCAATCACCTCATACCTTTCATTCTTTAACCCCTGGCCAACAGAATTAGACTGTGTGGTAGGCTGCTCCCGTATATTTAAATTATCCACCTGTACAATAGCTCTGGGAACAGCGAGATCATATGCCAGTTTCCTAGCTTCCTCTCCTGTCACCACATACTGACCGTCAATATATCCCTCCAGACCTCCAGAAGATATTCTATACCAGCCGTCTTCCGTTTCTTCCAAAATTTCACAGGCACTGTCTCCCTGCATTTTGCCTATAATATCCGCCTCCGTTCCAGGCTGTTCTCTCACATTAAGATAACCGCTTACCTGGACAATTCCCAGGTTATTATAAGAGTCCACTACCGCCTGTTTCTCACTGTCAATTCTCTCTTCTTCCGCTTTTGCCTTGCTGGCAGCCAAAGCCTCCGATGTCGACGCCTCTATAGCCAGCCGTTCTGTCTGAGAGAGAGTCGCTTTTCCCACCCCTGTAGAAATATAATTTCTAATTCCAATTCCAACAGCCCCCACAAGGATTACTCCGGCCAGAACCAAAGCCCCTGGGAGAAGATACCTCTCATAATCCTTTCCTCTCCGCCTTTTTCTGGCCTTTTTTAAACGGACACGATAGTCCTTTTTATCTTTCATGTCAAACATTGCGATTTCTTCACTCCATTACTATGAAAGTTCTGCCGCAAAATAAGCGGCGCTGATTCATACATGTTCCGTCTTCCGCTGTAATTTACGGCACTGCGGTGTATCCGCTGATGAACTCTTGAAAGGTTCCTGTAAATTTACTTGCCATAAAAAGACAAACTATGGCCTTCGGCTGTCAGTATAACATAAAAGAGTATCAAATGCGATATTTCAACTATAAAAAAATGTTAACAAATTGTTACGATTTTATACAAAAACACATCTTTGCTCCTATCAAAGCATCTATCTTTTGCAAATTCCTTCATGGTTCTCTGCCCGCAAAAAGGGATTGGCTGCCCAAATTGCAGCCAACCCCCTGCTTTTTTTTAAACATACCGTTATCAGGAAAGCATCATACGGTCATTGGCAAATTCTTTGCCGCTGGCTTCCTCAAATTTCTTCAAAAGATCCTCTACTTCCAGGTTCTTCTTCTCCTGCCCTGCCACGTCGTAGATAACACGCCCCTCATGCATCATAACAAGACGGTTTCCAATTTCAATGGCATCTCTCATATTATGGGTAATCATTAATGTGGTAAGATGCTGCTCCTCAACGATTTCTTTTGTAATAGAAAGAACCTTCGCCGCAGTTTTTGGATCCAGCGCAGCTGTGTGCTCGTCGAGAAGAAGAAGCTTCGGCCTCTGAAGCGTTGCCATAAGCAGAGTAAGGGCCTGACGCTGTCCTCCGGATAACAATCCTACCTTATTTGTGAGGCGATCCTGAAGGCCAAGCCCCAGCTTTTCCAGCGCCTGACGGTAAAAGTCTTTCTCGCTGGGTTTGATTCCCCATGAAAGGCCTCTTTTTCGTCCTCTCCGGTAAGCCAGCGCCATATTCTCCTGAATTTCCATTCCTGCAGCCGTCCCCATCATAGGATCCTGAAAGACGCGGCCTATGTATTTTGCCCTCTGATATTCGGGTTTTCTTGAAATATTTACTCCGTCAATTACAATCTTACCGCTGTCTATGGGATAGACCCCTGCAATCATATTAAGCATGGTTGACTTTCCGGCACCGTTGCCGCCGATCACAGTAACAAAATCTCCTTCATTCAGATGAAGATTCAGACCCCATAAAGCTTTCTTCTCGTTGATTGTGTTCTTATTGAAGGTTTTGTTTACATTTATAATATCCAGCATTTTATATTCCCCCTTCCGTATAAGAACGTCTCAGCCGCCATTTTCTCATCATAACAGGGATGCACAAGGCTATGGCCACAATAATGGCGGACAGAAGCTTCATGTCGTTTGGATCCATGCCCATGCGGATCACAACAGCCCTGATGGCGTAATAAATAACAGAACCGATCACAGCGGAAGTAAGCTTGCTTCCAAAGGAACGAAGCTTTCCCATGAGAACCTCTCCGATTACAATGGCAGCCAGACCTACAACAATGGCACCTGTTCCCATACCGATATCAGCATACTTCTGACTCTGGCACACCAGACCTCCTGACAGTCCAACTAAACCATTGCTGATAATCAAAGCCAGAAGCTTTGTTAAATTAGTGTTGACGCCCTGAGCGCGGATCATTGCCTCATTGTTTCCAGTGGCTCTCATGGCACTTCCGATCTCTGTCCCAAAAAGCCAGTAAAGGAAAACAATCATAACCACTGCAATCATAACTCCAATAAGAATGGAAGCAATCTGTTTGTCTATCCCTGTCATTTCAATAAATTGTGACATTATGGTCTCCGATTTCAGCAGCGGAACATTACTTTTTCCCATAATTCTTAAGTTAATGGACCACAATCCGATCTGGGTAAGAATACCTGCCAGAATCGCGGGAATCTCAAATACGGTATGGAGAAACCCGGTAACGGCTCCCGCAGCCATGCCTGCGGCTGTAGCGATCAGAAGGGCCAGCCAGGGATTCATCCCGCGGTTTACCACCATGACAGCACATACGCAGCCGCCTAAAGCAAAGCTTCCATCCACAGTCAGATCCGCCACATCCAGCAGCTTGTAGGTAATATAAACACCTAACACCATAATTCCCCACAATAACCCCTGAACCACTGCATCCTGAAGGGATAATATCAAACCACTCATTGCTTATTTCCTCCAAACTTCTCTTTACTGACTATTCCAGTCCGGAAACGTCAATTCCCAGAGCCTGGGCTGTCTCCTCATTTACTGACAGCTCACACTTGTCAGATGCCAGATATTCAATGGGCATCTCTGCCGGGTCAGCGCCTTCTGCAAGAATCTTTACTGCCTGCTGGCCAGTAAGGTAACCAAGTTCATAGTAATCAATGCCGTAAGTGGCAAGACCGCCGGCATTTACCATTCCTTCCTCGCCGCAGATAACAGGAAGACCATTTTCATTGGCAACCATTGCCACAGTAGCCATACCTGCAGCAATGGTGTTATCAGTAGGCGCATAAATGGCATCTACTGCTCCCACCATGGATGTAACTACAGTCTGAATCTCATTTGAACTGGAAACAGTAAAATCTTCTGCAGTCATTCCCTGAGCCTCAATAGCTTCCCTGGCCATAGCTGCCTGAATATCAGAGTTGGATTCCGCTGTACAGTAAAGAATACCTACGGTCTGAGCATCAGGCAGAATCCTCTTCAGCAGATCAATCTGCTCTGTAACAGGAGTTAAGTCAGAAGTACCGGTTACATTTCCTCCAGGGGTCTCATTGGATTCTACAAGACCAGAAGCAGCTGGGTCGGTAACGGCTGTAACAAGGATGGGTATATCCTCCGTGGTACCTGCAACGGCCTGAGCTGCCGGAGTTCCAATCGCCAGAATCAAATCATCTCCATCGTTCACCAGCTTGCTGGCAATTGTCTGACAAGTAGACTGATCACCGGAAGCATTTTGCTGATCTACCTCATAAGAAATGCCAGATTCATCAAGAGCAGCAATAAATCCTTCGTTGGCGGCATCCAAAGCTGCATGCTGCGTCAGCTGAAGAACGCCTATCTTATAGGTCTCCCCGTCAGAAGCCGCTTCTGTCCCAGAATCACTTTCCGTATTTTCAGATTGTGCCTGATTCGCCGTATCCGCCTGCGCTGTTGTGTCAGCTGATGTCTGTGTGTCGGAACTGCTGGAACAAGCAGTCATAGACAATACCATGGCCGCTGCTAAAAATAATGCTGTGATTTTTGACTTTCTCATAACTTCTCCTCCTGATATAAAAATCCGTTCCAATGTGAACTTATTTGGTATCATACTACAAAAAATATTCATCGTCAATTTTATTGCTTTAAATTTATGCGATTTTAATGCGTTGAAGCACATTTTTGTAAATAACGCCGAAATATGGGCAGAAAATATATGCATATTTCGGCATTGACTTTTTTCATTTTTCTATTCTAAAGATAAAACAGCCGCTGCTTATCCTGCAAGAAAACCTTTTCCAATAATTTCACTGGAATTGGATATAAGAATAAAAGCGGTTGGCTCCTGGGCCCTCACAAACCGTCTTAAACGACGTGCCTGGGATCGTTTCACAGTGGCCAGAATTACCGTCTTCTTATGATGGGAAAAGGCGCCCTGAGCATCATATATGGTTGCGCTTCTTTTTAAATCGTGAATAATATAGTTGCAGATTGGTTCCGGATTATCACAGATAATACTGAAACATTTGCACAAATTTAAGTTTTCTATTACATCATCAATAACCAAAGACTTGGCCAGCAGTCCCAGAACAGAAAACAGTCCGGTTTCCGCTCCAAAGAAGAAAAAAGCCAAAAAAACTGCGGCCATATCTACCAAAAGCAGGACCGTTCCAATATTCCAGCTGGTATACTTTTTCAGAATCATAGCTATAATGTCGGTTCCTCCGCTGGAAGCCTGAATCTGAAACAGGATAGCGGCTCCTACCCCTGGCAGAAGGATGGCAAAAATAAGTTCCAATACCGGCTGATCGGTTAATGGACCTGCCATAGGATACACCCTTTCTAAAAAAGAAAGAGCCAAAGACATAAGAACACTGGCGTACACCGTACGTATGCCGAAGCTTCGTCCAAGGAACAGGAAACCGATAACCAAAAGCACCAGATTAACAACAGTGGTAAAATCACTGGCAGACCATGGAATGATTTTGGAAAAAACCGTAGCAAAGCCAGTGACTCCGCCAAAAGCAAAATTATTAGGAAACTTAAAAAAATAGATTCCAACAACCATAATAAGAATACTGACTGTAATTAGTCCGTACTCCAAAACTATTTTTGCTGCCTTGTTTTCAACGTTTATCATAAACGGACCTCCTTTTTCGGTAACGGTCTGCAAAAAAGGGCTGCGTCAAACGCAGCCCCGCTCTGTGGCAAATCTTATTCAGGTTATCCCATTCTTCTGTTATTTTTCCTGAAATCCCACAGTTTTAAGGAATCGGTCAAATCCCTTTCTTCCTTCCGGAGTACACTTATAAACTCCTGCATCCTCCAGCACCTGCTGAAATACGAATCCCACCTCTTCTTTTAGGATTTTCTCAACATTGTCCTTTGTCACGGAAGGATACTTAGGCAGAAAACCTTCTACCCACTGGGCATGCTTTTCGATTTTATCGCAGCTTCGTATGTCTCTTTCCTCTAATATGTACTGGGCCAAAAGTTTTAATTCATCCTTCAGTCTGGAGGGAAGAACAGCAAGCCCCATAACCTCGATCAGGCCGATATTTTCCTTTTTGATGTGGTGCAGTTCCTGATGGGGATGATATACCCCAAGAGGAAATTCCTCTGTAGTAATATTGTTCCTTAACACCAGATCCAGCTCATACATATCTCCCTTTTTCCTTGCTATGGGAGTAATGGTATTGTGAGGCTCCCCTTCTGTCTGAGCAAATACAAAGGACTCTTCATCTGTATAGCCTCTCCATGCCTCCAAAACTTTGGTTCCCAGATCAATCAGACACTCTGGATCTTTGCTTCTGGTTCTCAGTACCGACATGGGCCAGTGAACAATTCCAACCTCTGCCTCCTCAAATCCAGGCAGGACATATTCTTTTTCCAAACCGGCTTTTGCCATAGCAAAGGTATAATTTCCTCCCTGAAAATGATCATGGGACAAAATAGAACCTCCTACAATAGGAAGATCTGCGTTGGATCCCAAAAAATAATGCGGAAACTGCTTGACAAAATCAAACAGTTTTACAAAAGTAGCCCTCTCAATCTTCATAGGAATGTGTTCTCCATTAAAGACGATACAGTGCTCATTGTAATATACATAAGGAGAATACTGAAATCCCCATTGACTTCCATTCATTTCCAGTCTGATAATTCTGTGATTGTTTCTGGCCGGATGATTGGTTCTTCCAGCATATCCCTCATTCTCCATGCACAGCTGGCATTTGGGATAACCGCTCTGCTTGGCCAGCTTGGCCGCTGCTATGGCCTTTGGGTCCTTCTCCGGTTTGGAAAGATTTACCGTAATGTCCAAATCACCATAAGGGGTGGAAGTAATCCACCTCATGTCTTTCTTAATGCGGTAGCGCCTGATATAGTCAGAATCCTGGCTCAGTTTATAGTAATAATCCGTAGCCTCTTTCGGTGAATTCTCATGATAAATACGCCAGAATTCCTGCTCTACCTGACTTGGTCTCGGCATAAGGCAGTTCATCAGCCTGGTATCAAAAAGATCTCGATAGGTAATACTGTCCTCCCTCAAAATTCCCTGGCAGGCAGCATAATCCAGAAGTTCCTTCAATATGGACTCTAAATCATCACTGCCGCTGACAGCATCCGGCTCTGCATATTCATCAAGCTGAAGAACATCCAGAATCTGGTTAGTTGCATATATCTTATCCGTTTCCGTAATCAGCCCAGTATCAAGGCCGTATTGAACCAGTTTTTTTATTGCTTCGTAAATCATTCCCGTACCCTCCGTTTATTTGATTCTCTTTCATTATAGCGGGTACAAAGAGGCAAAACAATAGAATATCCTTTGATTTTATTGTATTTTCTTTATATATGGTCCAATTCTCTCCACAATCAGACCGCCCACAATTCCTATGGCCATCCCCGCAGCTGTTCCCGATACCAGAAGCACAGGAAAATAGGAAAAAACCCCAACCTGCTTTACAACAAATGCAGCTACAGTCAATTGTCCCAGATTATGAGCGGCTCCTCCCAAAATACTAATGCCCACAGGAGAAAACCAGTTTCCTTTTCTGCACAAAGCCATTACAAGAATACTGACCAGCCAACCCCCAAAGCTGTATAACATACTGAACAGATTTCCAAAAGTAAACCCGGTTACAAGAATTCTTACCGCTGAAACCAGTACGGTCCCAGGTATTCCAACGGTATAAAGACCTGTCATCGTAACCAGATTTCCCAGTCCCAATTTTACACCAGGAAGTCCCAGGGAGGGCAACATCGTTTCTACATATCCCAAAAGCAGAGCCAAAGCAATCAGCATACCGTAGAGAGCTGTTTTCAATGCTCTTCTCTCACTCATCCGGCTCTCCTTCACACACTTTACTGTGCTGCCTGCTTTAAACATTCCTCAACACCGGTGACAAACCCTGACAAATTAATGCTGACAGATGCAACCGCATCTGTGTATCCGGACTCATCTGTAAGACCATTCACAGACTGATTCTGAATCACGTAGTCCGCTACTGCTTCTGCCTGTTCATACCATCTTAGGCCATCCTCAGTCATAATATATTCCCCATCCATGGAAAGCTGGCTCTTAGTATTTCCATCTGCATCTACACAGTCCCAGGAAACCTGAGTAATAACTCCGTCTTCAATGGTAACGCTTACCTGATCCTTGTAACCGCTTTCATCGAACTCCCCATCCTCATAGGTATAGGTTCCTTTCGCATAGGTACCGGAGCTTACCTTACTGTCAATAAACTCATACAGGGGATCTGAACCAACAATGGTGGCAACGGTCAAAACTGCCAGTGCTCCCAAGCCGATATATCCGTTTCTTTTTGAGTGATCTGTTTTCATCTTTACCTCCAAATAATTTAAAACTTTTTCTATTTTACCATGATCTCATTCCAAAGAGCAATATTTTTTCAATTACATATTTATTTTTGTTAAACTCAAGGAAATTATGCTATACTGTTTTTATCCCCTAAATACAGAAGAAAGGGATGAAATGCAATGAAAGAGGGAAAAATATCTGCCACAAGAAAACGAGATTGGATTCTTGCCGCTGTTCTCCTGGGTGCGGCAGCTATTTTCTATTTAGCCGGAAGACTTGGAGCTTCTCCAGCCGCCTACGCCCGCATTGAAATAAATGGAGTTCTCGTAGAAACTGTAGATTTGGCGGAAGACAGAACCTTTTCCGTCGCCGGATATAACGGCGGAACCAATGAAATCCAGGTAGAGAAGGGAAAAATTTCCGTAATAAGCGCAACTTGTCCGGACAAGGTGTGTGTCAACCGCGGATGGGCAGAGCATACAGGCGATACCATTGTATGCCTTCCAAACCGTATGATAATTCAGATTATGGCAGAAAACATCTCCGATCCTTAAAAGGCCGGAGATGTTTTCTTTCAGTCTGTTCTTTTGCTTCCCATGAAAAACAGGGCTACCGTCCCGGGTCCTGTGTGAGAACCAATCACTGTGCCAATACTGTTTATCATAATTTTCCCTTTTAATGCCGGGAATCGTTCCTCAACCAAAGCCGCTAAAGCTTTGGCATCTTCATAACAGGCCGAACAGCACATATAACATTTTCCGCTGTATGCAGTTCCGTTTTCCGCATAAAGCTCCATCATATGTACCGCTTCCTGCATAGCCTTCTTTTTTGTCCTGATTTTTTGACGCGGAACCAGATGGCCCTCTTTATCCACATTCATCAAAGGGCAAATATTAAGCACGGTTCCCAGCATTGCTGCCGTAGGCGAAATTCTTCCTCCCCGCTTAAAACTGGTAAGATCTGTGGAAAAAAACCAGTGATGAATCCGAAGCTTATTTTCCTCCACCCACTCTTTTACTTCCTCAAGGCTGTCTCCCCTGTCTCGTCTGTCAGCCGCCTCATCTACCAAAAGTCCATAGCCAGTTGACGCAGCCAGAGAATCCACCACCTCTATGGTTCGTTCCGGATACTGCTCTGCCAGCTGATTTCTTGCTATACAGGCGGAATTATAGGTTCCAGACAATCCTGAGGAAAAACTGATATGCAAAACATCCTTTCCCTCTTTTAAAAACGTTTCAAAGAACTCTACAAACTCACTGACATTTACCTGGGATGTGGTAGGCATGGATCCTTTGGCCATTCTGCTGTAAAACTCTTCAAAAGAAATACTTTGACCAAAATCATCCAGATAAGCAGCTCCATCCATGGTAAAATGATAGCATACACAAGGTATCTGCCGTTTTTCAAAATACTCCTTTGTCATATCAGCAGTGGAACAGCAGGTTAAAACAAATTTGTTCATCTCAGATCCCCCCTAATTTCAATGTAATACTGTATCTTATTAAAGAATTTTCCCCCTTATTTTACCATAAATAAGGCTAAATTGGAATCTTTACAGTAAATTCTGTTCCCTGATCCAGCTTAGAGCGGACATCAATGGTTCCGTGATAAAAATTCACAATATGTTTGACAATGGACAGGCCCAGACCGGTTCCCCCCTGCTTTTTATTTCGTCCCTTATCCACCCGATAAAAACGTTCAAAAATTCTTCCCAGGGATTCTCTTGGGATTCCTACACCATTGTCCCGAACACGAATAACCATATAGTTCTCCATCTTATCTATGTGAATCCACACCTGTCCTCCAGGCTTATTATATTTAATTGCATTGCTCACCAAATTGCCCAAAAGTTCTTTCATCTGCTGGCCGTTGGCCCGAAGGGATACCGGCTCGCACTGACAATGAAGCATTACCTGTCTGGAAACAGAAAGGGGCTTCATGGACTCCATTACTTCATTAGCCACCACATCCATGGCAACATCTGTCATCACCACTTCTGCTTCCTTAGCCTCAAGTCTTGAAATCATCAAAATATCATTGATAAGGTTTGTCATATTATCCGCTTCCTTCTCAATTCGCCGGACAAAATCCATCTTTTGTTTTTCATCCTGGATAATTCCGCTCTCTAAAAGCTCTGCATATCCTTTTACGGAAGTAATAGGCGTTTTCAGTTCATGGGAAGCATTGCTGAAAAATTCCTGTCGTATTTTCTTTTCAGCTTCAATCTGATTCAAATATTCCTTTACGTTCTGAGACATTTTAGTAGTGGTTTCAGCAATAATATTAATTTCCGGATACTGATATGTCTCAAATTTAAGATCCGTATAATCCCCTTTTACCTTCAACATCTCCTGGGAAATTTCCTGAAGTGGCTTTGTAATAGACTCAGCAAAACTGTCTGCCGCAAAGGCCGAATACACCAAAGCCACCAAAAAGCTAAGCCAAACTGCCGGGAGAAGAAGAAGGAAATTTTCACTGCTCCCCGCATATGGAACTGACATACGAAGAACGTAATCTGAGTTAGCGGATTTAACAGCTACATAGAGAAGGGTCTTCTCCAGCGTATTGGAATATCTGGTTGAGTAGCCGCTCCCCTCACTCAAAGCATCTCTGACTTCCTGTCGGTCCAGATGATTGTCCATAGTGGCTGTATCTACTCCCGTATCGCATACTACCGTTCCCTGGGAATCAATAATTGTAAAACGGCCTTCATGGGAGGTAATGGTGGATTCCAGCTTTTGGATCTGAGCCTGAAAGTCCCCTGAATAATCCAAAACGGAATCCAGCATCTGAAGAGTATACATCATATCCTCTCTGGAATTTCTCAGTAGAGAACTGCTTGTGGCAATGTAAAAAATGGCGCTGCTTAATGCCAGCGCCGCTAAAATAACCTGAATAAATTTGACCAAAATGGATTTTCGCATGTTACTCCTCCTTAACCAGACGGTAGCCTACTCCCCGTACAGTCTTAATACAGGAACCGCCCTTTTCTCCCAGTTTCTGCCTAAGGGTTCTGATGTGCATATCCAGGGTTCTGGTTTCTCCGTCATAATCATATCCCCAGATATTGTTCAAAAGCTCCTCCCTGGTAATAACTCGGCTGCTGTTTTCCAGAAGATACTGGAGAAGTTCAAACTCTTTCAGGGTCAATTCTGTCTTCTGTCCATCACTGAATACTTCTCTGGTTTTTTTATTAAGGGTAAGGCAGTATTTCTGCAGTACTTCCTGATCTTTCTGCTCTCTGGTGCTTCGTCTCAGAAGGCTTCTGATTCTGGCCGCTAGTTCCATAACACCGAAGGGTTTGGTCATATAGTCATCCGCCCCTCCGTCCAGACCAGCCACTTTGTCAAATTCTCTGTCTTTAGCTGTAAGAACAATAATCGGTATGTTTTTCAGACTGCTGCTTTTTCTGATTTTCTTAATGGCAGTCAGTCCGTCCATGCCTGGAAGCATCAGATCAAATACAGCCAGCGCAGGCCTGTCTTCCTCGATTCGCTCCAATGCCTCCTCCGCACTTTCAAAGGCGGACACTTCGTAGCCAAAACCTTCCAATGCAATGTGAATCAGGTCCCTGATATTGTCATCGTCCTCGATTACGTAGATCCGCTCCATACTCTTCCTCCTACATTTCGTCTCTTACATACCCTGCAATATTATGGGCATGATCTGAAATTCTCTCTAAATTACTGATGGCATCTAAAAAGATTACTCCATTTTCCGGTGTACAGGTTCGATTGGAAAGTCTTTCAATATGGCGCTCTCTCAGTTCTTCCTCCATGGTATCAACTCTTTCTTCCGATTGTACAACAGCGCGAACCTCTGTCATACTTGATGTGGCTCTCGCTTTGATGGCGTGCTCCAGAGAATTACGAACCTCTCCAAGCATCTCTCTCATTTCCTCAGCACCTTTTCCGGAAAATTCTATTTTCTTATCTGCTTTTTCTACTGCAAGTTCCGCCAGATTCTCGCAGTGATCACTGATTCTCTCAATATCGCTTATGGTATAAAATAAATTTTTAACCAGCAAATGCTGTTCTTCATTGAGAGACTGATTATTAATTTTTACAAGATAATCCGTTAAAAGTTTATTATAATGATTGATCTCTGCTTCCATTTCCTCAACCTGACGGGCTTCCGCTTTATCCCCATCCATAAGGGCAGAAGATGCAATATCAAAGTTTTTAAGAGCCGCATTGCCCATGCTGACTACTTCTCTGGTCACATTTTCAATAGCAAAAGAAGGACTTTCCAAAATTCTGTCGTCCAGATGACGGCCGATCTCTGTATACGCTTCTTCCTTTTTCTCTTCCTTCTTCTTGTTTTCCCGAACCAGAATGCCGGAAGCTTTTACTAACAGGCCGGCAAAAGGGAAAAGAAGAATGGTATTTGCCACATTAAACACAGTATGGAAAATAGAAATCTCCACACTACTTATGGTAGAGGCCCCAAAGGACGGGTTGAAAAGGAACACCAGATACATAAGGATTCCAAAAATAACAGCTCCTACGACATTGAATAGAAGATGGATAACTGCTGCTCTTTTCGCTGTCTTATTGGCGCCAAGACTGGACAGCAGCGCTGTCACACAAGTACCGATATTCTGTCCAAGAGTAATAAATACGGCTGACTGCCAGTTAACAATTCCATTTAGCGCCAACGTCTGCAGAATACCTACTGATGCGGAAGAACTTTGAATAATTCCTGTTACCACCAAACCGGCAAGGACGCCTAAAATCGGATTTCTTCCCAGAATGGCAAATGCCTGTGAAAAGATTGGCGCATCCTTGTAAGGCGTAATAGAAGATGACATAAAGCTTAAGCCTACAAACAGCACGCCGAATCCAACCAGAATCTCTCCTAACTGCTTCTTTTTCCCGCTTTTGCAGAAAAGCATAATCAAAGCTCCAACACCTACAAGAGCCGGAGCAAAGAAGTCCGGTTTTAACATTTCTCCCCATTCACTCATGGAGACAATCCAGCTGGTTACTGTGGTTCCGATATTGGCACCCATAATAACTCCTACTGCCTGCTGAAGATTCATAAGCCCTGCATTTACAAAACCTACGACCATAACCGTAGTAGCGGAACTGCTTTGAATAATAGCAGTAATCCCCGCTCCCAAAAGGACTCCCAGCAAACGGTTGCTGGTAAGGGCTCCTAATAACTGCTGCATCCTGTGGCCAGCTGACTTCTGAAGACCATCAGCCATTACATCCATCCCATAAAGGAACATTCCCAGACCACCAATAAACTGAAATAGCATTTGTAAATCCGAAATTGACATAAATTCCTCCCAATTATAAATTATAACATGACTCCGTAAGCACTATATCAAATTTATGTAAAATATTATAATGAGAAATGTAAAATTTATGTAAAATCATTTTTTCCCTATGGTACAGAAGGGATTTCGACTAAAATCGAAATCCCTTCTGTTAAAACCCTTTTTTATAAATCCTTTTTAATCCTTTTATCAACAAAAATTCCTATTATTCTACCCTCAAAGCATCAATGGGATTTAGATTGGCCGCCCGGCTGGCCGGCATATAACCGAATAAAAGTCCAATTCCAACAGACACTGTAAAGGATATAGCCACAGCAGAGGGCGTCGGCGTAGCATTCATTCCCATAGCGTTGCCGACAACCGTGGTGGCGACAGCCCCTAAAATAATTCCAATAATGCCGCCCATAGTGCTGGTCATGGCTGCCTCTATAACAAACTGCTGCATAATCACCCGTTTCTTCGCTCCCAAAGCTTTTCGAATACCGATTTCTCTGGTTCGCTCTGTAACCGATACCAGCATAATATTCATTACCCCTACTCCGGCTACCAGAAGAGAAATGCCTGCAATTCCGCCTAACAGCGCAGACATCATGGTAATCATAGAATTCAGAGAATCCAGCATCTCGCTCATAGCTGTAATATTATACAAATCTTCATCCTTGAAAATATCCAGAAGGAATGCATCTATGGCTTCCTTGGCTTCCGTTGTATAATTCAAATCCGCAGTTGTAAATATATAACTGTTAATATTAGCGTTCCGGCTCATTTTAACTGCGCAGCTGTAAGGCAGATATATAAAATCATCCGATCCGCCCTCTTCCAGCTCATCTTCATTCTCTCTGGAAACTACACCTACAATCTGATATGCATTTCCTCCGATTTTGATGGTCTGGTTCAGAGCCTCTTCCACGCCGCCGTAAAGATCCCACGCAACAAAATATCCTACCACACATACCTTTTGCCTGGAAAGAATATCGGAATATTGAATAAACCGGCCTGCCTCCAGGGTCTGGTCCTTTAGATCCAGGTACTCTTCGCTGACACCTGACACAGAGGTTGTAGTGAGAGACTGGTTTCCATTTTTCACTGTAGTAGCTATATTGACCATAGGACTCATCTGCCCAAACAGACTGCGGTTTTCTTCGTAGAATTCGTACATTTCATCTACAGATACAGATCGAGTGGACAGATTGGTCACATTGACGCTGATCTGATTAGTTCCCATACTCTCAAAACTTTCTGTCATATAGGACATCTGGCCATTTACCAGACTTACCAGAATAATAACCGATGCTACTCCGATAATAATTCCCAGCATAGTGAGAAAGGAACGCATTTTATTACCCATGATACTTTTAATTGCCATTTTAAAGGATTGCAGAATATTCATTTACGTCTCCATCAAAATTAATTTTTCCGTCAAACACCCGGACTACCCTGCGCGCTTCCATGGCAATGGAATTATCGTGGGTAATCATTACAATGGTATTTCCTTCCCGATTCAGCTGTTTTAAGAAGTCCAGCACTTCACGGCTGGTTCTGGAATCCAAAGCTCCTGTAGGTTCATCAGCCAAAATCAGAGAAGGGCTTCCCGCTAAGGCCCTGGCAATGGATACTCTCTGCTGCTGTCCTCCTGACAGCTGGCTGGGAAGATTCTTCCACTTTTCTTTCAGTCCTACTCTCTCAAGAGAGGCCATAGCCCGTTCTTTCCGCTCACTTGCTCCAAGACCAGCGTAAAGCAAAGGCAGCTCTACATTTTCCAGCAGATTCAATTTGGGAAGGAGATTGTACTGCTGAAAAATAAAACCTATCATCTTATTCCTTATTTCTGCCAGCTGATTGTCAGACATATGGCTTACATCCTCCCCGCCCAGGTAATATTCACCTGATGTAGGAACATCCAAAGCCCCTATAATATTCATTAGTGTGGATTTTCCGCTTCCTGATTTACCTACAATGGCCACAAACTCTCCCCGGCAGATGGTCAGGGAAACGCCATCGCTTGCCCTGACCTCCTCGCTTCCCATATGATAGATCTTATAAATATCTTTTAATTCAATTAATGGTTCTTCCACCTTAATTCCTCCTGACTATCTTGGTCCGCCCTGGGGGCCGCCGCCTCTGCCGCCGCCAGGGGCTCCGCCTTCAAAACCTCCTCCCATTGGCATCATCATGGCAGAAGAAGAATCAACCGTGGATTCCGCAACATAGACTTCCTGCCCTTCTTCCAGACCGCTGGTAATTTCTACGTATTCATCGCTGATCAGCCCGGTAGTTACCTCTACCGCTCTGAATCCGGCAGGTACATTTCCCTGAGCCTCTGTTACAGACTCATCCTTTACATACACCTTATTTCCTCTCATTAAAGCATCTACAGGAATTGCCAGAACATCCTGAACCTGGTCTATAATGATAACCCCGTCTACATTCATGCTGGGAAGCAGTTCATCCATACCATCATTCAATGTAACAGTAACCGGATAATTGGTTACTCCATTGGAATAAGATCCCTGAAGGCTTACGTTGGTTACTGTGCCGGAAAATGTCTTTCCTTCTACAGCATCCGCAGTCACCACTACGCTCTGGCCTACCTTTACATTGCTTACATCCAGCTCATCCACAGACATCTCAAAGGTGTACCCTGACATGTCATAGATCACTGCCAAAGTAGTACTTTCTGAGGAACTTCTTGTAATATTATCACCAGCTTTCACATTTTTGGTCACTACCTGACCGGATATGGGGGCTGTAATTGTATAGTTGTCATAGGTATCCTGGGTACTTTCCAGATTACTCTCCGCTGACTCCAACGCTTCCTGAGCATTCTGCAGAGCATCTTTGTAGGTATCCATAAGCTTTTCCGCTGACCGTGTCTCTATTGTAAAAATAGGTGTTCCTTTTGTAACATAATCTCCTTCATGAACCAGAACTTCCCCAATCTCTACGCTTGCAGGCAGATCTGCTGTCATAACGCCTTCCAGCTTTGGTTCAAATACAGCTTCCATGGCGCAGACAAAATCGCCCACACTGCCTGTGGCTGCCATATCCGTAGTCAATCCTCCGGGATTAGCTACTTCAATGGTTACATATCGGACAATTCTGCCTCCGGTAAGCGTTATATCCATATTGCTTACTGCTGTCACAGTACCTGTCAGCTGTTCGCCGGTATCGGTAAGTGTCAGTACCGCTGTGCTTCCTGATCCAATCTGGGCGGCATCTCCTGTAAGAAACGGAAGCTTAATGGTCATAGTCGTATCATCATAAACAGCGGCAATCTGTGTGCCGGAATTAATTTTATCTCCCGCTTTCACATTGAGAGTCTGAATATATCCCGTCTCTGTGGATTTATAGGTATTGCCGCTGTAATCGGCCTCAGCCTCGTTGTAGTCCTCCAAAGCTTCATTATAATTTTCCTGAGCTCTGGCAAGAGAGTTCTGTCTGGAAGTCAGCTCCGTATCCATAGAGGAAGTATCAATTTGATATAGAACCTGACCTTCTGTGACCATATCTCCCTCTTCAAAATCAGCGCTGATTACCTCCCCTTCTACCAGAGAAGTAATTTCATAGGTATCCTTTGGTGATATGGTTCCGGAAGATGAAAGCTCCGAAGTAATATCCTGTCTCTGCACCACTGCTGTCCTGTGAGCTGTTCCTGCCACACCGGAAGCCGGAGCGCTGTCTGACCGAAGGAAATACCATACCAGCAGTGCAATAACAAGAATCAGAAGAACGGCCACAAGTTTTTTCCATTTTTTCTTTTTCTTAAATGGGACTTTTCCAGGCGCAGTATCCGTTTCCTTTTTCCTCTTTATATTCAACTTAAATTTCATGCCGGTTCTCCTGTCATTAATCAATATAGTCTAAAACGGTTCTCACCTCATCACCATTGGCGTCCTGGGAAATGGTATATACTACCGTCACCTCATCTCCCACTCTCATATCACCATAGGTTGAGAAAGCAAACTGCATCTCTGTGCCTCCCAGTTCATAGGTAACCCCGTCAATTTCAATGGCTGTAGGGGTCATCAAATCCGTAGAATTATAAATAACACTGGTAATTTCTCCTGTCACAGCAGAGCGGCCGTTTTCATTTTCCGTTCCTACGGTGTACATCCAAATAGTTTTTGAAACCGGATGGTAGTATACGAGAACGCCGTCGGAACTGTCAATGGCATTGGCAATCAGATCACTGCTGTTGGATACAGGATCTCCGTCCAGATATACATTAGCTGAACTGAGATCAAAAGGCAGATAGTTGTCAAGACTGCTTTTGCTTCGAACTACCTTTGGTCCCCTCAGGCTGTTGTCAACCATAGTCAGAGGGTTAATCTCCCCATCTGAAGTAAGCTCACAGTCCAGACTGGCACCGAACAGCTGTCCTTCCTTCGTGTTGGTTTTTAAAAGATTGTAAAACAAATTAATGCAGTCTTCCCGGTTTAACACCTCTAAAGCCCCTTTATTCATGTTTTCATTTAGCTCCAGGGATACATACTTGGAAAATCTGGCCCCTGTCTGATCTCCGGTAAAATCCTCATTGGTATAGCCAAGAAGAGCCAGAACTCCTTTGATGGCATCCTGAAGAGTGATATAATCCTCTGGTTTGAAATTACCTCCCAGGTAACCGCTCATCCAGCCCTGCTGGGCTGCAATCCGTATGTAAGACGCGTATTCATGATCCTTTGGCACATCAGCAAATACCGAGGTGTTGCTTATATTACTGACCGTACTTCTATAGGAAGAAGCATTTACCAGCATACTGGCAAATTCTCCTCTGGTAACAAGGGCATCAATATTTGTCACGCTCATAATTCCGGAAATTCCGACTACCTTTTGACGTAAATCAAAATTGGTGCTCGCCTCTGCCTCCATGGGCGTTATTGCCGTGACTGCCGTCAAAACGGCCATGGCAGCCGCAATTTGTCTTTGATTCATCAGAATACTCCTCTCTTTTCTTGCTTTGCAATTTTCCTAAAACACAGCAGAATTTTAACACCTTTAGCTTAAAATAACCTGAAAAATATATTTCAGAATATTTTAAGGTTGGGCCTATAAGATATAGAAGATAAGAAATAAGATTGCACGGTCCATGCCGCTGTCTTATAATAATTACATTAAGAAAATTCAGGAGAATCAATATGAAAATACTGATTGTTGAAGATGAGGTCAGACTTGCGGAAGCTCTGGGACAGATTATGAAAGAACAGCATTATCAGGCAGATATTGTATACAATGGAACAGATGGATTCTACTGCGGTCTTTCAGGAGATTATGATGTGCTGATTCTGGATGTAATGCTTCCAGGAGAAAACGGTTTTGAAATTGTAAAAAAGCTGAGGGAAGCAAAGATTGCCACTCCCATTCTTATGCTGACAGCCAGAGATGATGTCCAGGACAAGGTCTTCGGATTGGACCGGGGAGCGGATGACTATATGACAAAACCCTTTGTGCCGGAAGAACTTCTGGCCAGAATCAGAGCACTCTCCAGGAGACAGGGAGAGGTTATTGTCGAAGAAATGAAGTTTGCTGATCTCACACTCAGTCTTTCCTCCAACGACCTTTGGTGCAGAACAAAATCCATCCATTTAGGCTATAAGGAATTTGAAATTCTTAAAATACTTATGAGCAACACTGGAACCATCATATCCAAGGATACGCTCATTTCCAGAGTATGGGGAGACGATTCTGATGCAGAAGATAACAATGTAGAAGCCTATATCTCTTTTCTTCGGAAAAAATTGTCCTTTCTCGGCTCAAAGGCTGAAATTGTAACAGTTCGGAAGGTTGGATACCGTCTGGAGGATATTTCATGATTAAAAAGCTTCACAGAAAATTCATTCTCATTAATATGCTTTTTGTCTCAAGCATTATGGCGGCAGTGCTTGGAGTTTTCTACTATTCGGCAATCCAACGTCTCCATCATCAGACCGAAATGGCGGTAAGAGAAGTTATGGAAATTGAACATTTTGACAGGGAACTGGAAAAACAGGAGCCTGGGCGTCCCCGGCCCGATCCTTTTCCCCTTCCATCTGCCTTCATTATAACTGTGGATTCTGATAGCGGACAGATTGCCGACCGCAAGGAAATCAACCTCTCTGTTTCTCAGGAACTGGCAGAATCTCTTGCCGCTCAGGTCATTCATTCGGGAAATACAGATGGATTTCTGGAAGATTATTCTCTCCGCTACCATTTAGAACCGTCGCCTGACGGTACTAAAATCGCTTTTATCGACCAAAGCTACCAAATAGCTGCTGCCAGAGGAATTCTTATAACCTGTATCCTTGTCTTTTTCATTGCCATGGTTCTGTTTTTCTTCCTAAGCTTGTTTCTTTCCCGCTGGGCATTGAAGCCGGTTAAAACAGCCTGGCAGCAGCAGAATCAATTTATCGCTGATGCCTCCCATGAGTTGAAGACTCCTCTTACTGTAATCCTTGCTAATCTCCAAATCCTCTCTGCCCACAAAGATTCCACCATAAAAAACCAGGAAAAATGGCTGGAAAACACCAGGGAAGAAGCTAAGCGGATGAAAAAGCTGGTGGAGGGGCTGCTCTTTCTGGCCCGATCTGACGCAGGCGTATTGACAGAAACCACTCCCCACCAGATGCTGGACTTCAGCGACAGTGTGCTTAACTGTGTACTTCTTTTTGAATCGGTAGCCTTTGAACAAAAGGTTAAGCTTACCAGCAGCATATCTCCGGACATATCTCTTTCCGGCAGTGAAGCCCAACTGAAACAGCTGGTTCTTATTCTTCTGGATAATGCCTGTAAATATGCGGGAAAAAACGGGGCTGTAAACTTGGAATTAAAAAAAAGCCCCCATAATGCCTGCCTCACAGTTCAAAACACAGGAGACCCCATTCCTTTAGAAGAACAGAAACATATATTTGAAAGATTCTATCGTACAGATAAATCAAGAGTCAGAAAAGAAGGCGGGTATGGCCTAGGACTTTCTATCGCCAGAACCATTGTAGAACACCACAAGGGAAAAATCATTGTATCCAGCAATTCAGAAGAGGGTACCATTTTCACTGTGTCTCTCCCTCTGTAAACTTGTTTTTCTTTCTGCGCCGGCCCGTCTTAACAGATAAAACCGCCCGACTCTGTAATATAAATCACAGAGTCAGACGGTTTCTTATTTAATCCGCCAGAATGCTTTTTCCCCGTTTTATATACTTTCCATCTCCCCGTTTGCCAAGGAACTGATGATTATCAACAATTATCCTTCCCCTTTGAATTACCTTATCAATATCTCCCCTGACTTTCATACCTTCATAACAGGTATAGTCAGCAGCACTGTGAAGCTGAGATTTTGTAAGAATCCTTTCCTTCTCCGGATCCAGGATAACAATATCCCCATCTGCTCCTGGCTGAATGACTCCCTTTTGAGGATAAAGGCCGTACATTTTACTTGGCATGGTGCAGAGCAAATCCACCATTTTTTCTATTGTAATTTTGCCTTCTGCCACACCCTGAGAAAAAATGACTGAAAGTCTCTCTTCCACTCCCGGAGCTCCATTGGGACATTTGGTAAAATCCTCCGCTCCCAGCTGTTTATCCCCTGAATAGCAGAAAGGACAGTGATCCGTGGCAATGACGTCAATCAAGCCCCTCTCAATCCCCTTCCACAAAGCCTGACAGTCTTCCTGACTTCGAAGAGGCGGAGACATAATAAATTTCAGTCCTTCTTTAGGGTCCTGGTAGCATTGATCGGTAAGCGTCAGATATTGAGTACAGGTTTCCACTCCGATATTCTTTCTTCCCTCACAGGCCGCCTTCTCAATTTCTTTTAATCCTTCCATACTGGACAAATGAACAATATAAACAGGAGCGTTTCCCGCCATTGCTGCCAGATGAAGCATCCTTCCCACAGCCTCTGCCTCACACCGTGAAGGACGGCTTAATGGATGAAAGGACGCCATTTCCTTTTTTTCCTTCTTAAATTTTTCTCTCAAGTAATTTACCACACCATCATTTTCGCAGTGAACAGGAATGACTGCACCAAGCTCTTTTGCCCGCTCCAAAACCTGAAATACTTCCAGATCGGAAAGTTTATTATCGTAGGTAAGGTATATTTTAAAACTGGTGATTCCTTCATCTCGGAAAATTTCACCCATCTCCCGGAGAATTTCCTGGTTTACATGCTGTATCACACCATGGAAACCATAGTCTACCACTGCTTTCCCATCGGCCAGCCTATGATATTCCTTTACCTGGTGCCAAAGACTGCAGCCTGCAGGACCAAAGGCCATGTGATCTACAATGGTGGTTGTGCCGCCGCAGGCTGCTGCCACAGTACCATGGTAAAAATCATCCACAGCCCTGCACTGGCCTGCCTGAAGATCCATGTGAGTGTGAACATCTACAGCTCCGGGTATCACATACTTGCCGACAGCGTCAATAACGCACCGTCCCTCTTCCGGAATATTTTTCCCAACAGCTTTTATGGTCTCTCCCTCTATTAGCACATCGCCCAGAAAGGTCATCCCCCCGGATACAATCCTTCCGTTCTTAATTACCATATCCAAATGTCCTTCCCCCTTACTATTCCTGAATCTCTATGCCCTGAGCCTCTATCTTTTTACGTATATTAAGCATTCTCTGGTCTGTCTCAGCAATAACCTGAGCGCATTGCCTCAGCTCTTCTTCAATCTCAGCAGAACAATCCCCAATTTCTTTTTTGTATTTCAGCTGATGATCCAGGCTGGCCCAGAAATCCATGGCAATGGTTCTGATCTGCACTTCTACACGGATCCACTTTTTGCTGTCGGAAAAAAACACAGGAACCTCCACAATCATATGATAGCTTCTGTATCCATTTTCCTTTGGATAACGAATATAGTCCTTAATGGCTACTACTTTCACATCATCCTGGCTCGCCAGCATATTCGCCACCGCATAAATATCATCCAGAAACGAGCAGATTACCCGCACTCCGGCTACATCGTCTAAATGTTCCAGCATGGATTCGATGGTAACAGGAAGGCCTCTGCGGTGAAGCTTCTCCACAATACTCAGCGGTTTTTTTACTCTGGATTTGATTACCTCAATGGGGTTTCTGGAATTTCTCACAGAAAGCTCATCATTGAGCACTTCCAGTTTTGTCTTTACTTCCCGTATGGCACAGCCATACATCATCATTGCTCGCTGAAACTGGTAAGCCTGATGAATCATCTGCTCCGGCACAGGAGCAGGATCCGGCGCGTTAACCGCGAACTGGTTCAGCTGACTGTTTGGATTCCTGTTTATCTCCATATTATCACCTCTGCATGCCCTTGCTGTCTCTATATCTGCTGAACTGCTTTCACAGCATCATCAAGCCACTGGGAATCCAGATATTCCACAGTTCCCTGATCAACTGCCTGGGCAATCTTCGGATCAATAGGAATCTTTGCCAATACAGGTATTTGATGTTCTCCTGCCACTTCATCAATATGGCTTTCCCCAAACACAGAAATTTTCTTTCCGCAGTCAGGACATTCCAAATAACTCATATTCTCAATAAGACCTACAATAGGAATGTTCATTTTTCTTGCCATATTTACAGCCTTTGCCACAATCATGGAAACCAGCTCCTGAGGAGAAGTAACAATAAGAATTCCATCTACCGGAAGAGACTGAAAGACAGTCAGAGGAACGTCTCCTGTTCCCGGGGGCATGTCTACAAACATGTAATCAATATCCTGCCACAAAGTCTCCTGCCAGAACTGTTTTACAGCTCCGGCTATTACCGGACCTCTCCAAATAACCGGATCTGTCTCATGATCCAAAAGCAGATTGGAAGAAATAATCTCTATTCCAGTTGCAGTAACGGCTGGAAGCATCAGTCCATTGGGAGTCATTCCGATACCGCTGTTGCCCAGGCCAAAAGCTTTGGGAATGGATGGGCCTGTAATATCCGCATCCAGAATGGCCGATTTTTTCCCAAGCGCTTTCATCCGCACTGCCATCATGGAAGTTACAAGAGATTTTCCTACTCCGCCTTTTCCGCTAACTACTCCAATTACTTTTTTTACTGAGCTTGCAGGATTTAAAGGTTCCTGAAAGCTGGTCTGTTCCGTCTGCCTGCTGCTGCAATTTTCCCCGCAGGTACTGCAGTTATGAGTACAATTTTCCTCACTCATGTGTCATTCCTCCTAAACATATAAATCAATCAGGTATCGGATGGCCTTCCAAAGACCATCCTCCCTAACAGAAGCTGTCACATAGTCTGCCGCCGCCTTGGCTTCATCTTTTCCGTTTCCCATTGCAATTCCTACGGCTGCCTGCCGTATCATGACAACATCGTTTCTTCCATCACCAATGGCCGCGGTACGGCTTAGTGGTATGCCAAAATGTTCTGCCATCTTACAGATTCCGGTCCATTTGCTTCCGCCTTCAGGCATAACATCGTATCCCCTTCCATCATGCCAGCTGACCCACTGGCATCCGGAAAGGCGTCCCTGGATCAAGCGTTTTTTCTTTTCTGAGATATAAGGAACCATCTGATAAATTGGTTCATTTAAAGCCTGGCTAGCCGAGCCCAAAGGGGGAACTTTGGTTCCTATACCAGCCTGAGCCTTCCGCACAAGGTCATCCACCATATTAATGTACATCCGATCTTCTTCCATAAACAGACAGGGAAAAGGAAACTCTCCCAGAATTTCAACCATTTCTCTTACCACAGCTTTCTCAAAGGAATGACTGTAAATCAGACCTTTTTCCCCATAACAGTACTGTCCGTTAAGTGTTACATATCCATCAAATCGGATTCCTTCCAAAAGATTCTCCTCATCCATCTCAAGATGGTGACGGCCTGTGGCTACAAACAGCTTAATTCCTTCTCTGCGGGCCATAGCTAACGCTTCCTTGGCGCTGTCCGGAATTTTTCCTGTTTCAAAATCCTGAGGGTACCGTCAATATCAAAAAATATGGCTTCTATCCGCCTGTCCATTCTGTCCTCCCTGCAAGCTTTTCATTGTCACAGACTGCAATCCGTAGTATAATGCAGACATTAAGATTATAGTATGAAAGAAGGTTTCTGTCTATGGATTTTGAACAGGCAAAAAAATATTTTAGCGAATATTTAAAGCAATATAACTCAAAAGATGAAAAGATTCGCCTGAAAATAGTTCACACCTACGGCGTAGTCTCCGCTGCTAAATGGCTGGGCCAGCGAATGGGCCTTTCTCTCTTGGATACGCAGCTGGCCCTCCACATTGCTCTGCTCCATGACATAGGCCGTTTTGAGCAGCTTAAAATTTATCACAGCTTCGATGATACCATTGTTCCCCACGCCCAGCTGAGCCTGGATATTCTTTTTCACAAAGGTCTGATTTCTTCCTTCATACCTGAACGTGACTACGATCAGATTATCTATGATGCTATCAAAAATCACGGTCTTTTCCGTATGGAGGATACGCTTACAGACTCCAGCCTTCTTCACGCAAAGCTGATCCGGGACGCGGACAAGCTGGACAATTTCCGTGTCAAATCCGAAGATTCCATGACCGCTATGGTGGATGTAACAGAAGAGCAGCTTGGAAAAGAACCTATCAGTGATTCCATCTATCAGTGTTTTCTGGAAAGCCGTCCTATCTTAAACTCAGACCGTATCACCCATATGGATATGTGGGTCTCTTATTTGGGATATATCTTTGATCTGAACTTTCCTGAAAGCCGCCAGTATGTACTGGAAAATGACTATATAAACCGTCTCATTGACCGTATTCCATACTCTAATCCAGAAACCCAGAAAAAAATGGAACGGATCCGAAGCCATGCCCTTGACTATTTAATGTAAAAGGAGTATTTCGCTGAAATACCCAACGAGCTCATATCTATTGTAACAGAGGAAAGGAACTGACTTCCTTTCATTATAAAAGCAGAGGAATTTGGTTATGGCAAAAAACCATTACCAAACTCCTCTGTTTTTGCTGCCGGCATACTTTTTATTTTACTCCTGCCGCTGAAAACCGACGGATGGTGGACAGTACTCCCAAAGCCTCCAACGCCTTGGCCAGACTATAGAAAATGAAAGAATCAATAGGCCACATAACAAGATTCTTCACCAGTCGTGCTGGGAGAATCGCCCAAAATCCTTTTCCATATAAGACGGACAGACACATGGTGTTAAGAATTACATTACACACTGCTGTAACAAGGAAACTGGCCAGAAGAATTCTCCAAAAACTAAGGGGTTTTTTATAGTACATGAATCCGTAAATCACATCGGCCAGTACTACTACCAAGGTAAGGGGCAGAAAATATCCCCCTGTAGGTTTGATCAGATATTTCAGTACATCCAAGGTTCCTCCAAAAATTCCTCCAACTACGGGGCCGAACAGATAAGCTGTCAGCTTATTAGGAATAGAAGAAAAACCAATTCTCACCACATGACCGATCTCAATGGAGAACATTCCCAAAATAATAGCAATAGCTGCAAACATGGCAGCTGTCGTGATGGTTCTTACCGACTTTAGTTCTTTGTAAGAATCGGTGAACAAAGTAACGAATTTTTTCATAAAAAAATACCTCCTTTGCAGACCTCATACTACAACGGGAGATAATATTCCTATCTTCTGATGCAGCGGGATGCGACCTGTGTACCGCAAGAAAATCTTTTCGTCCGGCTGACAACTCCCTGTTCAGCCGGCACTTAACGCACACAAATCTACTCTGCGTTTCTATTTATTTTTTCGTTTCCCAGTATAGCATAACTTTTCTCTTAAGGGAACCCCCTTTTTCTCCCACAGCCAATGTATTCCACATGCAATGGCAGTTCCAAGAACCATCCCTCCTAATATATCCGTAGGAAAATGCACAAAAAGATACATCCTTGAAAAAGCGATAACTGCGGCTAAAATAAGGGCAAATATTCCCCATTTTCGTCTATAGAGAAAAATGCTGACTGCACCTTCAAAAGAAGCCAGCGTATGACCGGATGGGAAGGAATAATCCGTGGGATTTTCGATAAGCAGGGGGACAAAATGGACCAGCCAGCTGGGGCGGCTTCTGGCTACCAAATTTTTCAGAATCACATTGCCAATGACCAATCCTGCAAGAAGGGAAAGCAGAAGACATATGCCCATGTCCCGCGTTTTCTTTGAAAAAAGGAAAATCACTCCTGTTAAAATCCAAATCCCCCCTCCGTTTCCAAGGCTGGTCACCGCAGTCATAAAAGAATCAAGCCACGGCGTATGGAGAGATTGAAGAAAATATAAAAATTCAAATTCAAAATTCATACAGCTTCTCCTTGTAAATAGTATATAGCTAGTATTATAAACGCCAAAGAATAAGAAATCCAGAAAAATAACAAATCCAGAAAAAATATTTGACATCCTGTTTTCTGCAGGGTAGGATATGACATAGTAAAACCGTCTGCTATACAGACAGCACCACAGGGAGGACAGCTATGAAATTTTTAAAGCAATTCAGCATTATTGTTCTGATATCTTTTTTGGGAGAACTTCTTCACTATTTTATTCCTCTCCCTATTCCAGCCAGCATTTACGGTTTGATTCTTATGCTTCTTGGACTGCAGACTAAAATCATTCCATTGGATGCCGTCTTTGATGCCAGTATCTTTCTCATTGACATCATGCCCATTATGTTTATTCCAGCCGCTGCCGGTCTTCTTGACTCCTGGGGACTGCTGAAGCCAATTCTTATTCCATTTGCTGTAATTACAGTCGCTTCAACAGTAATCGTTATGGCTTTAACCGGAAAGGTAACTCAATTTTTTATTCTATCATCGAAAAAAAAGGGAGGAAAGAAAAATGAACGAAACAATTGAAAGCTTTCTATTTTTCGGAGCAGCTATTACCATCCTTGGATATGAACTGGGGCTTTTTATAAAATCCCGATTAAAATCCCCTTTATTCAACCCTCTTCTGATTTCTATTATAACAGTAATTTTATTTCTCTATCTATTTCGAATTGATTACGAAAGCTACAACGCAAGCGCTAAATATATCAGCTATCTCTTAACTCCTGCTACGGTCTGCCTGGCGGTTCCTCTCTACCAGCAGCTTAGACTTCTAAGGGAACATGGGGTAGCCATTGTCGCCGGAACCCTTACAGGAGTTCTGTCAACCATGATAACCGTACTGCTTCTGGCCTTTGTTTTCCATCTGGACCATCAGCAGTACGTAACCTTTCTGCCAAAATCCATTACCACAGCTATCGGCATGGGAGTGTCGGAAGAAATGGGCGGCATTGTGACCATTACTGTAGCCTCAATTATTATCACAGGAATTATAGGCAATATGATCGCTGAACCTTTATGCCGAATCCTGCGTATTACAGAACCGATAGCAAAAGGCATTGCCATCGGTTCCGCTTCTCATGCTGTGGGTACTACCAAGGCCATGGAAATGGGAGAAGTTGAAGGCGCTATGAGCAGCCTGGCCATTGCCACCTCTGGTCTTTGTACTGTAGTAATCGCTTCTGTTTTTGTAAATTTCCTGTAAAATTATTATTGGTCCGTCATCAAACGTTCATCACAAAGTTAAAGGAGCAGTTTCTCAGCTGCTCCTTTATTCTGTCCCCTACTGAACCATGGCTCCGCTTTGATCTACATAATATCCGTCTGGCGTCCAGCGATTAGCATACATGATTCCATTGCTGTCCATATAATACCATTTCCCGTTAATCAGCTGCCAGCCAGTCATCATAGCTCCATTCTCATTGAAATAGTACCAACAGCCGTCAATATACTGCCAGCCGGTTAACATAGCTCCGCTTTCATTGAGATAATATCTTGCTCCGTTAATGGTCTGCCAGTCTGTGAGCATCACGCCGCTTCCATCCATATAATACCAGCTGCCATTTACCAGCTGCCAGCCGGTGAGCATCACGCCATCAGGCGATAAATAATACCATTCCCTATCAATCCGGTTCCAGCCGGTTACCCGATATCCGCTTGGATTAAAGTAATACCAGGCTCCATTGAGATTCTTCCAGCATGCTCTTGGATATCCTCCATTCTGATAGGAATACCACCAGCCGGTTCCATCCTGAAGCCACATGCCATTGCTTCCATTATAGGAAGCTTCTTCCTCATCAACATAGTAATCTTCTGAATAGTTGGACCACTCTCCCGCCCTGTCGTTGTAGCTGGCAACTGCGCGGACTCGGAAGGTATAATTGCCTTCCTCATTCATATAGCCGGAAAAGTCGTAAGTATCAGAAGAAGTTTCTACTGTAGCAATAAGGTTTTCATTTCGATAAAGACGAACCTCATAATGTTTTACACCCTCCATAGTATCCCATACTGCATAATAGCCATCCCAGGAAGGATTGGATACACCATCTAAGGTTCCCCCTATTCGCTGGAGATAGACATCCAATTCCAACTGCATGCCGTCATCATAAGCATCTGCCCTCTTATAAGTAGCCCCGCAGCCGGACAGAGAAAAACGGCTTTTAGAAGTATAACTAAACCGATATCCATCTTTAGCGCTCAACTCTACTCTCACAATGGGCCGATCTCCTACCACCCAAACATCTGCGTCATTTATATATTCCGCATATTCCACAATATAAGGGCTGTCTCCCGGGGCTGTCACATTGATACCCCCGATCTCATGTCCATTTTCCGGTTCACCGCCGCTACCGTAGGAAAACTCCAGTTTCACATTATCAATCTTTGTCTCTGCCGCCAAAGCCGCCATTCCTGTACAAACAGTCAATGCCGCTGCCAATACAAGGCACAATCCCAGTCTCTTCATAAAAACACCCCTCCTTATAACGTCTGAAATCACTTGACATTTTTGCCGCCATCTAACAAAACTTTCAGGAAATTATGAAAAAATCTCCTTCGTCTTCTCTATTATTATTATATATTTTTATATAATTTCTTTCAATTTAATTATTTTTAAGAAATATTACAGATTTATAACAATCATTAGCCAAATTGAGCTGCAAGAAGAAAATCAGGCCGTTTTTTCTCCTACATCTTTCCCCCAGCAAAAAAAGCCAGAAACTCCAGCAAAGGCCGGAGATAGAAATTCTTATTCCTCCAAAACAAGTCATCCAGAGCATTCAGATTCAAATCTGAATGTTCAACTTCTCTGGAGTATCTTACAGCAATCTGCCGGAAATCCTCTTCCTCCATTTTCCCTCCATTCTCCTTCCAGAAAGAACACGCAAAAAGATCAATAATAATCGTAGAATAACACGCCAGTTTTATTTTAGAAAAGGCCTTTCCATCATAAACGGATCCGCAGAAATATGTAAATAAGAAATACACCATTAACTGTTCCTGCCACCGGCCCCACTGTTCCCTGCTCTCCTTGCTTTTCATCCTATCGCCAAGGAAAGCTTTCCAGGTCTCCTGAAACATCTGGTCACCCTCTCCAAATAGGAGCTGTTTTCTCTCTTCTCTGTATACATTCCAATCTTCCTTTAATACTTCCAGCCTGTCAAGACATTCCGTAAAGGTTCTGGCAAGCTTAAACCATTGTCTCGATCCAGGCATCATAGACTGCCATTTTTTGTAAAACCTATCTATACTGTCTCCTTTCAGGAAACTGGCAAGATCCTCATCCAGCATAAAGAGCTGATCTTTACTTATACACATTTGAATTTTATATCCCATAGCAAGCACGATAGCCATCCGAAAAAATACATCCCGGTTCCGATCCTGCATCACCGACAAAATCTTCTCGCGGGCATCTTCCAACTTGGTAAACAGGAAAAAATCAAATTCCTCATAGCTTTCTTCCTGCTGTGTCTCTCTGGATAAAAAACGTACTGGCTCTCTGCAGCCTAAAATCAATCTGGCAGCTTCCGGACAGGAAAGGGAAAGAGAAATTTCTCTCACGCCTTCATATTCTTCTGTATGTCTCGGATACTGTCTGCAGGTTTTACACAGCATTCTCTCTCCGCCCTCCAGATATAAATCGCAGAGATTTTCCTCATTCAGAAAGGAACATCTCTTTTTGTATTGAAGAAACGTTTTTTCCCTCCAGTCAACGGAATTTTTCAGGCGATTTCCCAAAGGCCCTTTTGTATGTTTGTATCGTTTCATAGATATAGGGTCAATCCCTATAGACCAGCCCGCGCAGCAGGTATCCGGGCAATTCCCGGCAATACAGCGAAACTGCTTCCAGTAATGAGGTACTGTATAAAGCATAAAAATCCCTTCCTTTTTCATATTTTATATTTAAAGCCTTTACCATGAAAAAGCTAGACCTTCAAGAAACAGAAAGGTCTAGCTTTTTTCATGTAATTGCAGTCTGTTACTCATCAAGCCATTTAATTCCAGGAAAATATCTGAAAAGTACTTTAGCTAGGATTTTATCTTCCGGCACGTAGGGGTCCGGCCAATACCTGGCATCGGCAGAGTTATTCCTGTTGTCTCCCAACATAAGATAACATCCCTCAGGCACCTCAAAATGATAATCTTCGGATTCCATTGATTCCCACAAATAAGGCTCCTCCAACGGCTCGTCCGAATTGTTAATGTAAATTTTATTATTCCGAATGTCAACCGTTTCTCCCGGAAGTCCAATAATGCGCTTTACCAAAGTGGTTTCTTCTTCGCCAGGCCCTATTGGATGATCAAAAATCACAATATCTCCCCGCTCAGGTTCTCCTCCAAATTTATAGGAAAGTCTGGAACCGATAATCCGGTCTCCAGTCATGATAGTTTTTTCCATGGACCCTGACGGAACCTTACTATTGGCAATAATAAAACTATTGATCACCCATGCGATCACAATAGCCAGCGCAATAATCTTAACCCATTCAAAAATTTCCTTCTTTACATTAATAGGCTCTTTTTCCTGATTTTTTTTCTTATCTTCCATTGATGCACCTGATTCCTTTATATTTTTCACCGTTTATTTTACCACATATATAGAATTCGTCCATCAATTTCACATAAATTTTAAAAAGATTCCTGCCGAGCAGAACTTTAAATTCTCCTTCCAGCGCAGGCCTCCACGGGCAGCACAGCTTCCAATCTTTCATCCCCCTTGGCAGGGCAGCTTTTATAGAATTCTCTTTTCAACAAAGAAAAACGGGAGATGGAATCTCCATCTCCCGCTCGTTTCCTTTACAAAGACTATTTACACAGCTTCTTAAATTCATCCGCCACAAACTGAACTTGAGTTCCCACAACAACCTGAACATTGTTCTTGCTTGGCCGAATTACACCTGCAACTCCGGCGGACTTAATCTTTTTCTCGTCAACCTGAGTATAATCCTTGATTTCCAGTCTAAGTCTTGTAATACAGTTATCAATACTTGTAATGTTACCCTTTCCGCCAAGGCCTTCCAGGATAATGGAAGCGACCTGAGTATAATCGTTGTTTGCCAGTGTTACCTTGCTTTCATCAATATCATCATCCTCACGTCCAGGAGTTTTGAAATTGAATTTTGTAATGGCGAAACGGAATACAATATAATATACAACACCATATACTAAGCCAATAGGGATCAACAGAAGGGGATTCTGAGCCATTGGCACTCTAAGGCTTAAGAACCAGTCAACAAAACCGGCACTGAAGTTAAAGCCTGCTCTAACAGGAAGAAGCGCACAGATAGTTAAAGAAATACCTGTCAAAATAGCGTGAATCAAATACAGACCAGGAGCTAAGAACATAAATGCAAACTCCAAAGGTTCTGTAACACCGGTAAAGAAAGAACATACCGCTGCCGCAAACAGCAAACCATAGGCCTGTTTTTTTCTTCCTGGCTTTGCAGTATGGTACATAGCCAAGGCCGCTGCCGGAAGACCAAACATCATAACCGGGAAGAAACCGGTCATATACATACCTGTTACACCATATGTACCTGTGCCGCCCCAGAAATTAGCAATATCGTTAATTCCTGCCACGTCAAACCAGAATACAGAATTCAGCGCATGGTGCAGACCTACCGGAATCAGCAGACGATTGAAGAATCCATAGATACCTGCTCCCACAGCGCCCAGGCTGATGATAGCCTCACCAAAGGCAACCAGTCCACTGTAAACGATAGGCCATACAAAGAACAGAACCAGGCTGGCAACTAAAGCTGCCAGAGCGGTAACGATGGCAACGCTTCTTTTGCCGCTGAAGAATGACAAGGCATCGGGAAGCTTTGTGTTTTTGAATCTGTTATAACACATAGAACCGATAATACCGCTTAAAATACCGATAAACTGATTGTTTACTTTGGAAAAAGCTGCATTGACTTCTGACACGTCTATGCCTTTCAAAGTAGCTACTACAGCAGGCGACAAAATCTGCTGTATCATCAGCCAGCATACAATACCAGCCAATGCAGCAGTTCCATCATGGTCATCAGCCATTCCCACTGCTACGCCGATAGCAAACAGAATCGCCATATTATCAATAATGGCGCCTCCTGCCTTAACCAGGAAAAAGGCAATGGCGTTAGGCGTCCCCACACCAGACATAACAGACGGGCTGATCATATAACCAATACCCATCAGGATTCCTGCTGCTGGAAGACATGCAACTGGGAGCATCAATGATTTACCCAGTTTTTGCAGATACTTCATCATACTAAAAACCCCTTTCTTTCGCCCCATAGGACATTTTTTATTTGCTCCTGCATCTTCACAGGTTCAAATCATCTTCAACTAATTTTTGAAAAGCAGCTTTCGCTCTGTCCTCATCCTCACCGCTGAAAGAAAACTCAACCATCTCCCCTGATTCTGCACCTAATCCCATAATTTCTAACAGGTTTCTGCAGTCTGCCTCTCCTTTGGTGGTTTTTAAAACAATGGCACTTGAAAACTTTCCCGCTTCCATAAACAGTTTAGAGGCCGGCCTTGCGTGAAGGCCTTGAGGATTTTTGATTTGATACAGATAACTTATCATCTTACCAACCTACAGCTCTATCACCGGATCCAATTCCTTCACGGCAGTACCGGTACGGCATACCATATCAGGATAATTCGGCGTATTACATACAATAACAGGAGTAATCACATCATACCCCTCCTGTTTTATGGAATCTAAATCAAATTCCAAAAGAAGATCTCCCTGTTTCACCTTATCCCCCTGATTTTTAAAGGCTTTAAAATATTTGCCTTTTAAGTTTACAGTATCCAGTCCCACATGAATAATCAGCTCCGCGCCGCCTTCTGTGGTAATACTGACCGCATGCTTTGTCTCAAACATAACTGTTACCACTCCGTCTGCCGGAGCCACAATCCTGCCCTTAGACGGTATAATAGCAACTCCTTTGCCCAAAAGCTCCTGACTGAAGGTGGGATCATTCACCTGGCTTAAGGGGACCGACTCCCCCTCTGCCGGCGACAGAATCATTTCCTTCTGATCTCCCTTAAACATCTTCTTCAATGATTCAAACATATGATCTATCTCCTTTCCTGTATTCTCATTCTCTTTATATGAACAGCCAAATAAGCAGTTTCCTCATCTGTAACTGTATAATGGCAGGAACTGCGTATGTATTCCTTTATCTCCAGACTGCAGGCATATTCCTCCGGATACATACTAGAAATCAGCCGTTCAAACTCCTGATTTTCACTGTCAAGAAGTTCTCCTGCCACAATTCTCTGAGCAAGGAATCTTAAATGGGTCACAAACCGCTGATAATACAATGATTCTTTATCAGGAAGCACGGAAAAGTGTTTTTTTACAATTTCCACCACTTTCTGAATCAAATTGGTAATATCCATAGTCTCTCTCATACCCATATTATATTCTGCGTTCACGATATGAAGGGCAATAAAGCCTGCCTCATCCACAGGCAGATCAACACCGATCTTACGCTGAATCAGAGCAATGGCATACTCTCCTATCAAATACTCTTCCTTGTAAAAAGTCTTGATTTCACTGAGAAGAGGATTGGAAAAACGAATCTTCTGACGGAAACGATGAATAGCGAAATTAATATGATCCGTCAATGTAATGTAAATATTCTCGTTTATTCTTCGATTCAAGACATCCTTTGCGTAATTAATAATCTCTGCAGACACCTGAAGATGCTCTAACGGAAGATTAGCCAAAAGCTCTTTAAAGCGATCCAAACTGTTCTGACTGTCCAGACGAAATACTTTCTCAATTTTGGTATCCGGAATCACAGCTCCCGCCTTCACACCAAATCCAATGCCCCGTCCCATCACCACTATCTCGGTTCCATCTTCTTCTATGGCGCTTACAATATTATTATTAATGATCTTGTCGATTAACATAATAAATTTCCACCTGAAATAAAAAAACCAATTCTGAGCATGAAAATAAACCCTTTATTTTCTTAGTTCAAAATTGGTTTTGCCTGCTTCCCAGTAACAATCCATTGATTATTAACTTATGATAATGTTAACAAATTTTCAAAAAAAGTCAACCTAATGTTTATATTTATTTTATATTTTTTTTATTTTTTCTTTTCTGTCAAACTCCCATCGAAGTTTTTCAATAGCCTTTTTTTCAATCCGGCTTACATAGGATCTGGAAATACCCAAAACATCAGCAATCTCTCTCTGTGTATGGCTCTTCTTCCCATATAGTCCGTATCGCATGGAAATTACTGTCTGTTCGGTTTCTTTCAGGCAGGACTCAAAAGCCTGGTAAAGCTCTCTGATATCCTGGTCCAAAATCATCATTTCCAAAGTTTCCTTATTCTCCATTTCTATGACATCAACCAAACTGACTGTTTCCCCATCCTTATCAATACCGATAGGCTCGAAGAGAGACACCTCTCTGGAATACTTTTTACTGGCACGGAGGAGCATGAGGATTTCATTCTCCACGCACTTTGCCGCATAGGTGGATAATCTGGATCCCCGGTCCGGATGGAAGGTATTGACAGCCTTTATCAGACCTATAGTTCCTACAGACAAGAGATCTTCTGTATCGTAATCTGTATTTTGATATTTCTTTGCCACATGGGCTACCAGCCGCATATTCCGCTCAATTAATGTAGCTCTGGCTTCCTGGTCACCGGCCTGATAGCGTTCCAGGCATTCCTGTTCCTCTCGTGCAGTTAAGGGTTTGGGAAAAGTCTTCAAAGAAAGCCGCCTTAAAAGTTACTTACTTTCATTTTATGCCGCGGCCGGGCCTATAGTGCTTTTACACTTCCATAAAAAGAGAGTCCCTTATATCAGGACTCTCAATAATGATTTTTCAGCTTAGTGGTGGAACAGACGAATTCCAGTAAACGCCATAGCCATTCCATATTTATTGCAGGTTTCAATAACCTGGTCATCTCTTACAGATCCTCCTGGCTGAGCCACATAGGACACACCGCTCTTATATGCACGATCAATATTATCTCCAAATGGGAAGAAAGCGTCAGATCCCAGGGAAACACCGGTCATCTGATCCAGCCATTCTCTCTTAGCCTCTCTGGTAAATATCTCTGGCTTTTCTTTGAAAATTTTCTGCCATCTTCCGTCCTCCAGCACATCCATGGGATCATCACTGATATACACATCAATGGCATTGTCTCTGTCCGCTCTCTTAATTTCATCTGCAAAAGGAAGGGATAATACTTGAGGTGCCTGACGAAGGAACCAGTTGTCAGCCTTATTCCCTGCCAGTCTGGTGCAATGTACTCGGGACTGCTGACCTGCTCCGATTCCAATGGCCTGTCCGTCTTTCACATAGCATACAGAATTAGACTGAGTATATTTTAAGGTTATAAGGGAAATAATCAGATCTCTTTTTGCTTCTTCTGGTATCTCTTTGTTTTCTGTAACCACATTTTTTAGAAGTTCCCCATCAATGTTCAATTCATTTCTTCCCTGCTCAAAGACAACCCCATAAACCTGCTTGCGTTCAATAGGATCCGGACGGTAGTCAGGATCTATGGCTATTACATTGTAATTTCCATTCTTCTTGGACTTTAAGATTTCCAACGCTTCCGGTTCAAATCCAGGAGCAATGACACCGTCAGAAACTTCCCTCTTGATCATTCGGGCTGTATCTGTATCACAGACATCAGAAAGAGCTATAAAATCACCGAAAGAAGACATTCTGTCCGCACCTCTTGCTCTGGCATAGGCACAGGCCAAACTGGAAAGTTCTCCCATATCATCTACCCAATAAATCTTTTTTAATACATCGCTGAGAGGAAGGCCTACTGCCGCTCCGGCAGGGGATACATGTTTAAAAGAGGCGGCTGCCGGAAGTCCTGTTGCCTCTTTCAGTTCCTTCACCAGCTGCCAGCCATTTAAAGCGTCAAGAAAATTAATGTACCCCGGGCGTCCGCAAAGCACAGTAATAGGAAGCTGGGCTCCATCTTTCATAAAAATTCTGGAAGGCTTCTGATTGGGATTACAGCCGTATTTCAGTTCTAATTCGTTCATTTTCCTCTCCCTTTCTTATTTGTTTTTATTGATAATCCTAGTTTCATAAGTTCCTGCAGCAATATCAATATAGCGGACAAAAAGAGAAACTTTGTTTTCCTCGTTCAGACTCTCCCATATCATATTGGCAAATTCATCTATATCATCGCTCAAATCAACAAGCTTCGGCTCGCCCTCAAAGCTTGGAAGAGGATTGCCGTCATGCATATAAGTATGAATAAAATGCGCCTCTCCAGCCGTTGGATTCTCATAAGCAAAGGTATAGCGGTTGCAGGAAGAAGGATCACCATGATTGCTCTTTAAAATTGACATGGCATAATTGTATTTTCCGCCTTCCAAATGCATAATTCCAGAAATTCTTGGAGTATAATTAGGGCCGTCTGGTTCGAATTCTCTGCTTCTTAAAGACTGCTCAAATGTAAGCTGCTTATCCATACCCTCATAAATGGTATCCGTCTGGTCTCCATTTGTTACAATTGTTTTATTTCCCAGTACCCGTACCGGTGCATAGATAATAAGGCTGGGATCTGTTAATTTGGAAGGATCAAATGCCTGGGTCCGAATTCCTTCTCCATCTTCAACAAAAATTCGGTTGCGGCTGTTCTCACTTCTTCCCATGATAAAGTAAGCGGCTACAGCCTTGGATCCATCAGGGGTTTTTCCAATAACAATCCCCCTTCCAGGATAAGAATTGCTTTTCAGGTCGTCACTTAATGAAATTTTTTTCATTTACTGGTCCTCCTAATAAGATTTTCATTGTTTCCATTCAATTGTCTTGTCAGTACCGTACAGGATGCACAGTAGGCCAAAGGACTTTTTTATGAAACAAAAAAACCGCCTGGGCATCCCTTGTAAGGCGCCCAGGCGGTCGGCATTCAATCAAACGTGTTCCACGTGGTATAACTCCACTAATCCGCCAGTCACACGCTTGGCTGTCATCATAATATAACAGAATTCAACAAAATGCAAGTTTTTTCACGTAAAAAGCCCTTATTCGTTTCGGATTGCAGCCAGAGGACTAAGTTTCATAGCCCTAAGAGCGGGAAAGAATCCGGCTGCCATACCTACAAACACAGCAAATCCCACGGCTGCTATGGAAAGCCAGGGGGGAATTCTTGACAAATTTCCATCCATCCCTGTCAGCATCTGAGCGGATAGAAAATGATTGATGAGGAAAGAGATCCCATAACTTAGCAAAATCCCGGTAATCCCACCCATAAAACCAATAAATCCAGATTCTATGAGAAACATATTTCTTATATTTTCCATATCACATCCTAAAACCTTAATAATACCAATCTCTTTGGTTCTCTCATAAATAGACATCATCATAGTATTGGCAATTCCAATAGCGGCTACAAATAGGGAAACCGCTCCGATTCCTCCCAAAACCGCCTGAACCATATTGGACTGCTGCTGAGACTGTTCCAGCCATTCCATATTGCTGCTGGCTTGAAATCCCATATCATTTATCAGCTTCTGTACCTGGCTTACATTTTCCATATCATCCACTTCCACTACTGCCTCATCGTACACAAAATAACTTAAAGGCTTGCCCTTTTTATTCGTAGGCTGATTGGGAATAGGATTCTTTTTAAAAACTTTTTTCAGCTGACTTTTTAGTGCATCCAAATCCACATAGACGCTGTAACTGTAATTATTCCACTCTTCCGCGGTTCCCTCTACCAGCCCGCAGGCAGGAATTAAATATTTCTTCGGCGGCTTAATCGTAGAGCCATTCTCATCTGTCGCCCCGTTCTTGGACTGATAATATGTATTGGTATCAAAAATAACAAACATAGGCTGGTTCATAAAGTCAATATCAGGAATAGCGGAAGGGTCGTCATAATAGCTGAAGCTGTTGGATTTGGGATTATAAAACTGGCGCGCAACCATATTTCCCACAACCATCTGAAGCTCGTCACTTCCTGTTTGAGGGTAAGTTCCTTCCTTCAAAGGAATCTTCGCCATATATTCCGGTGTGACTCCTATAATATTTATATTTGCTTCATAGGCCCCCTGCTTCATTATCACATAGACATTCAATAATGGGGAAGCCGATACCACATGATCCAGTCTTCTGATCTGTTCCATGCTCTCGTCTGTCATATAATTGGGTTCCTCTTCGTTATTTCCACCCCACATGGCGTCTGACCTGACGGTAATCTCTGTCAGACTTCCGTAAGAAGCGATCTGTTCCATAGTAAGCTGATTCAGGCCGATCCCCAGAGACACCATAACTACAATAGAAGCCGTTCCGATAATGACTCCCAGTACAGTCAGAAAAGTCCTTAATTTTCTGCGTCTCAGACTGTTAACGCTCATGGAAAGCAAATCCCTAAATTTCATCGTCCATATCCTCTTCTAATGCGGCTTTTTTCTTTTTCCGCCGTTTCACAACCACAACCGCAAGAACCAGAATCACAACTGCCGCTCCAACAGCGCCCGGAATCAGGAATTTCTGGAAAACGGTCTGTTCCGGTTCCGCATCTACGGGAATATCCATTCCTGACATGTCAAAATCCTGCTCCATAGCTTCTGTTACCATTAATGTCATCTCTTTTTCAATAGGCTGGCTGGCCACTCCGTTCTCATCCTCATACGTAATAAGAATCTTAACTTTTCCGTCATCCATAGTAGGAGCCACGCCTGTCAGCATAACGTCAACGTTTCCCGTTTCTCCTGGTTTAATGTTGCCTACGTAATTATCTTTAGACTCCTCAATGGAATCACTTTGGAATGTAACCATTACATTGTAGAGTTGTACCTTGCCTGTATTATTAATGGAAAACATTACATTGGTCTCAGAACCCACAGAGATACTCTCAGGCATTACCTCGATGGTTCCTGTATTAAGTCTGGATACCTGACGGACGGGAATATCTACTGTGACCTTCTCCTCGGCATTCTTATATTCAGGACTGTCGTATTTTTCATTAATAGTAATGGCATATGTTCTTTGATCCACTCCGGCTCCGGCTATCATTCGAACTCTAAGCTCCGTAGACTGCCCGGCTCCAAGAGAGTTAACCACAAAGGAAGAAGAACCCGCGTCTGTTGTAAAAACCGCACTCTCCGATACTTTCTCAGATTCCAGCGTAAACAACAGGTTGCTGGCCGGCACATCCTGCGATGCGTTCTTCATAGTAAGAATCAGTTCGAACTCTTCTCCCGCATAAACAGTCTCTGGTTCCGTGCGGAAGCTGTCCACAATTATTCTTGCTCTGGTTCTGTCATTGGCATTGAATTCTCCGCTTTCCTCTTCTTTCTCCTTATTGATGACACGGACGTAAAATGTTTCCTCAGAAGTCTGAATCTCCCCTTCTGAACTGTCTCTGTATTCAATGTTGAAGGTAATAGGATAATATCCTGTATAGGTATCTTCCCTTATGGCCATACTGTAAGGAATTTGTACGGTCTCTCCTCCTCCAATTCGGTCGTAATGGCGGTTATAATTACCGTCATTAATTTCAAATGGGAATTTTGTACTGTCCTCGCTGAGTACCATGCGGGCATTGACATCAAAAGCGGAAATATCGGAAGAATTCCGCAGATTAATGGTAAAATTCATTACATCGGGATAAGCGCCTGTTGGAGTGCTCTGATTCTCTCCCAGTTCAAAATGAATGGTTCCGCTGTCTTCCTCAGATTCTGTGGTATCTGTAGACTTGGTAATCCAGATATTAATGCTTTCCGGGCGGTAATCCGTTCCATTGATGCTGATCAGAATAGGAACTGCGTAATAGCCCTCTGAAATATCTCTTCTTACTCTTGCAGTAAGAGATACATTTCTTGAAGAACCGGCTCTTACTGTTCCTAACTTTTTGGGATCAAAGGTACTTGATGTTATCTCAAAAGGAAAGACAGCGCCGGAATAGGTTTCTCCATCTTCTGTATCAAACTCTGCGTTATACTCTTCCTCTGCCGCGTCATCATCCAAGCGGATCGATACATCATGAAGATCCTCGCTTCCATCGTTGGTGAATACCATATTCATGGTAATATTCTGACCGGTTTTACCGGTAGGAGTGCTTCTCACATCCAGATAAGTATTCTTCTGAATACTGTACTGAGCTGCTCCGGCCGTCACCGGAATCCCCCCAAGTACGGTCAGGACTGTCAGAAGACAAATCAAGACTCTTTTACATTTCATTTTCATACCCTGTTTCCTCCTCGGTATTATGGTGATGCTGCTCTTCTATTTTTAAAATCTTTCCATCTACTATATGAAGCTGTCTGTCAGCAAATTTCGCAATATAATTATCGTGGGTAACCATTACCAAAGTCTGATTTTGTTCCCTGACAATTTTCTGCATAAGCCCTAAAATCTCTTTTGTTGTTTTAGAGTCCAGATTGCCTGTCGGCTCATCCGCAAAAATAATTTGAGGATTCACTGCCAGGGCTCTGGCAATTCCTACTCTCTGCTGCTGTCCTCCGCTCATCTCATTGGCCATATGATTCATCTGCTTCTCAAGCCCCACCAGCTTGATGTACTTTTGTGCCACTTTATTGCGCGTCTTTTTAGGAACTCCCCGAAAAGACAACGGCAAAGCCACATTTTCTACGGCATTGAGTGTCTGCAAAAGATTATAGGACTGAAAAATAAACCCCACATGCTGCCTTCGAAAAGCTACCAGCTGATTTTCCGTCATCTTTTCAATATGAGTTCCTCCAATGACAATCTCACCCTTGGATGGCTTTTCCAGTCCTGCCATCATATTCAGCAAAGTTGATTTTCCTGAACCAGAGGGCCCTACAATAGCACAAAATTCGCCTCTGTTGATTGTAAAGTCCACTCCTCCCAGAGCATAAACTTTAGAGTCTCCAACTCTGTATATCTTGTAGAGATTTTTCACCTGGATTATGGGTACGCTTTTCTTTTCGGCCTGTAATTTTTCCGCCAATGCCCATACCTCCCTTTTTTTGTTCTCAAATTCATTATACAATAGAAACCCTCGTTGGTCTTCAAGAATTTTCTTAATCTTCCTTACAGATTCCTTACCTGGAAAATTTAATCTCAAATTATCTTGTTATCTCCTGCCAAATACTATATAATGAGGAGAGGATTTTAAGGGAAGACCCTGTAAATCAAAATCACATGAAACCCATTTACTTAGGAACGAAGGAGACTCTTATGAGACACTTATTAAACCCATTGGATTTTACTGTGGAAGAGACAGCACAGCTCCTGGATCTTGCAGGAGATATTGAAAGGAATCCTTCCAAGTATGCCCACGTCTGTGACGGAAAGAAATTAGCGACTTTATTTTACGAGCCAAGTACCAGAACCCGCTTAAGCTTTGAAGCTGCCATGCTCAACTTAGGAGGCAGCGTACTGGGCTTTTCTTCTGCTGACTCCAGTTCAGCAGCAAAAGGAGAAAGCGTTGCGGATACCATCCGGGTTATTTCCTGTTATGCTGATATATGCGCCATGAGACATCCCAAGGAAGGCGCTCCCCTGGTTGCAGCAACCCATTCCACTATCCCGGTAATCAATGCAGGTGACGGCGGACATCAGCATCCTACTCAGACCCTTACCGATCTTTTGTCTATCCGTTCACTAAAAGGAAGACTGGACAATCTCACCATCGGTCTTTGCGGTGACCTGAAATTCGGACGTACCGTGCATTCTTTAATCAATGCCCTTGTCCGCTATGAGAACATTCGATTTGTACTGATTTCTCCTCCTGAACTTCGCATTCCGGAATATATCCGCGAAGATGTTTTGAAAGCCCATAACATTGATTTCGTGGAAATAGACAATCTGGATGAAGCCATGCCGGAACTGGATATTCTTTATATGACAAGAGTTCAGAAAGAGAGATTCTTCAACGAAGAAGATTACATCCGCTTAAAAGACTGCTACATTTTGGATAAGAAAAAGATGAAACTGGCCAAAAAGGACATGTTTATACTTCATCCCCTTCCCAGGGTTAATGAAATATCTGTAGAAGTAGACAACGATCCAAGAGCCGCTTATTTTAAACAGGCTCAATACGGAGTCTATGTCCGCATGGCTTTAATTATGACATTGTTGGAGGTAGAAAAACCATGTTAAATATCAGCGGTTTACAGGAAGGCATTGTTTTGGATCACATTGAAGCCGGAAAGAGTCTGGACATTTACTTTAATCTGGGACTGGACAAGCTGGACTGCCAAGTTGCGATTATTAAGAACGCCAGAAGCAATAAGATGGGAAAAAAGGATATTATAAAAATAGAAGGCGGTTTGGACCACATCAATCTGGATATTCTTGGATACATTGACCACAATATTACAGTGAATATTATCCGTGACAACCAGATTGTAGAAAAGAAAACTTTAAGTCTTCCAAAAAAAATCACAAATGTAATTCAGTGCAAGAATCCAAGATGTATCACCTCCATCGAGCAGGAGTTGCCCCATGTCTTCTATCTTGCTGATGAGGCAAAGGAAACTTACCGCTGCCTTTACTGCGAAGAAAAGTATTCCAAATAATAATTCCATAATAAACGAGGAACAGCCGGCATCCCATGAGTTTAGGACTCAGAAGACGCCGGCTGTTTTAGCTTCAGTACAGACTGTCATTGTTTTTTTGATGAAGCAAAAAAATCCCTGGAATATTTTCCAGGGATCTTTCAGTGACCTATCCGGGAATCGAACCCGGGTTTCCGCCGTGAGAGGGCGGCGTCTTGACCGCTTGACCAATAGGCCGTATGTATTATACTCTACGGAATCGAGGCGACAAGATTCGAACTTGCGACCTCTGCGTCCCGAACGCAGCGCTCTACCAAACTGAGCCACGCCTCGATCACGTATGTAAGTATAATACGTATCCAGCTGAATGTCAACTGTTTTTTTTGAATTTTTTTTATTTTTTTAATTATATATATAATTCATCTATTTCTCTACAGCTGTAAAGCCAAGATCGTCTAATGTCTCCACTGCCTTTTCACAGTCCTCATCCTTTTCAATTACTACTGTCTTCGTATCGAGGTTTACACGGTGGGCAATCCCCTCCTGATCCAATCCTTTGTTAATTCTGGATACACATCCGTCACACATCATTTCCTCACATACATATGTTTTCATTTCTTGTCCTCCTTAATTTAAACTATTTCATTACTTTCTGAATGGTTACACACAGCTCATCCACCGCTTCCATATTTCCTGACTGAATTTCCTCTACCACACAGGTTTTAATATGGTTGGAAAGCAGAACCTTGTTGAAACTGTTAAGAGCCGCCTGTACAGCGCTGACCTGAGTCAGAATATCTACACAGTATCTTTCTTCCTGAACCATATTCCTGATACCCCGGATCTGACCCTCGATCCGGTTCAGTCTGTTTAATAAATCTTTCTCCTCTGCTTCCTGCCTGTGTTTATGTCTGACACAGCCGCATTCCATTTCTTCCATCTGACTCCTCCTTTCAGACCTCCCCTACAGTTTCACTGTCCTAAGCCGAAGGGCATTGCTGACAACGCATACGGAGCTGAGAGACATGGCAAATCCGCCAATCATCGGGTTTAACAAAGGTCCTCCAAATAAGTATAACACACCAGCAGCCACTGGTATACCCAAACTGTTATAGAAAAACGCCCAAAACAGATTCTGTTTAATGTTCCTGATTGTAAGACGGCTCAGCTTAACAGCGCGGTATACGTCTCTCAGGTCTGACTTCATCAAAACAATATCTCCGGATTCCAGAGCAATATCGCTGCCTGAACCAATAGCGGTTCCCACATCTGCCAGTACCAAAGCAGGAGCATCGTTGATTCCATCTCCTACCATCATAACCTTTTTCCCCTGCTTCTGCAGATCTGCCACTACATTTGCCTTATCCTCAGGCAATACCTCTGCAATTACTTTATCAATGTGAGCCTGCTTGCCAATATAGTCAGCGGTCTTCTTATTATCGCCAGTAAGCATGCACACCTCAATTCCCATCTTCTTCAGCTGATCTACCGCTTCTACACTTGTAGGTTTAATAATATCCGCCACACTGATAATCCCTTTTAATTGCCCTTCTTCTATATAAAACATCGGCGTTTTTCCCTGCTGAGCCAGCGCATGAGCTCTTTCTTCTACCTGTCCCACAAGCTTAATTCCCAGACGTTCCAGCAGTCTGCGGTTGCCGATTGCCACTGACCTGCCTTCCAGCACTGCCGTAATTCCGGCTCCTGTAATACTTTCAAACTGTTCAGGGCGGGAAAGATCAGCTCCCTGCTCTTTTCCGTACTCTACAATTGCCTGGCCCAGGGGGTGCTCTGACATCTGCTCACAGCTTGCCGCCCTGCTTAAAATCTTATCAGCGGATATGGTTTCATCCACACTTTCTATTTCTGTCACCCTAGGCTTTCCCTCTGTTATGGTTCCTGTTTTATCAAAAACAACTGTATCAATCTTATGAGCTGCTTCCAGAGCCTCCCCACTCTTAATCAGGATTCCGTGACTTGCTCCCAGACCGGTTCCCACCATAATAGCGGTTGGCGTGGCCAGACCAAGCGCGCAGGGACAGGCAATGACTAAAACTGATACAAATATCGTAAGAACAAAAGAAATGTCTTTTCCTCCTGCCAGCCACCATAAAAGAGCTGCCGCCAGGGCAATCACCATAACTGTGGGAACAAAATATCCCGCAACTTTATCCGCCAGTTTGGAAATAGGGGCCTTTTTTCCCTGAGCGTCCTCAATCAGCTTAATAATCTTGGATAAAGTGGTGTCTCCTCCGGTCCGCACAACCTCCATCTCCATAGCGCCGTTATAATTCATACTTCCGCCGATCAGCATATCTCCTGTCTGCTTTTCCACAGGAATGCTTTCCCCTGTAAGCATAGACTCGTCTACGCTGCTGCTTCCTTTCACCACAGTTCCATCCAGAGGAATACGGCTTCCCGGCTTAATAATCAGATGCTGTCCTTTCATTACTGAAGCTGTTTCCACCTCCCGCTCCACTCCGTTTTCTATTAAAACAGCATGATCAGGAGCAAGTTCCATCAGCTTGCGAATAGCCTCCGAAGTCTTTCCTTTACTTCTGCTCTCCAGGAATTTTCCCAGCATAACCAGAGTAACCACCACAGCTGCTGACTCATAATACAGCTGATGAGCATGGCTGGGATCCTGGGGAATTGTAAAAGTCATACAAAGGGAATAAATAAAAGCGCTGCCTGTTCCAATGGCTACTAAAGAGTCCATATTGGGATTCCCCTTAATCAGGGCCTTAGTTCCCACCAAGTAAAACTTCCTTCCTGCTGCAAGCACCGGAATGGTAAGAATAAGCTGGGCCAGGGCAAAGTTCAAGGGATGGGCATCCATATCCAAAAACGCAGGAAGAGGAAGCTTAACAGGAATCATGTGCCCCATAGAAATATAAAGCAGAGGAACCGCGAAGCAAAGGGCAACCATCAAGCGCTTCTTCATTACCGTCAGTTTTTCCTCCTGCTCTTCCCAGGCTGCTTCCTCCTGTTCTTTCAGATTTTTTTCTTCCACAAAGGGTCTTGCGCCAAATCCGGCTTTCTCCACCTTATTGATAATCATATCGGGCGTGACTAAGGCTTCATCATAGGTAATCGTCATTTTATTGGTAGTCAGATTCACGCTGCTGGATTCCACACCATTCAGCTTTCTGGTCACACGCTCCACAGCACTGCTGCAGGCTGCGCAGGACATACCGTCAATATGATAAACTTCTGTTTTCATAATCCTCATCCTCTCCTTCAATATACCCCTATGGGGTATATTAATTATATATCCTTTTTCTCAGTATGTCAATCCTCTGTCTGAAATATTCTGTTTCTCACAAAAGAAACACTGCCCCTTGGCAGGACTTTGCAGCCTGTCAAGAGGCAGTATTTTAACTTTTTCTTTCCTCATAAGGATTGAAGCAGAATTAAAAATCAAAAAGAGAAAGCTGATTGGACTCCGGCAAATCTCCCAAAAGTCCCAGATCTGCCATCAGATCACAGACCGTTTTACTCACCTTAGTGCGGTTTCTAAAATCCTCCCTGGAAAGAAATTTTCCATCTTTAACCGCGTCCACAATAGCGTCAGCCGCCTTTTCTCCCAAACCGTCAATACTGCTTAAAGATGGCATCAGTTTTCCGTCTATAATCTGAAAATGTCTTGCTTTAGCCTGATAAATATCGATGGGAATAAACTCATATCCCCTGGCGTACATCTCTTGCACAATTCTCATATCTCTCAAAGTATCCTGTTCCTTCTTAGACAAGCTGTCCTGGCGCTTTCTGTAATCAGCCAGATAATGCTCCAGCTTATCTCTCCCCTGACACATCAGCTCATAACTGAATCCACTGGCTCTGATACTGAAAAAAGCAGCATAATAAGCCAAAGGATAAAACACCTTACAATAGGCAATACGCCAAGCCATCATTACATAAGCAGCCGCATGAGCCTTGGGGAACATATATTTAATCTTTTTGCAGGACCATATGTACCAGTCAGGAACACCGTGAGCAGTCATCTCCTCTTCCCACTCCGGCTTCAGCCCCTTTCCCTTTCGGACGCTCTCCATAATAGTGAAAGAAAGCCCTTCCTCAATTCCCTTGGAAATAAGGTAGATCATAATATCATCTCGGGTACAGATAGCAGTCTGAATGGTGGCCTTTCCCTCCTGAATCAAAGTCTGAGCATTTCCCAGCCATACATCTGTTCCGTGTGCCAGTCCCGCGATACGAACCAGATCGGAAAAATACTTGGGTTGAGTATCGATTAACATCTGCATAGCGAAATCTGTTCCAAATTCCGGCACTCCCAAAGCGCCCAGCTTACAGCCGCCAATATCTTCCGGGGTAATCCCCAGAGCTGATGTATCCTGAAACAAAGACATAACCTCCCGGCTGTCAAGGGGAATATCTTTAACCGGGTCGAATCCAATAAGATCCTGAAGCATACGTATCATAGTAGGATCATCGTGTCCCAGAATATCCAGCTTCAAAAGATTATGATCAATGGAATGGTAATCAAAATGAGTGGTTACTGTCATAGTAGTCATGTCATTGGCCGGATGCTGAACAGGTGTAAAAGAATAGATTTCTTCCCCGTGAGGAAGTACAATAATTCCTCCTGGATGCTGGCCGGTAGTTCGTCTTACCCCCACACACCCCTGAACAATCCGGTTAATCTCACAGTTTCTTTTATGGACACCGTGCTCCTCATAATAATTCTTTACATAACCGTAAGCCGTCTTGTCAGCCAGGGTGCCAATGGTTCCAGCCCTGTAGGTCTGACCTTTTCCAAAAATCACCTCTGTATAATCGTGAGCCTTACTTTGGTACTCTCCTGAAAAATTCAGATCAATATCCGGCTCCTTATCTCCTTTGAAACCGAGGAAAGTCTCAAAGGGGATATCAAAGCCATCCTTTGTCAGCGGATGACCACATACAGGACAGACCCGATCAGGCATATCACATCCTGCCATTCCTCCAAAAGACTTTACCTCTTCCGAATCAAAGTCATAAAAATGGCAGTTGGTACAATAATAGTGGGGACTGAGAGAATTTACCTCTGTAATTCCCGCCAGATAGGCAACAAAGGAAGACCCTACCGAACCACGAGAGCCTACCAAGTAACCGTCTTCATTGGATTTCCATACCAGCTTCTGAGCTATAATATACATAACAGCAAAGCCATTGGATATAATAGAGTTTAACTCCCGTTCCAGCCTGTCTGTTACAATATCCGGCAAAGCGTCTCCATAAATATCGTGAGCTCTGTCATAGCAGATCTTTCTCAGATCCTCATCAGAATTCTGAATAACTGGCGGACATTTATCCGGTCGGACAGGAGAAATCCTTTCACACATATCGGCGATCAGCCTGGTATTTTTAATCACAACCTCCTCCGCCTTGTTTGGACCCAAATATTGAAACTCTTCCAGCATCTCCTCTGTAGTTCTTAAATAAAGAGGCGGCTGATCATCACAATCTTTAAATCCCTGTCCTGCCATAATAATACGGCGATAAATCTCATCCTCCGGATCAAGGAAATGTACGTCACAGGTAGCGCAAACCGGTTTTCCCAACTCCTCTCCCAAACGTACAATTTTCCGGTTCAACTCTTTTAAATCTTCTTCAGACTGAACTGTACTCTTTTCATCCCGAAGCATAAACTCATTATTTCCCAGAGGCTGAATCTCCAGGTAATCGTAAAATGATGCGGTTTTTACAAGATCGCTTTCAGAAGCCCCTCTTAAAAGGGCCTGATACAGCTCTCCGGCCTCGCAGGCAGAACCAATAATCAATCCCTCCCGGTTCTCATTAAGCACGCTTTTGGGAATTCTAGGTCTTCTTGCATAATAGTCAATATGGGAATAGGATACCAGACGATATAAATTAATTCTTCCCACATCATTGGCTGCCAGAATGATTACATGGTAAGTGGGAAGCTTTTTAATCATATCTCCATCCATTGCACTCAGCTGATTCAGCTGATCCAAAGTTTCCACTCCCCGCTCCCGAAGCATTTTTACAAACGCAGCAAATATTTCAGCCGTACATCCGGCATCATCCACTGCTCTGTGATGATTTTCCAGAGAAATATTTAGAGCCTTGGCCACTGTATCCAACTTAAAGCGATTTAAATTAGGAAGAAGATGTCTGGCCAATGCCACCGTATCCAGTACTGTAGGCTCAAAAGGAAGCTTCAACCTTCTTGCGTTATGACTGATAAAACTGATATCAAAGGCCGCATTATGAGCCACCATGACGCTGTCCCCGCAGAACGCAAGAAACTCAGGAAGAATTTTGTCAATATGAGGGTAAGGAAGAACCATATTGTCATTGATACCTGTCAGCTGTTCAATTTCAAAAGGAATGGGAACATCAGGATTCACAAATGTGCTGTATTTATCCGTAATAACTCCATTTTCTACCTTGACGGCACCGATCTCAATAATCTTATTTTTTTCCGGGCTGAACCCAGTAGTCTCAATATCAAATACCACATAGGACTGGGAAAAGCTTTGATTTCTGGAGTTCTCTACCAACTGTTTCAAATCATCAACCAGATACCCCTCTACCCCATATATAATTTTAAAGTCATCGCCTTTATCCAAAGCGTGATTGGCATCGGGAAAAGCCTGTACACAGCCATGATCGGTAATGGCAATAGCCGGCATTCCCCATTTTTTAGCTCTCTTTACAATATCCTTTACCTCAGATACCCCATCCATATCGCTCATCTTTGTATGACAATGAAGTTCCACCCGTTTTTCCAGACTGTTATCCATCCGCTTGCCTGTAAAATCCTCAGATTTTTTAATGCCTACCACGGAGCCAAGGGTCAATTCACCGTCAAATTTGTCAATGGTGGTAACTCCCTTTATTTTTATAAACGTTTTAGGTACTACAGCCGCCTTTAAATCCTCCAGCTGATCCTCTCTGGCAAAAATCTTTACTGTTATAGTATCAGTAAAATCCGTTACATCGAAAATCATAATTGTCTTGCCGCTTCGCAGCTCTCTGCTGTCTGCTGTAAGAATTTTACCGCGCAGAATAACTTCTCCAATTTCTCCGTCTATTTTGTCAATCTCTATAGCCTCACCATCAAAATCCCTTCCATAAAGAACATCCGGATTATCAGACCGCTTTCCCCCGTAAGAATTCTTTTTATAATCTCTGTTTTCTTTTTTCTGTTCACGTCCGCTGTTTTCTTTTCTCCCTCCCATTGGAAGGACAGGTTTTGCCTGCAGCTCTCCGGCCGGGTTTTCAGGAACGTAACTGTTGGCCACAGCCTGAAAATAGGAGTCATCCACAGGAAGCTGACCGTCTGTTCCGGTAGCTGGCAGCTTCTTTTTCTTTCCCTCTTCTCCTTGGCCGGTCAATACCAGAGGTGTTCTGTTTACAATCTCCTCTACCTCTTTTTGCAGCTGCAGCTCCTTTTTCTGGGCCAGTCCGCTTTCCTTTGGAGGAATGTACTGGTATTTTACCTCTACAGACAGACCGCATCTCTCATAGAAAATCTTCTCCAGGACACGCTTCAGCTCTCCAGCCTTTTCCCTGGTGACAATGGTATCTTCTACTGTCATTCTAAGCAAATCTGGTTCCGGAAAATCGTATTCTGTTTTCCGAAATATATTGTACTCTATAATGCTGTAGTTTTTAAGCTCCAGAAGAATACTGTCCCTATACACGGCCAAAAGCTTTTTAGGTGTATACTGTCCGGACAGCCGGTATCGTTCAATAATTTTTACCGTCAGCTTTTTGGATGGGAACAGCTGGTCTTTAATTCCTTTTTCCAGAGCATAAATATTCTGCTTGTGAATCAGTCTTGGACTGACAATATAAATACGAATAGAGCTTCTATCTCTGGTGGAAGCAACCTTTTCTACTTCCACCAGGTTTAAAAGCTCTCTCAAATCTTCCGTTATATTCAAAGCCGGAAATACTTCCAGAAATGATTTTGACATTCCATCACCTGTTACATTTTCATAAGTTCATCCCGAAGGGCATCCAACAGCTTCTCTTCCGGAACTTTGCGGATGATCTGTCCTTTTTTTATCAAAAGGCCTTCGCCCACACCGCCGGCAATTCCTATGTCTGCCTCTCTTGCTTCCCCCGGACCATTGACGATGCAGCCCATAACAGCCACCTTAATATCCAGATGCTCAAATTCCGCTGTCATAGCCTCTACCTTATTAGCAAGAGAAATCAGATCAATTCTTGTTCTGCCGCAGGTAGGGCAGGACACGACTTCAATTCCTCCTTTTCGAAGTCCGAGAGTTTTTAAAATATGTTTTGCAGTAATCACCTCGTCCACCGGATCTCCGGTCAGGGAAACACGAATGGTATCTCCAATTCCCTCGTAAAGGATTACTCCCAGCCCTACAGAGGATTTAATTGTTCCGGATTTCACTGTTCCTGACTCTGTAATTCCAACATGAAGAGGATAATCCGTCTCTCTGGCAATCAGTTCGTGGGCCCGGATGCACATCATGACGTCAGAGGACTTAATACTGATAACCAGATTATCATATCCTAAATTCTCTATCATCTTTACCTTGTTCAGAGCGCTTTCAACAATGCCCTCAGCCGTAACACCGCTGTATTTCTCAAGCAGCTCCTTTTCCAGGGATCCGCTGTTTACGCCGACCCGGATAGGGATCGAAAGCTCTTTTGCCTTATTCACCACAGCAGCCACACGGTCGGCCCCGCCAATGTTACCTGGATTAATGCGGATTTTATCTGCTCCGTTTTCCATGGCGGCAATGGCAAGACGATAATCAAAATGAATATCAGCCACCAAAGGAATATGAATCTGTCTCTTGATCTCTTTTAAGGACTCAGCAGACTCTCTGTCCGGAACCGCCACTCGAATGATGTCACAGCCGGCAGCCTCTAATTTTAAAATCTGAGCAACCGTAGCTTTCACATCATTGGTTTTCGTATTGCACATGGACTGAATCAGCACAGGATTTCCGCCTCCGATCAGCCTGTCGCCAATTTTTACCACTCTGGTTTGTTTTCTGTCCATTTTTCCACCACCTACATAAACCTTTGAATATCATTAAACACCACATAAAGCATCAATGCCATCAATGCCATCATGCTGACAAAATTGACCATTCCTTCTTTTTCAGGATCCATTGGCTTTCCCCTTAAGGCCTCTATAATAAGGAAGACCAGTCTGCCTCCATCCAATGCGGGAATAGGAATCAAATTCATAACTCCCAGGTTTGCGCTGAGAAGCACACACAGGCTGAGTACATTCATCACCGCTGCGCCCACACTTACACTAAGTCCCGCCTGCACGGAATCGTCAATCATTACAACAATTCCAACCGGTCCGCTTAAATCATCCACTCCTGCTTTCCCTGTAAGAAGCATTCCAAGGCTTTCTATTGTCATCCGGATATTATATTCCACTTCCATAAAGCCGTATTTCAAAAGCTCAAGTACAGAAGAAACAGGATGGTTTTCACCTGAAAGAGAAATTCCTATCAGATACCTTCCCTGTTCCTCTGAATATTCCGGAGTAACCTGAGAAGTATAAACTGTGATCTCTCCTGTCTGAGGATCTGTTCTTTCATATTCTACCTGATCCATAATCTGATCAGAATGGATTACAGAATACAGCACATAATCCCGATATAATCTTACATTCTCACCGTTAATCTTGGTCAGGGTATCTCCAGGTCGGATTCCTGCTTCATAGGCTGGAGAATCCAAGGTTACATCACGGATTGCTGTTGTAGTATAGCCTCCCATTCCTACTAAAATCACTCCAAGGACAAAAGCAAGAATGAAATTAAATACCGGACCTGCGGCAATTACTGCCATGCGGGCCGGGATGGATTTGTTCTGAAAGGATCTTTCATCAGAATTGTCTTCCAGCTCTCCAAGCATCATGCAGGAACCGCCAAGAGGAAGGATCTTTAATGAATATCTGGTCTCTCCTTTCTGAAAAGACCAAATTCTTGGACCCATACCTATAGAAAATTCTACTACGGCAATTCCATTTTTCTTAGCCAATAAAAAATGTCCAAATTCATGTATAAGGACAATCAGTCCAAAGACCAGAATTGCCACAAGAATACTGGTCAATCTATCACCTGCTTTCAATATATTCATAGGCTTCCGCCTCTGCCTCCAGAATTTCTTCTACAGACGGATTTTCTTTTACTTTATGACTTTCCATGGCTCCCTGAATCAGGTCTGTAATGGATAAGTAAGAAATTCTGCCCGCCAGGAACTCAGCCACAGCCTTTTCATTTGCCGCATTAAATACTGTAGGAAGGCTGCCTCCTCGTCTTCCCGCCTGACAGGCCAGTTTCAGTCCGGGGAAATTCTCTGCATCCGGCTTCTCAAAGGTAATCTGTCCCATAGTCCAAAAATCTAATCTTGGTCCGGACAGCATTCTTCTCTCCGGATAATAGAGGGCATACTGAATAGGAAGCTTCATATCCGGCGTGCCCATCTGCGCCATAACTGCTCCGTCTTCAAATTCTACCATGGAGTGGATAATACTTTTAGGCTGAATTACAACCTGAATTTGATCAATTTCTACTCCAAAAAGCCATTTTGCCTCCATAACCTCCAGTCCTTTATTTACCATGGTAGAAGAATCTATGGTAATCTTTCTTCCCATAGACCAATTAGGATGACGAAGGGCGTCTTCCACCGTAACATGTTCCAGCTCTTTTCTTGTCTTTCCCCGAAACGGACCTCCTGAGGCAGTAAGAAGAATTTTATGAATCTTGTTTTCCCTCTCCCCGTTCAGGCACTGAAAAATCGCACTGTGTTCACTGTCCACAGGAAGGATCTTCACCTTCTTCTCTCCAGCCAGCGGCATAATAATATGACCGGCAGTTACAAGAGTCTCCTTGTTGGCCAGAGCAATATCTTTTCCAGCCTCCATGGCCGCAATAGTAGGTCTGATCCCAATCATTCCTACTACAGCTGTTACTACCAGCTCTGCCTCTGGCTCTGTAGCCGCCTCAATCAGTCCATCCATTCCGGAAACCACTTTTACGGAAAGATCCCTCACAGAAGCAGCCAGCATCCGGGCCTTTTCTTCATCCCACACACAGGCAATAGCAGGAGAGAATTCTCTGATCTGCTTTTCCAAAAGCTCAATATTGCTCCCAGCTGCCAGCGCTGTGATCTCTATATCTTTTTGGGCTCTTACAATTTCCAGAGTTTGTGTTCCTATAGAACCAGTAGAACCTAAAATCGAAATTTTTTTCATCCTGTATCCTTCCCCTCTGCTCTATCCTGCCAAAAATACCAGCGCAAAATAAATGGCCGGTGCCGTAAAAAGCATGCTGTCAAAACGGTCCAGAATTCCTCCATGGCCCGGAATCAACTTTCCATAATCCTTAATGCCATGATTTCTCTTTATAGCCGATGCCGCAAGATCTCCAATCTGGGAAATCACTGCTCCAATGGCACAGGCAACGGTGCAGGCAAGCCTTGGATTCGAGAATTCCCTCATATAAGAACCGAAAAACACAGCAAAAATAAATCCAAGAAGAGCCGCTCCTCCTACTCCCCCTACTGCACCTTCCACAGATTTTTTGGGACTGAGAACCGGCGCCAGTTTGTGCTTTCCAAGAAGCATTCCAAAACAGTACGCACTGGTATCGCAGCCCCAGGAGCTTAAAAATACAAGCCAAACCAGATAAATACCGTCTGTCATCACCCTTACCTGATACAAATAGGAAAGCATCACAACAACGTAAAAAAATCCAAAAAACGCTGACGCAATTTCCTCCGTCTTATATTTGGGAAAGGTCAGCACATACAAGGCCATCAGCGTCATAAGAAAGGCAATGGCCAGCATTATCACATAGTCTTTACATTCAAACCACAGAAGTCCATAATATATGACCGCGGCGCCGTAGCCCAGCAAACCCGGTCCCTTCTTCTGTATTTCTAATACACGATATAATTCAAACAGCCCAATCATGGATATAGCTGCCACTGAGACAAAAAGGATGCCTCCTCCGCTTCCAACTAACGCAATAGCCAGCAGAACCAGTATAATACCGCTAATGAGTCTGGTTGTAAACATCGTGCCTCCTCCCTTCGGATTATTTTACTCCTCCAAACCGCCGTTCTCTTCCATTATACGCAGTTATGGCTTTTATCAATTCTTCTTTATTAAAATCCGGCCAGAGACAATCCGTAACATAAAGTTCCGTATAGGCCAGCTGCCACAGCAAATAATTGGAAAGTCTCAGCTCCCCGCTGGTACGTATTAAAAGGTCCGGATCCGGAATCTGCGCTGTATCCAGATAAGAGGCGAATTTCTTCTCATCCAGTTCTTCGGCGGTCAGTCTGCCTTCTATCCCATCTGTAATCATCTTTCTGGCAGCCCGGACAATCTCATCTCTTCCGCCATAATTTACAGCAATTACAAAGGTAAGACCTGTATTATTTCTGGTCTCTTCCTCCAAACGATTAATTCCGTCTATAATATCCTGATCAAATCGGGCTCTTTCCCCAATCATCTTAACCCGAACATTGTTAGCCTTGGCAATCTTCAGCAGCCTCACCATATAATAACGGAACAGCTGCATCAGCGCACCCACTTCGTCGGAAGATCGTTTCCAGTTCTCTGTGGAAAAGCCGTAAACCGTCAGATACTTAATGCCAAGACGGGCCGCGTCTTCTACTGTCTTCTCCACTGTAACGCATCCTTCTTTATGTCCGAAACTTCTCGGAAGTCCTCTCTTTTTTGCCCATCTCCCGTTGCCGTCTAATATAATGGCCACATGCTGGGGAATAACCAAATTCTCTATTTGATTTTCCACGTCCTGTCCTCCTATCTCATCCGCTTTGATGCGGGCTGTAAACATTTAAAGAATTTTCATTTTTCTGTTTCCCATGAAAAAAACGGGACAGGCACAATGCCTGCCCCTTTCCCAGCTTTTAAACAGTGAGAAGATCTTTTGACTTCTCATCAACTGCTTTTTCTACCTTACTTATCATCTTGTCTGTAAGCTTTTGAATCTTATCTTCTGCATCGGACAAATCATCTTCAGAAATTTCATCTGCCTTCTGCTGTTTCTTAAAATAATCATTGGCCTCACGGCGGATGTTCCGGATAGCCACTTTTGCCGCTTCACCTTTCTTCTTTACATCTTTTACCAGTTCTTTTCTTCTCTCTTCTGTCAGCTCAGGGAACACCAGTCTGATTACGTTTCCATCGTTAGTTGGATTAATTCCCAGATCAGATGTAAGAATGGCCTTCTCAATTGCCTTTAAAAGACTCTTCTCCCATGGCTGAATTACAATCATTCTTGCTTCAGGCACAGAAACATTACCAACCTGCTGTATTGGTGTCGGAGTTCCATAATAATCTACCTTAATCTTATCCAGAACATGAGGATTGGCTCTTCCAGCACGGATGGTCATATATTCATTCTCCAGTGCCTTCAATGTTTTATTCATCTTGTCTTCATAAATCTGCAAACTCTCCTGCATATCGTCCTCCTAGTTATGCGGTAACAATTGTACCGTTTATTTTCCCCTGCATCGCATTGGCAATGCTGTCTTTTTCATTTAAGCTGAATACTGCCAAAGGCATCTTATTCTCCATACACATAATGGAAGCAGTCAGGTCAATGACTCCCAGCTGCTTGTCAATGACTTCCTGAATTGTAATTGTATCATACTTAACCGCATTGGGGTTAATCTTCGGATCACTGTCATAAACGCCGTCTATGGCCTTAGCCAAAAGTATACAGTCAGCCTCCATCTCAATGGCTCTCAAAGCGATTCCCGTATCTGTGGAGAAGTAAGGATGTCCAGTGCCTCCCGCAAAGAAAACAACCTTTCCGTCTTCCAAACACCGATTGGCTTCATCCTTGGAAAACAGGTCTGTCATAGAACCGCATTGGAAAGGAGTGAAAATCTGGGTCTTCATTCCTGCATTCCTGAAAATTTCGGAAACATAAATACAATTCATAATTGTGGCCAACATTCCAATCTGATCTGCCTTTGTACGATCTATGGCATTGCTGGTTCTTCCTCTCCAGAAATTACCGCCTCCGATGACAATTCCTACCTGAACTCCTGCGTCTACAGACAGTTTTACCTGCCGGGCCACTTCTTTTACAGTAGACTCATCAAAACCAGTTTTCTGTTCTCCGGCTAAAGCTTCACCGCTCAGTTTTAATAATACTCGTCTTGGACTCATATTTCCAACTCCCTGTGCTTTTGTATTGTCGTTCCTAATTATAGCACACTTTCTTAAGGTTGGAAAGAGAAAGTTTCCCGCCGCTGCACCAACAGGAAATGGCTTTTCTTATATCTAACACAAAAAATTATCCCAACACAAAAACCCGGAGGGAATTCCCTCCGGGCAATAAGACAATGAAAGCATCTTTATTATTCCATTGTAGCGTACATGAAGTACCAATAACCATAAGCAGAATGATATACATTCTGAAGTTCCGGCTTCTGCAGCCAGAAATCATTGTAATATGCCAAAGGAGCCATTGCGGCATCGTTCAACAGCATATTTTCAGCTTCATGAAGCAGGCTGTAATGTTCTGCTACATCAGCTGTAGAGTTAGCCTGATCAATAAGAGCATCGTACTCTGGATTGTTGTAGTTGCCATCGTTGTTTCCGCTGGTAGATACAAACAGATTCAGCATATTGGATGGATCATCGTAGTCATATACCCAACCATTACGTGCAATCTGGAAATCGCCGGAACGACGGGTTGGTGTGAAGCTTGACCACTCAACAACCTTGATTTCCATATTGATTCCAAGGTTTTCTTTCCAGCAGCTCTGTAAGTACTCAGCAATCGGTACATGATAGCTGTCATCATTGGTCATATATTCCACCGTTGGGAATCCCTCTCCATTTGGATATCCGGCGTCAGCAAGAAGCTGTTTTGCCTGCTCAACATCTGCCTCATAGTTATCCAGGTGGAAGAAGTTTCCGCCGTTGTTCTCACGAGTTACGTCTTCGAAGGAAGAACCTGGCTCTGCATCAGAGATTCCAGGGCCGACAAAGTTTTCTGCTGGGGAATAGGTTCCCTGCATAACAGTGTTGGCTACATACTCACGGTCAATTGCCAAGCTGAGAGCTTTGCGGACATTAGGATCATTAAATGGTTCTTTCTCTGTCTGGAAGCTGATGTAGTATGTACCCATAATCGGCTCAACATGGAAGTCCTCTGTCTGCTCCAGGTTAGGAATTTCCTCTGTCGGAACAGTCTTAATCAAAGAAACTTCGCCTGTCTGATATGCGCTGTACGCTGCGTTGGCATCTTCCATAAGAACAAATTTTAAGCTGTTAAGAGTAACAGCGTCTGCATTCCAATAGTTCTCATTCTTTACAAAAGTGATATGGGAACCTGGAACCCACTCGCTCATCTTCATAGGACCATTGCTTACGTAGGTCTCTGGTGTCAGAGTCCACTGATCGCCGTTGGCCTCAATCGTTGCCTTCTGGATCGGCACCATGGAAGCATGGGTTACCAGCTTTGAGAAGTAAACACAAGGTACAGATAATTCAACAACGAAAGTCTGAGCATCTGGTGCGGATACACCTAATGCGTCAATGTTGCCTGCAGCGGCCTCATCATAGCCCTTTACATATCCCAGCATGTCAAATGCATAAGGTGCAGCTGTGTTAGGATCTGCCAGTCTCTTCCAGCCATAAACGAAATCCTCGGCCGTCAGATCAGAGCCATCGCTCCACTTTAAGCCGTCACGAAGATGGAATGTATAAGTAAGTCCATCTTCAGAAACCTCATAAGACTCAGCCTGTCCTGGAACAACCTCTCCGTTCTCATCAACTGTAAGCAGTGTTTCAAATGCGTGAATAATTACGTTTGCACCGTCAATTGCGCTGTTGAGAGCCGGATCAATTGTTTCCGGATCCGGACCAACCTGTACAGACAAATCAAGTCCACCTGCTGTCTCTGTTGCCGGTGCGGCCGTTTCGCCATCTGTGGAAGCTGCTGTCGTGCTTCCTTCCGCAGCAGTTGTGGCTGTGTTGTCGCTGCTGCTTCCACATCCAGAAAGGATCATACCGGAAGCCATTACAGCCGCCAATACAAGCGCCATTTTTTTCATAGTTCTTCCTCCTCTTATCAAAACTATTTTATTACCACAGTATCGCTTTAATTGGGTACTCTGATAATTTAGTTAAAAGCATATCACAAACTTTCCCAAATAGCAACGTAAATTTTTCTGATTTTTGCATTATATTCCTGAGATGCTGAAAAAATCCCCTGTATTCTCTCCCTATGCCAGAAAAATTTCTGACAAAAAGGGAATCAACACAGGGGATTCTATATTACTGCTATCAAATTAGTTTATCTTTTCCAGATGGTGACAGGCAGCATAATGTCCTGCAGATACTTCTCTCCATGCTGGTTCCTCAGCTGCACACAGCTCATTTGCATAGGGGCAGCGGGTACGGAAACGGCAGCCAGACGGTGGATTTACAGGGCTGGGCACATCTCCCTCCAAAACAATTCTCTTAGACTTTCTGCTGGTTTCAGGATCCGCAATGGGAATAGCAGAAATCAGGCTTTTGGTATAGGGATGTACGCTGTGGAAAGTCAGCTCATAGCTGTCCGCCAGCTCCACCAGCTTGCCCAAATACATAACGCCGATTCGGTTGGATATATGCTTAACAATAGAAAGATCATGGGCAATAAACAGATAAGTAAGCCCCAGTTCTTCCTGCAGCTGCTCAAACATATTAACCACCTGCGCCTGAATGGACACATCCAGGGCAGAAACAGGCTCATCACACACGATAAACTGAGGGTTTACCGCCAGTGCTCTGGCAATGCCAACTCTCTGACGCTGACCGCCGGAGAACTCATGAGGGTAACGATTCGCATGCTCTGAGTTCAGACCTACTGTAGAGAGAACAGAAAGTATTCTGTCCTGGCGGTCTTTTTTACTGGAAGCCAGATGATGAATGTCAATAGCCTCTCCTACAATATCACCTACTGTCATACGGGGATCAAGGCTGGCATAAGGATCCTGGAATACGATCTGCATTTTACGGCGATAGGGCAGCATATTTACATTTGTAATATCCTGTCCCTCAAAGAAAATCTTTCCGCCGGTAGGCTCATAAAGCCGAAGCAGCGTACGGCCGGTAGTAGTCTTCCCACATCCAGATTCTCCCACCAGTCCCAATGTCTCGCCCTTCTTAATACCAAAGGAAACATTATCTACAGCCTTTACGACCTTCTTTTCAAATAATTTGCCTCCGGCAACAGGGAAATACTGCTGCAGATTCTTAACTTCTACAAGATATTTGTTGTCTTCCATCACGCATCTCCCTTCTGTGCCTGCTGCTTCTCAAATTCTTCTTTCTGAAGCAGCCAGCAGGCACTGTAATGAACATCGCTTATGTCAGTATACGGCGGCATTTCTCTCAGACAGATTTTCATACAGGCCCTGCATCTGGGAGCAAAGGGACAGCCTGCAGGCGGGTTCAGCATATCAACAGGGGTTCCCTCAATAGGAACCAATTTGGAATGCTCTTTCTCTGTCAGCTTTGGTATACTGCGGATCAGACCTTTGGTATACTCGTGGCAGGGATTGTAGAAAATATCATCCGTTGTACCGTATTCAACAACCTTACCTGCATACATAACTGCTATGCGGTCACACATATTGGCAACAACACCAAGGTCGTGGGTTATCATAATAATGGCCATGCCCAGTTTTTCTTTCAGGTCCATCATAAGCTCCAGAATTTGAGCCTGGATGGTAACATCAAGAGCAGTTGTAGGCTCATCAGCAATCAGAAGTTTTGGCTCACAAGCCAGAGCAATGGCAATCATAACTCTTTGACGCATACCGCCGGAAAGCTCATGAGGATACTGTTTCAACCGTTTTTCCGGCTCATTGATCCCAACCAGCGTCAGCAATTCTTTCGCTCTCTCATTGGCTTCTGCTTTGCTCTTCTTTGTATGGAGCATAATTACCTCACGAATCTGATTGCCGATGGTATAAACCGGATTCAGGCTTGTCATAGGGTCCTGAAAAATAATGGAGATTTCGTTACCCCGAATCTTACGAAGTTCCTTTTCGCTCATTGACTCAATGTGATGGCCGTTAAACTCCAGGCTTCCGCCAATTAGTTTTCCTGGATAAGCGGTAAGCCCCATAAGACTGTAAGCGGTTACAGACTTACCGGAACCAGACTCGCCAACAATTCCAAGAACCTCACCCTCTTTCAGGTGAAGGGATACGTCATTAAGTGCCTTCACCTCACCGGCAGGGGTAAAGAAGGAAAGGCGTTCATGTTCTATATTTACCAAATACTCACTCATTTTCTTTCCTCCTTTAATCTTTCAATTTCGGATCAAAAGCATCACGAAGACCGTCGCCCAGAAGGTTAAAGCTTAAAATAATAATAGAAATTGCCAGTGCAGGCGCAAACAGACGGTGCGGATAGCTATAGAGACCATTTAAAGCATCACTTGCCAAGCTTCCAAGAGACGGCATAGGAGCGGCAACACCCATTCCAAGGAAGCTTAAGAAACTTTCTGTAAAAATAGAAGACGGAATCTGAAGGGTTGTTGTTACAATCAAAGTACCAATACAGTTGGTAAGAAGATGCTTTCTAATAATATGGCTGCTGGAAGCTCCCAGAGCTCTGGCTGCAGTCACGTACTCCTGCTCCTTTAAGATCAAGATTTGGCTTCGCACAATACGGGACATACCTACCCAATACAGCAAGGCAAATACAATAAAAATACTGATCAGGTTTACACCAACAACCTGAATCCACTCAAATCCCGGTTTTTGAGCCAGCGCCTTTAAAGGCTCATTAATAGAAACAGAAAGGAGGATAATAATTAGAATATCCGGTACTGTATAGATCATATCTACAATACGCATCATAATCAAATCCACCCAGCCACCGAAAAATCCGGCTATGGATCCATAAAGAGATCCTATAATTAAAATAATACAGGATGCTACCAGACCTACAACCAGGGATACTCTGCTCCCCATCATTACACGAATAGCATAATCGCGTCCCAGGTTATCGGTGCCAAGAATATGAGGGAATACACTTTCCCCCGCTTCAATAGCAGCAAGCTCTGTCTCTGAGTATTCCATTGGTGCCAGATTCTCGCTTCCTTTGATCTGCTGCTCATAGGAATATGGATAGAACTGAGGCACGATAAAGGACAGAATCATAACTAGAATAATAACAACCAGACTGATCATGGCAATCTTATTCTTTTTCAGACGCCTTAAGCCGTCCTTCCAGAAACCAACGCTCTGGCGCATAACAGTAAGACCTTCTTTTTCCGCATCACTTGCCGGGAGAAAGTCATCTACATTCAGCTGTAAAGATAATTTATTCTTTGGCATATTCTTTCCCCTTTCTTTACTTTAAGTTGATGCGCGGATCGATAATCTTATATGCGATATCTACCAACACATTCATTACTACCATGAGAGAAGCCAGGAATATGGTGGTTCCCATAATAAGGGGATAATCTCGTCCTGTGATGGATCCGACAAACTCAGAACCAAGGCCAGGAATTGTAAAGATTTTCTCCACAATAAAGCTTCCCACAATCGTATTAGCCATCATAGGTCCAAGGTAGGTTACTACCGGAAGAATAGCATTACGAAGAGCGTGCTTAAAGATACTTACCTTCTGGGAAAGACCTTTTGCCTTAGCTGTTCTCATATAATCCTGTCCCATAACATCCAACATAGAAGAACGCATCAATCTGGCCATATAAGAAGCCGGGTAAAGGGAAAGGGCTATTACAGGCATAATATAGTTCTGCCACGAGGTCAGACCGTATGTGGGAAGCAGCCCCAGTTTCAAACTGAGCACATACATCAAAATGGTACACACCACAAAGCTTGGCACTGCAATTCCACAGGTAGAAAACACAATAATAATATTATCTATAATAGTTCCTCTCTTAAAAGCGGCAATACTTCCCAAGGGAACGCCAACGCAGACAGCTGTAAGAATCGCAATACCGCCTACTTTTGCAGATACAGGGAATTTAGTAGCAATAATCTGGTTAACGGTACGGCCTCTCTGCTTAACGCTCAATCCCAGATCTCCGTGAAACAGATCGTTCATGTAAGTTGTATACTGTTCAAAAAGAGGCTTATCCAACCCATACTTTGCTTCCAGGGCTGCCTGAGCCTGGGGGCTGATCGCTTTCTCCGCCATAAAAGGACCGCCTGGGACCAGATTCATAAGGAAGAAAGTAAGCGTAGCCACTGCAAATATGGTAATAATCGCCATAATAATACGCTTTATTATATATTTTGCCATTTCATCAACTCCTTTGGTATGGTATGTCCGCACTGGAAACATATGTCAATCTCCAGCGGACATTTGTTTTAAAGAAAAATCCCATGAGAATTCCATGGGACCTTCCTCCAATAGTGATCAGAAATTACTGCATCTGCTTTGCTACTTCTTCTGCAAAATTTTCTTCTTTCTTCTCAAGACCCTCGCCAGTCTCAAAACGAACAAATCTCTTAACTTCTACCTTGCCGCCAACTTCCTTGGAAACCTGCTCCAGATACTTGGCAACCGTTAAATCTCCGTCTTTTACGTAAGCCTGATCTACAAGACAGAACTCCTTTAACTCTTTATTCAGGCGGCCAACAATCATCTTCTCAATGATATTATCCGGCTTGTCCGGATTCTCATTTTTAGCCTGAACCTTTAAAATTTCTGTCTCATGATCGATGAATTCCTGAGGAATTTCATCTCTCTTTACATATTTTGGAGATAATGCAGCGATCTGCATTGCCACATTTCTTAAGGCTTCTTTTACCTCATCATTTACTACTTCCACAGAAGCTTCAACTAATACGCCGATTCTTCCGCCGCCGTGGATATAATCAATAACCACACCGTCTGTATTGATTTTCTCAAATCTTCTAATATTCATATTCTCGCCGATAATAGCGATCTGGCTGGACAGCTCCTGCGCTACTGTCAGGGAAGTATCCTTTGCCCATGGCTCTGCTAAGAACGCTTCCATGCTGTCTGCTGAGGAAGCAAGAACCTGTGCTGCCACATCGGCAACATAACCCTGAAACAGAGCGTTCTTTGCAACGAAGTCTGTCTCGCTGTTTACTTCCACAATTGCCGCGCTCTTTCCATCTTCGCTCACTACAGTGGTAACAATACCTTCTGCAGCGATTCTGCCGGCTTTTTTGGAAGCTGCCGCAAGGCCCTTCTCTCTCAGGAATTCAACTGCTTTATCCATATCTCCGTCAGTTGCTGCAAGAGCCTTCTTGCAGTCCATCATACCTGCGCCGGTCATTTCTCTTAATTCTTTTACCATTCCAGCTGTAACTGCTGCCATCTGTTTTCCCTCCATGATTCTTCTTTGCAAAAATGCTTCAACCCGCTTTTGCAGGCCGAAGCATCCCTCTTCTGAACAATTAGGCCTCTACAGTCTCCTCTGTCTCTTCAACTGCTTCTGCCTCTTCAGCGATTGCCTCACCCTGATTTGCTTCGATTACTGCGTCAGCCATTTTGGAAACAATCAGCTTAACTGCTCTGATTGCATCATCGTTACCTGGAATCACATAATCAAGCTCTTCCGGATCACAGTTAGTATCAGCAATACCGATCAACGGAATCCCCAGTGTATGAGCTTCCTGAACACAGATTCTCTCCTTCTTAGGATCTACTACAAAGATAGCATCCGGGATCTTTTTCATATCTTTAATTCCGCCCAGATTCTTCTCCAGCTTTTCCCACTCTTTCTTAAGAGCTGTAACTTCTTTCTTAGGAAGGACATCAAAAGTTCCATCCTCAGACATAGCCTCGATTTCTTTTAATCTGGCAATTCTGGACTGGATTGTCTTAAAGTTGGTAAGCATACCGCCTAACCATCTTTCGTTTACATAGTACATGCCGCAGCGCTCTGCTTCTGTCTTGATCGCATCCTGAGCCTGCTTCTTAGTACCAACAAAAAGGATCTTGCCGCCCTCTGCCGCAATATCAGCAACAGCCTTGTATGCCTCATCTACCTTTACTACAGACTTCTGTAAGTCGATAATATAGATGCCGTTTCTTTCTGTGTAAATGTAAGGAGCCATCTTAGGGTTCCATCTTCTTGTCTGATGTCCAAAGTGTACACCAGCCTCCAGCAACTGCTTCATTGAAATAACGCTCATGTCATACCTCCATTTGGTTTTTTCTTCCGCCTGTTTCTTATACTTCCGCAGAGACCGCTTTCGGGGCACCTTCTGTCAGAATCCACAGACGTGATTTTTAGTAAGCTTTTCGAGTATAGCATAACTTATTTCTTTCTGCAAGCTTTTTTTTCGCAAGAAAAAAGGAGCAGATCTGTTCTCCGCTCCTTTGCTCTTACATTTCTTTCATTTCTCTGTGTCCGGCTGCATTCTTTCCGTTACTGGCTTTGATAGCTTTCAACTCATCAAATACTACATCGTTGAGGACTTTTATATAAGTTCCTTTCATACCAGAGGATCTGGATTCAATCACCCCGGCACTTTCAAATTTACGAAGTGCATTCACAATTACTGATCTGGTTATTCCAACCCGGTCCGCAATCTTGCTGGCAACCAGAATACCTTCATTACCGTCTAATTCATCAAAAATATGGGTAATTGCTTCCAACTCAGAGAATGAAAGGGTACTAATAGCAGACTTGACTATCTGAACTTTTCTGGTTTCCTCTGCATTCTCCTCATTAACGGAACGCATCATCTCCAGCCCCACAACTGTGGTTCCATATTCACTTAGAATAATATCATCAATATCATACTGAGTATCTGACTTGTAAATAAACAACGTTCCCAGACGCTCTCCTGCTATATCAATAGGGGTAATAATTGCCTGATATTTTTTGATATCTTCTTCCGTAAAGCCTAAAGTTTCCAAATTCACATTTTCCTTTGTAGACAAAATGCTGAGAAGGCGCTCATTCAGCATACTATCCACATAGCCGCCTACCTGATCTTCTATCAGTTCCTGAATTTCCTCTACCTCCGGGCAGATAGCTACGCCTAATACTTTGCCCTTTTTACTGATTACGAGGACGTTTGAATTCAAGATTCCGCTTAAAACCTGGCAGATATCGTTGAATACAACTTTGTGTGAATTGTTGTTATGCAATAACTTATTGATTTTTCTTGTTTTGTCCAACAATTGAACGCTCATAATCGAAAACCTCCTTAAGAAATTATAGGAAAGCTCAAAATACCCCTTCTAATATTTAAATATTAACACTATTTTTTGCAAATAACAATAGTTTTTTGAAGATTTTCGATTTTATTAATAATTATCTATTTTACTTCTTTATTCATGCTGTAACCACACTGCTGATCAGAGCAGAGAAGCTTGCTGCCTTTTTCAACCATATAGGCTCCGCATCGCGGGCATTTAACTGTGGAAGGTTTCTGCCAGGACATGAAATCACAATCCGGGTTCGCCTCACAGCCATAATATATTCTGCCTTTTTTCGTCTTCTTAATGACTACTTCCTTACCGCATTTCGGACAAGGAACCCCTATTTTTTCCAGATAGGGCTTCGTATTCTTACACTCCGGGAAGCCTGGGCACGCCAGGAATTTGCCATGTGGACCATATTTTATTACCATCTGCCGCCCGCAGACATCGCAGACTTCATCGCTGACTTCATCGGCAATGGTAACAGATTCCAGCTCCTCCTGAGCCTTGTCAACCGCCTCTTTTAAATCGGGATAAAAATTACGTACCACTGTTTTCCACTGTACAGACCCATCTCCAACTTTATCCAGCAAATACTCCAAATTGGCAGTAAATGTAATATCCACAATGCTTGGAAAGCTTTTCTTCATAATCTGGTTTACCACATCTCCCAGCTCAGTTACATAAAGATTTTTATTTTCTTTTGCCACATATCTTCTGGCTAAGATAGTTGTGATGGTGGGCGCATAGGTACTTGGACGGCCGATCCCCTGCTCTTCCATAGCTTTAACCAAAGACGCTTCCGTAAAATGAGACGGCGGCTGGGTAAAATGCTGACTGCTTTCCAGCTTGTCAAGACTGAGCGCCGTTCCTTTCTCCAGCTTTCCCAAAAGCATATTATTTTCTTCCTTATCATCTTCCTGGACATATACGGACATAAATCCATCAAAGGACAATCTTGAGGCGGATAAAGTAAACAGATACTCTCCTGCTCCAACCTTCACAGACGTAGTCTCGTAAACAGCCGGCTGCATACGGCTGGCTGTAAAGCGTTTCCAAATCAGCTGATACAGGCGGAACAGATCTCTCTGCAGAGATTCCTTCACCTGGGCTGGAGTTAAGGTAATGTCTGTGGGGCGGATAGCCTCATGAGCATCCTGAATTTTAGCTCCTCCCTTTTTTACCTGTTCCCCCTGCACTACGTATTTATCTCCATATTGTTCCTGAATATATTCCCTGGCTGCCTTGTCCGCTTCTTCAGCAATTCTTGTAGAGTCTGTTCTTAAATAAGTAATAAGACCCACTGTGCCTCTTCCCTTTACTTCCACTCCTTCATACAGCTGCTGGGCCAGCCTCATAGTCTTCTGAGTGGAAAAGTTAAGGACTTTTGAGGCCTCCTGCTGAAGAGTACTGGTTGTAAAAGGAATCGGAGACTTCTTCACTCTCTCACCCTTTTTCAGTTCTTCCACTACATAAGACTGACCTTCCAGTCCCTGAAGAATTTGGTCCAGTTCCTCTTTGTGATGAATGGACATCTTGCCGTCTCTGGTGCCGTAAAACTTGGCTGTCAAATTCTTCTTGCTGCCCGGCTGCTTCAAACTGGCTTCCAGATTCCAATACTCCTCTGGAATAAATGCGTTGATTTCCTCTTCCCGGTCACAGATCATGCGCAAAGCCGCAGACTGCACTCTGCCTGCACTGAGCCCCCGTTTTACCTTTGCCCAAAGAAGTGGACTGATCATATATCCTACCATACGATCCAGCACCCTTCTGGCCTGCTGAGCATCTACCAGATTCATGTCAATGGTTCTTGGAGCCTTAAGAGAAGCCTTTACAGCGTTCTTGGTAATCTCATTAAAGCTTATTCTGTACACCTGTTTCGATGAAAGTTCATCTAACTTCAGTGCTTTCATCAGATGCCAGGAAATAGCTTCTCCTTCCCGGTCCGGGTCCGTTGCCAAATATATTTTATCAGCCTTTTTTACTTCCTTCCTGAGCTTAGCCAGAATATCGCCTTTTCCTCTGATTGTAATATACTTTGGCTCAAAATCATCTTCTATATCAATCCCCATTTTACTTTTGGGAAGGTCTCTTACGTGGCCATTCGATGCATCTACCTCATAGCTGGTCCCCAAAAATTTCTTAATCGTCTTCACCTTAGCTGGTGACTCTACAATTACTAAACAGTTCGCCATACCAAACTCCTTACCTTATAGTTTCTTACCATAATATTGATAGGAGGTCTGGAGAATGTATCCCTGATACTCCAGCTTTATAAGGATATCCATACATTCACCTATGGATAACCCGCTTTTCATAACTATTTCTTCCAGACTCCTTGGATGCAAATCGAGGCAACTATACACCATTTTTTCTTTTTTGGCAAGCCCGTTCTCATTTTTTTCATGAACTCTTAACATTTTATCATAAGCCATAGAGAAATATTCCAATACATCGTCTGGAGACAAGAGGGGATTCGCCCCCTCTCGTAACAGTCTGTTGCAGCCGGCACTTAAAGGATCTGTAATTCTTCCTGGAAGAGCAAAAATCTCCTTTCCCTGTTCCAGTCCTAAACTAACCGTAATTAAAGTTCCGCTTTTTTCCCTGGCCTCCGTTACTAATATAACATCTGACAGGCCGCTTATGATTCTGTTTCTCATAGGGAAATTACAGGCCCTTGGAGGACAGGAGAGAGGATATTCTGAGAGAATAGCCCCCTCAGTCTCTAGCTTCCTGTACAGAGGATAATTCTCCTTTGGATAACATATATCAATTCCGCTTCCTAATACAGCCAAAGTCTTTCCCCCGCCTTCCAAGGCTCCCTGATGTGCCGCTCCGTCTGCCCCTCTTGCCAAGCCGCTGACAATAACAATCCCCTGTTCTGCCAGTGTTCTTGCCATATAGGCTGCTGTCTGCCTTCCGTAGTTGGTGCAGTTTCTTGCCCCAATCACCGCTGCCGTAGGCGCACTGCTGTCAGGAAGTTTTCCCTTGAGAAAAAGCCCTGCAGGAAAATCATAAAGCTGAAGCAAACGTTTGGGATATCTTTCATCCCAAAATGGGATAAAATGAATATTTTTTTGATCAAGAGATTGCAATTCTTCCAAACACCGGGAAACATAAGGACGCCATTTCAAAATTTCCTTCCATTTTCTTTCTTCCAGCACTCCTGCTTTTTTCCAGTCAGTTTCTTCTATATAATATACACATTCATAGCTTCCAAATACTTTATAAAGCTTAAGCAGAGTCACGGCTCCCATCCATGGAAGCTGCAACAGCCAGTATAAATAACCTTTTTCCATTTCCATTTTTTCAGCCTGCTGCTGATTTCTAGTCTCTTCCAATGGCTCCTCCCCAATATTTTTCCATTAGGCCGCAGTATCCGCTGGCTTCCGCCAAATGTCTGGTGCGGATATCCGGGCTTTCTTCCAGATCAGCAATTGTTCTGGACACCTTCAATATTTTTTCATATCCCCTGGCGCTAAGTTTCTGACTTTGAAATACTCTTTCTAAATATCTTTCTTCTTCTGTACCAAGTCTGCAATGCTCTTTTATAAGAGTTCCCTTCATCTGGCTGTTAAAATAAATGTCTGTTCCGCGAAAACGCTTTTCCTGTATGGTACTGGCCCTCTCCACTCTGCCTCTCATGCAGGCGGAAGACTCTCCCTCCTTTCCTCTATACATCTCCTCATATGCCACAGGAGCAGCCTCCACAGAAATATCAATTCGGTCCAGCAGAGGCTTGGAAATTTTATTCAAATATTTTCTTACTTGGAGTTCTGAACAAGTACATTGACTCTGTGGATAAAATCCGCAGGGACATGGATTCATTGCAGCCACAAACATTCCATTTGCAGGAAACTCATAAGAACCATAGATTCTGGATATAACAATTCTTCTCTCTTCCAAAGGCTGCCTTAACGCTTCTATGGCTGTTCTGGAAAATTCCGGCAGTTCGTCTAAAAACAGCACGCCTCTGGAAGCCAGAGAAATCTCTCCTGGTTTAGGAATTCTCCCTCCCCCTGTCAAAGCCTGTGTGCTGATGGTGTGATGAGGACTTCGAAAAGGTCTTTTTGACAAAAGAGGACGCCCTTCCGGAAGGAGACCGCTTATGCTGTAAACCACTGATATTTCTATATTCTCTTTCATAGACAAAGTGGGCATAATAGTGGGAATTCTCCTTGCGATCATAGTCTTCCCTGTTCCCGGCGGACCAATAAGCAGAAGATTGTGCATCCCTGCCGCCGCTATTTCGGCTGCCCTTCTCAGAAGCAGCTGCCCTTTTACCTCCGAAAAATCCACATCATAAAAAACCGGATACTCCTCCTTACAGGGGAGATCCATTTTTTCCGGCAGCGCCTTCTCACCCCTTAAATAAGAAACCGCCTCCTTGAGATGGGAAACTCCTACAATCCCAATCCCGCCTGCCGCCAAACCTTCCTTCCTATTCTGTATGGGAAGAAAACAAAACCTTTTTCCCGACTCTCTGGCCTTCTGGGCAATAAGAAGTGCGCCTCGAACTGGCTTAATCTCTCCGTTCAATCCAAGTTCGCCGGAAAAGCAGCATTGATCCAGATCCGTACAGGATAACAGTCCTCCTGCTGAAAGAACCGATACTGCCATAGGAAGATCAAAGGCTGTGCCCTCTTTTCTTATGTCGGCAGGGGACAAGTTAATGGTAATCTTTTTCGCAGGAAGATAGAAACCACAGTTTCTCAATGCTGTTCTTACTCTGTCCTGAGCCTCTCTCACTTCAGAGGATAAATAACCAACCAGACACCAGCCAGGCAGACCATCGCTTACATCGCTCTCAATAGAAATTTCACAGCTCTTTACTCCTGCAATACCCACAGTGTAAACTTTACTGAACAACCAACCACCTCGCATTATGTTATTGTATTGTAATGGGAAATCAGATAAAAAATGATAATAGAAATTAGAGATATCCGCGGTTATGCGGAACAATGAATGTTGCTTTTAGAATAACTGATTCTTATGAAAAAATCAAGCAGTTTCTCACTGGTTGCGTCGGCCTCTCTCCCCTTCTGATACCTCTCTTCCCTTTCTTTCAGAAAGGCATCAGAAGGAAGTACACGGATCATACAGCCTTCAGCCTCAGCTCTTATGACCGGCGCAGATTAAAAGCAAAGGCAGTCTGTACAATGAGCAAAAATCCAGTTTATAATATCCTGATAAACCTCTTTCTTGTTCAGCTCATTTAAAATCTCATGCCGATCATCTGGATAAAGCATTATCTGGATGTCTTTGGTGCCGTTTCTCTTATATTGTTTGTATACTCTTTCTACTCCCCGTCCAAAGTCTCCCACAGGATCTTCTGCACCAGAAATAAGCAAAATCGGCAGGTCTGCAGACATTCTTTTTCTGTGCCGTCCCAATTTTAATGTCAGCATTACATTGAAAAAATCTCTGTAGGCGGCGGCAGTAAATCGGAAATTACACAAAGGATCAGCACAAAACTGATCCACAGACAGCGTATCTCTGGACAGCCAGTCACTCCCAGTTCGAACGGGAGCGAACTGACGATTATAGTTGCCAATTCCCAATTGATGAATCAAAGCACTTCTGCATCTGCCCCCTTTTAGGGCCGCAATCACTTTTACAACTGCTTTTCCCGCAGCAAGGATTCCCAACCCCGGATCGCCTGTGCCCATGATAATGGCTCCGGTCAGCTTCTGCCCTGTATATATGGTTAAATACCTGCGAAGCAAAAACGATCCCATACTGTGGCCCATCATAAAATATGGATAATCGGGATAACGTTTTCTCATCCAGCAATTAACCCTGTTCATATCTTTGATTAAATAGATATGACCTTTTTCAGGTGAAAAATAGCCTAAATCCCCTTGTTTTGCCGTAGTGCCATGGCCCAGATGATCATGCCCTACCACAGCAATTCCTGATTTTGCCGCCTCTCCGGCAAAAGAATCATATCTCATAATATGCTCTGTCATTCCATGGTTCATCTGAAGGACCGCCCGCACCGGTCCATCCGGCTTCCACAATACCATATGGATCTTGCTTCTTCCATCGCTGGATGGAAGATAATACTCCTCTCTTTTCATTACATTCCAGCCTCCTTCTCGTCCTAAGCACTATTGTAGCACAGAGAAAAATGCCGAACAAGGTCAAAATTCCGTCATATAAGATCTGTACCTGAAAGGAAGATGGCTTCTCTGACAGTCTGGATTCTCTCTCTCCCTGATGGCAATAGACTGATGAAAAATCTTCCAAAGGTCTTCATAACTCTCCTGTCTCTTCGTCTTTTTAAGGCTTTCTTCCCACTGTTCCCATACATCCGAAGCCAAAAACCAAGTGCCCCCAGCTGGATGGACAGCTGCCTTCTTCCTTTTCTCATCATAAATAACCCAGTTTTCTTCCGGAAGCCGGTCGGCAAAAAAGGGGGCTAAAAGCAGAAGAACATCATTTTCCGGGCCGATGACTGACACCAGCAGCCCTCCATCTCTTTCACTGAATCGGATAAATCCTGTAAGCAGATGGGCTTCATTGTCTATATGGCGGCAGTCATGAAATATCCTGTACACATCCGGATTCTGCAACATATGGACGATTCCCCTCCCACATGATATTCCCTGAGACAGAAAACGGTAAATCACATCTGCCCTATCCGGATTCCTGCTGCACGATTCTTTCCATGCAAGATGGCAAACCTCCTTTGACGTCCGCTTATAAACTATCTTAAGAACCTGATTTGCGCTTTCCTCCTCTTCTTCCACCTTTTCATAGGTACAAAATAATTCCATATTACGTTCCTGGCCGTCAAGCTGCAATTCTGCATTCTTCCAATCTTTCTGCTGTGTCCATGCCTTAGACACCCCGCTTAATATACCTTCAAAACTGTTCTGACAA